>NZ_JAMYNW010000031.1:0-61855 GCF_040319365.1 Mesorhizobium sp. M0923 | reverse complement strand
TGCATAGCCGAGCGACCGCTGAGGGCGATCGTGACGAATTGGTGGCGAGGAAAAAGTCCCTGTGGGTAACAGATCGGCGATCTGCAAAATTGGCTGCAAACCCCTCCGAAAGCTCGCCAGAACCCAAGGCAAAACCGCGCGGTAAGTGAATCGGACGCCAGCCACTTTCTTACCGCCGCGTACTTCGTTCGCATGGTTCGATTATATTAGATTTATCTAAAATACTAACCGGCCAGTCGAGCATTCCCGAACGCTCGCTGGTCAGGCCCAGCGGCCCCCCTAACCCAAGCTGCTGGGCCGCCACTCAGAGCAAAGCGCGATGTATGAGCATACCTAGCATAACGGTGATCGTCTCCACCTTGCCGGCCTTGCTTAGCACCACCTGAAAATCAGCTTCGAATCCCCGAATGTGCGGGGTCCCAGTGGCCATCACTAGACATTTCGAGATTTGCGGTTCAAGCCTCCCTTCATCGGCATGAGCGGTGACGGAGTACATCATCTTGCCAAATCAACACAGCCGACATCCTCGTCCCCTCGTTCGGTCGAAAGCCAGGTGGAACAATCAGGGCGCGCAACTTGTCATGACTGATATTGCCGCTTCACCCCAGCTTTGAGCGTGCGCCCTTCCGCCTGTGCGTGGTTCACCGTTTTTTACATTATTAGCGCACGTTTATAAACGGACATGTTGGTGTAGCTTGTACGTGCCCAAAGCCTCGGCGCAACGACCCAGCGCCGAGGCTTTTTTGCGGTATCCTTGCTCAGCATGTGCCAGATGATCATTGCAAGCTTGCGCGCAGTGGCGACGGCCGCGATGTGCTTCCCGCGGCGCGAGGCGATCCGCTTGTGGGAGGCGCGAAGAGGTCCTGGCGATCGCACAGCCGCCCATGCCGCCTCGACCAGCATCCCCCGCGCATGGCCGCGGCCCTGCTTCGTGATGCGCCCGTCATAGGCTGGCCCCTCACCGGACTGCCGCACGCTCGGATTGAGGCCAAGATAGTCAACGAGCTTCTGTGGATCGCTGAAGCGCCGTATGTCGCCGATTGCCGCGGCAACGCTCGCAGCCACGGTGACGTCGAGGCCGGGCAACGTCATCAGGCGGCGGATTGTCGGATCCTGAAGGGCATGTACGGCTATATCCGCCTCGACCACCGTCAACGTCTCGTTGATCTGGTTAATCAAGCCGAGGTGGCGCTCGATGGCGGCGCGCTCATCCGCAGGCAATATTTGCCTCGTCAGCCATTTGCGCCCGCTGATCCCGACGAGGTTCCCATGCGGACACGGCGGGATCAGGTGGGCGTGGAGGATTGACTGGATCAGGTTCTTCAGCCGCGAACGCTGGCGAACCAGCTGTGTCCGCCTGGTGACCTGTCTTCGGAGGGCAAGGGTCCCCGGATCCGGAACCCAGACCTCCGGCAGAAAGCCCGAGGCGTAGAGCTTCGCAAGGACAGTGCGTCGATCGTGTCAGTCTTCACCTTCGCGTGCGCGATCATGTGCACCTGCTTGGGATTGGCGATCACGATCCGATGGACGTAGGGCGACAGCACTTCAGCGACGGCAGCAGCATTGCCTGTCGCCTCGATCACCACATGATCATCGTGGGTGAGTTCCTTCCTGGCGAACTCCTCGAGCTTATTGCGCAGCATTTGAACGCGGCCGAGCTTGACGATCTCGCCATCAAGCAACGACACGACCTCGGCGGTTACGCGGTGTATGTCCATGCCGATAATACGCACGGTTCCCTCCATCGTTGGTCACGAACAGGGAGCGAGCGGGCAACACGACAAATACGGATCCGCACTCGCAGCGCATCCGGGCGAGTCGTAGGGGCGGCCAGATAATGTGCTCGAACTCGCAGTTCATCTGCATACGCCGGCCTGCCCGCACTTGCGTGCTCCCGGTGCCCCGTGGCCCGGATGCGCCAAGCTTAACGAACCTGACGTACCGAACAAACGATGGCACCAAGAACATCATGCCGGATACGGCTTCATCGAGAGCTTCAACGGCAAGGAAGGCGCGTCAACACTCTACGCTACGATTGCTGGCCGCCCGTCGTCACGGCGCATATGCGACGTTCCGTTAGCCGCCGATCGCGTTCCTATCCACGACAATCGCGTGGTGGTACATTCGGTTGATTTGGCGAATGTTTTTTGTCGTCAACTCACCGGGAAACCGGGAAGGTGGTCATGAGAATTATTACCGCTCTAGGATGCGTCGCCCTCCTTGCAGGTTGCACAACGGCAGGCCCCCCAGGGCCCCAAGGGCCTGTCGGTCCACAAGGTCTTCCCGGCAAGCAGGGACCTAGAGGTGCAATGGGGGCTGAGGGTCCGGCGGGGAAGGACGGCGTCGGCGGTTGGGAAATCACCCAGTATGCAAGCGCGAGTGATACAAGCCCAGACAAATCCGCACAGGCTTGGTGTCCCAAGCCAAAAGTCGTCATAGGTGGCGGTGCCAGCGCGTCAAATTCAAATGCTCTAATTTCTAGGAGCTTGCCGGTTACTTCCCCAGCTCCAGGGTGGGTAGCACAAGCGCATGTAGCCGCTACGTCCCCAACAGCTTGGACGCTGACAGCATACGCCATTTGCGCGCTTGTCAAATAGTCGGCGCTTGGCCGGGCCGGTGAACTTTGCGTTGTCGCGTCTTGGAGACACAAACGGCGTTCTAGTCTTCATCCCAAAAATCCTGCAGCGAGGCGTGCCGAAGGTCTTCCTCGCCCCGGAGGTGCTTCACGCGGACCTTGATGCCCGCTTGCGAAGGCCATAGTTGAGACGGTTGAAAGGCTGAGCCGGTGCCCCCCGCGTTGACCAGTTGCCGACCGGCTAGTGCAGCTTCTGGACTCTCGCCCGGAATGGCGGCATTCTCTCTTCCGGGAGAGCGGGCGTGGGCAAAGGCCACCGTTATCAAGGCGCCAATCAGGCTGACCGCTGGCGAAGGCGCGCCGGCAGAAGAATGCCGTTACGGCGGCTGCCGCGACCCCTCTTGGGGCTGATCTTCCTCGGCGCCGGCACGCTTGCCGCCGCAGTCACCCAATTCGCGATCCAGAGCACCGCCGGCCAACAGAGCACGATAACAAACTGGACAGAACCATTGCCTGGCCACATGGAAGGCCGCGCCTCGGTGATCGATGGCGACACAGTAGAGATTGCAGGCCAAAGGATTCGTTTCAATGGCATCGACGCGCCCGAGAGCCGTCAGCACTGCGACGACGCCAAGGGCTTTGACTACCCATGCGGGCGCCGCGCTGCCCAAGCCTTGGACAAGTTCCTGGCAGCTTCGCGACCGCTGCATTGCAGTTTTGTCGATCGTGATCGGTACGGGCGTCTTGTCGGGAACTGCGATCGGGCGGGCGGTCGTAGCGTTCAGCGCTGGCTTGTCGAGCAGGGCTTGGCACTGGACTGGCCCCTCTACAGCCACGGCGCCTATGCGGGGCAGCAGGCGAAGGCAGAGGCGGCAAAGCTCGGTCTGTGGGCCGGAACTTTTCAGGCGCCTTGGGTGTGGCGTCTAGCGCATGCCGACAACCGGCCGCTTTCTAACCAGCCGCTTGGCTTAATCAACCGCCATCAGGTCGCACAAAGCGGCTATTCATGCGAGCCGCGGCGCACCTGTTCCCAAATCAGCTCGTGCGATGAAGCAAGTTGGTACCCAGCCAACTGCTCTTGGGGCCGCAAGCTAGACCGCGACAAAGACGGCATCGCCTGCGAAAGCCAGTGTTGAACCTGCAGGTGCTGCCGCTTCACGGTCGCACGCACGTCGGTGTTGGCGCCGCGGCGCGTTGGGGTGGGTTTGGTCATGTGGAGGGGTTCCTAATGAAAGGGCCGCCTCGACGGGTGGCTTTTGAACGGTGACGGACTGCCGTTCCAAGCGGACCAGCTATTGTCGACTAAATGAAAGCGGGAAGATCCAACGATGCCTCCAAAATACGTGCAGCCCTCCGTTCATGAGACAGCTTTCAGCGGCATTCCAAATCGGCAGGGAGTTCGGCAGAGCCGAGGCCGAAGTTATGTTGCCCCGCCCATCGATTATGATCGCCACCCATCGACAACGAGCGATGCAGAACACGGCGAGCCGACCTGACGTTATCATTCGCTGGCATCAAGTCCGGCCTGATTTTCCAGAACTCGTTGCAACTGATGCGGCGAACTTTGACGCTGCCGTCTCAACAATGACCGTGCGAGATGTGGTCATATGGCGTCTTCGGGAAGGGCGCTCGCTGCGCGGTTCCGGCAAGGCCGGTCTTCATCATCGCCAACGCGGCGAAGGTCTTCTATCACGCTATATAGGAACGGAGTGCGTCAAAATTGACACGGGCTCGGCACGAGCTGCTCAAGTGCGGACGATGATGGGAGCCACGGCCGGCTGGCTGCTTTTTGCCGCGCGCGAGATGGGAGGAGGCGGCTGGAGTGATGTTTGGGCTCCGGCGACCTGATTCCGTTCTTTCGGATACGGAACGGAAACTTTGCCACATTTTTGGTTTCGACGCACGCTACGTCAGGAAGCAGCTAGGGCAATGAAGAGCGATTGTCCTTGCCTGTTTATGCGCAACAGAATGGGCTTGTGCTGCTGCCGGGATCTTGCCCACTCCTCCTGGATATCTGACGGCTGTGCCACATCCCGGTTGTTGGCCGAGACAATCACGTCGCCAGGTCGAAGGCCGTTCTCGGCGGCGGGGCTATTCGGCGCCACTTCCTGGATAAACACGCCGGTGGTACCCGGCTGCAGACCGAGTTGCTGGCGCGCTTCGTCCGGAATGGTGCTGAGCGACAGCCCGAGGCGTTGGTCCGCCGCTTCCGGACTCGGAACGGCACCGGTCTGCACCTCCTCGTCCTTGCGTTGGCCGACGGTCAGCTCCACCTCCTGCTGGGAGCCGCCGCGGTTCCTTGTCAGCGTCGCTTTCGACCCTGGCTTTTCGTTCGCTGCCGCCAGTGTCAAGTCATGGACGCCCTGGATGTCCTTGCCGCTGAACCGGGTGATTACATCGCCCGATTGTAGGCCGGCCTTCTCCGCCGGACTGCCGGGCTCGACCGAGGCGACCAGCGCTCCCTTGGTGCTCGATATCCCAAGCGCTTGGGCAAGCGACGGCGTCACCTCCTGGAGACGCACTCCGATGAAGCCGCGGTCAATCCGGCCGGTACGGATCAGCTGATCGGCGACGCTTCGTGCAGTTCGGGACGGCACGGCGAAACCGATGCCGATGCTGCCGCCCGATGGCGAGACGATGGCCGTGTTGACGCCGATCACTTCGCCGCGCGCGTTAAACAGCGGGCCGCCGGAATTGCCTCTGTTGATCGAGGCGTCTGTCTGGAGGAAATCGTCGTAAGGGCCGGCCTGGATGTCGCGCGAGCGGGCGGAAAGAACGCCGACGGTCACGGTTCCCCCGAGCCCGAAGGGACTGCCAATCGCGATCGTCCAGGCACCCGGCTGCATTGCGTCAGAGTCACCCCAGGCGGTGGTCGTCATGTTGGGGCGTGGATCGACCTTCAGCACCGCGATGTCGGTTGCTGGATCGCGGCCCACAAGTCGCGCGCGCGAAGTCTCCTTATCGGAGAATACGACGTGGATTTCGGTGGAGTCGGCCACGACATGATTGTTGGTGACGATGTAGCCCTCCGGACTGACCACGAAGCCGGAGCCGAGAGCTTCTCGCACCTGCGGCTGGGCAGGCCCGCGGCTGTCGAAGGGGTTGAGAAAATCGTCGAGCATCGTTTGGTCCTGGATGATCTGCCTCGTCGTGATCGCGACCACGGCCGGCAGCTTCTGACGCAGGATTGCGCTGAAGTCGTTCGGGATTTCCTGTGCTGAAACCGGAGCAAAGCCGCCAGCCGAGAGCATCAAGATTCCTGCGACGAGGCCCATGCTCAGTCGCTTCCTGGCAATGTAAGACATGATTGATTCTCCTGCCCGACCGCCCTGGCGCTGCCGCGCGACTTTTCCCAGACGCAACAACTGACATTCACGCCGATTGTTTCACCGGTTCGAAAAAATGTTGATCGTGGGCTGAACTGCGAGGATTTGGCCTTGTCGGGCCATTGAAATTTGCTCGAAACTCTCCAAAATTTCGGCTGGTGAAAATCGCGAGAGCCACCAAAGATGACATCAACAAAGGAGACTATTCAAAGCGGAGGACCATCGATGGAAGGAGCCATTTCGACGAGTTTTCCCCCAATCGGGCCCGAGGGTCCTGATGTTTTTCTTGACCGGTTGCTCCATCCAGCACGGCATTTCGAGCGACCTCAGGACGTGCTGACTGACGCGACGCTGGACGTCCAGGAGAAGCGTGCAATCCTTTCGTCCTGGGCATCGGATGCCTGTGCGGTGGAATCGGTGCCGGCGCTACGCATGCCGCCGGGAGCAACCGAACCGGTCAGCTCCATGTTGGGGACAAGACGATGCCTCCGTCCACTTGCTATGCATCGGAATGTGCATATATTGTGCATATGAGAGGTCGGAGATTTGTCATGGCCCACGCACAGCTCGCACATTCCACGGTGATTTCCGGCTTTGTCGATAGCCTGCAGGAGCCGCGCACGCCTTATATCTCGCCGAAGCGCCTGTCGCAGGCGCTGGGCGTGAAGGTGGCCAACTTGGCCCAGCTGACCGGTGTCCACCGCAACACGCTCCGCAATCCCTCATCGGAGCGCCTGCAGGGCCGGATGCGCGAGATGGTGAAAGTGATCTCGGCGGCGACGGAACTCACCGGCGACGTCAACAAGGCGATCTTTTGGTACCGCAATGAACCGATCGCCGACTATGGCCATCGTACCGCAGCCGAGCTCGTCGCGGGCGGCCAGGTCGAGGCGGTTCTGGCCTTTATCCGGGATCTCGAGAATGGTGCGCGCGGGTGAGGATCACCCGCATCGGTCCAGACGAAATCTTCCATCGCTATCTGACTCCCAAATGGGCTTTCCTGCCCACCAGCGGTGCAGGCGCAGCGATGGACGGCGGTCGTTTCAACCGGCCAGGCATCGAAGCACTTTATCTGTCGCGTGCGACCCAGACGGCGCTTGATGAATACAAGCAGGGAGCCAGCATCACCCCGCCCGCCACCCTTGCCGCTTACAAGATCACGCTCGCCGAGGTAGCCGACCTTTCGCAGGGTTTCGACCCGGACATCTGGGACGGCCCGTGGAAGGAGTGGGATTGTGCCTGGCGCCAGGTCGCTCGCATCGACAAGAAGATCCCGCCATCGTGGAAGCTCGCGGATCTGGTCATCACCGCCGGACTTCGCGGCATCCTGTTCCGTCGCTGCGTCACGCCGGCGGCACCAATCTGGTGATCTTTCCGGCCAATCTTGTCGACAGCGACCATGTCGCGGTTCACGATCCCGATCAACGGTTGCCGCACGACCAGTCGTCCTGGTGCTGAGTTATCGACCGTCTCTGGGATCGCAACGCGACGACGTCCCCCGTCACGGCGCTTGGTCCCCAACGACATCGTCCTCGCCGTCGCCCTCCCCGCTCGCCAGCCCGGCTGGAATATCGCCGGCCAGCAGCTTCTCCTTCGACAGCAGCCCTGCGTCCTCAAGCGCCTCGAAATCCGGTAGCTGGCGCAGCGTGTCGAGCCCGAACTGCGAGAGAAAAGTTTTCGTCGTCACATAAGTATAGGGCGCGCCAGGTTGCGGCGAGCGCGGACCCGAAGCGATAAAATCCTGCGATCGCAGCACGCCGATCAGGTCGCGCGAGATCTCCTTGCCGAAGAAGCTCGACAGCTCGGCCCGGGTGATCGGCTGGAAATACGCAATGCACATCAAGATCAGCGCCTCGGACTGCGACAGGGGTTTTGACCCCGGCCCGCCATCCGTACCCTGCCCCGTGGCAGCTCGAATTGCATCGGAGTAGACCCTCCTGGTCCGGTGCTGCCAACCGCCGGCGACCGACACCAGTTCATAGGGCCGGCCGCGCAATTCTTCGCGAATGTCGTCGATAACCAGGTCGATGTTGCAGCTTCTTCCGACGACCCGCGCCAGCGTCTCGCGCATCACCGGCGTGTTGGCCGCAAAAATCACCGCTTCGACGCGACCCATCCATTCGCGCCAGCGCAACTCCGCCGGCAGGTGTTCCAACTCAGTGTCGAGCAGCGATGGCTGGGCATTTTCTTTTCTCTGGGCCGTTTGGTCGGCCATCGCTAGAGCCCATACAGCCGGAAGGTCGGCCGTCCCGACAATTCACGCACTGCCTCGAATTCTATCAACCGGTCGAACAGCCGCCGTGACCCGAACCGCGACAGGTTTTTGGTCACGAGCGAGCCGGAGACGGCATCATTGTCGAGCAGTTTTGCGATCGCCTCACCTGCGCCTTTGGCGCGGAGCTTAGGCGCCACCGCCATAAGCCGCTCAGCCCGCCGAGAAATTTCGCCGGCGACCCGGCAGGCATCCGCCGCGCCCTGCGCCAGCGCCACGCATACTGCCCGCTCAAACCCTTCCCCTCCAGGCCGGATCCGTTTGCCGCGTCCGCCTTCAGCATGGAAGGCCGGAGCAAACGCCTGCGCCACCAACATTGGCACGGGCCGCGACCAGCGCAGCTTTTGCGCCAAGACCAGATCGGCACACCACCAGGCCAGCGTTTCGGCCTCCGACCGCATTGCGACCACGTAGCCGGCGATTGCCCCGGCAGCGAACGGCGCCGGTCGCCCGGAACGGGCAAGATTGTCGATCACCTCGGGAAGATCGGCAAAGGCATCGTCCCAGCGCAAGCCGAGCAGCGCGACCACTTCGGCCAGTCTCGCGGCATTGACCACCGGCGGCCGCAACGCCAGTTGTCGCCAGGCGCCCAAAACAGCGCCGGCAGGTCCAGGATCGGTGTCGGGGGGACGCATATACCAGGCATCGCGCAGGGCGGCCTCGTCCTCGCTGCGGCCGGCCAGCCGAACGGCGGCGGCGCATTTCAAGGCCCGCCCCTGCCGCCAGGCACCGGCCCAGGGCGGCTCCGAACGCACCAGATTATCGAGCGAAGTCAAGGCTGCCCCAGCCCAAAACGCGGCATCGGCATCGCTCGAAACTGGCCCGTCTGGCAGCGCCCAGCCCGGCACACGCGGCGGCAGAGGAGCGCTAACAGGTGAGGGGTCGGCTCGAATCATGTCTGACATGGTAAACTGGGCGTGCGCTTTACGCCATCATTCGAGGGCTCAAACGCACAGCCTGTCGTTGCACAATGACGAACGATAATGCCTTATCGTTCGTGTCTGTCATTACGTTAGAAATGGCCGCTGTCGCCCGCGGTTCAACGGTCGCAGGAGAGTGTCAGCGACCTTTTTGAAGACTGGTGGTCATTAAAGGAGGTTGGACGATCACGGTGCACGGGCATCTGCCACAGACGCTTTCAACCCTGCGGGCGCAAGTCTGTCACCGGCCGGTAGAAGATCACACGCACCGACGGAACAAGCTGGTTGAGGTAATCGAAATCCCCAACATTGCCGGTCAGGACCGTCGCGCCCAGCAGACCGGCCTGGTGAAAGATCAGCGCATCGTTGAGGAAGCGGCGTTCATGGCCCTCCCCTTTCGGCAGACGGCTCAGCCGGAACAGCAGGCCGGCAAGCATGCCGGCGCGTCCCCAGGCGGTGGCGTCGGGTGCATGCAGCCGGTGCACTGGAATGTCTTCAATCGTGCCTGCAACCACTTTCAGGACCGACTTCGTCGTGGGGTGCGCTGGGTCGAGCCGGCCGAACAGGTGGCTGAGCTCGGCAAGGCAGACGGCCGAGTGCTGACAGAGCCTATAGATCAGAAGGTCATCGACCACTTTGGGCGTGCGCCCCTGAAGGACATCCAGATAGACGCTCGTGTCGAGAAGCAATGCACCGCCGACAGGCGGCTGGTCCCCTGCCCAGGACAGAGCGGAATCCGGCCGCCGTTCCAGCCCGCCGGCACGCCGCTGTGGTTTGAGGGAACGCAGTGCGCTCCCGAGATCAAACGCCAAGATCAATGTCTGCGGAGATGCTGCCCTTGCGGCGGACGAGCTGGGCGCCAAAATCGTCCTCGAGGGCCAGCCGCGACAAGGCGAGCTCCAGCAGTTCAGTGTCGGAGGTCACATGAGCGCGCTTTTTTGCCGCCTCGATCAATTCCGACGGCACCCTCCCGGAAAGGCGTGTGTTCTTGGCCGCGCCGAGAAGGCCGACCGCCCTCGCCTGCTCAAGCACCAGACGGTTCCGGGTGTGGGCGATCCGCTCCTCGCTTTCGGCTGCCGTTGCGCCACGTACGCTCATCCTGGATTCTCCTGTTGAACGAAACATAAGGGATGTTGAACATGAAGGCAAGGATCGGCACTGAGAAAGAGGGCCCTAGGAGGGTCAACACTGGATCGGACATGGTCCGTCGCCCGGTCATGCTAAAGCACGACCCAGCGTGTGGTCGTACGCGACCGGCGCAAATCTCGGGAGCTACTGGTCAAGCACCTCGCGGTGGACAATTGGGCGCTTTGGTCGCACGTTGGGGCTCTCAGAATCGCACCACTGTGACATTCAAATGATCGAGAGTTTCGATGGGCAGTCCCCGTAATTTCATGACGCCCATCGACGCGGTCGACACCAGCGACCTGCCTGACATTGTCGACGTCGTCATGGAAATGGGGCATCCGGATGAGGCTCCCGCTCCTCCCACGCAGGTCCTCGACTCGCGACGAGCATCACTGCCTGCCCATCTCGAAAAGCTGGCCGACCGCGCGCGCGATTACGTCGAGGCGGCGAGTTCGGCAAACACCCGTCGCGCCTATGCCGCCGACTGGAAGCATTTTTGCGCCTGGTGCCGGCGCCAGGCGTTTGATCCGCTGCCGCCAGATCCACAAGTCGTCGGCCTCTACATCACGGCCCAGGCCTCAGGATCGGAACGGGACAAAAAGTCTGTGTCGACCATTGAGCGCCGCCTGTCGTCGCTGACCTGGAACTATACGCAACGCGGTCAACCGCTCGACCGGAAGGACCGGCATATCGCCACCGTGCTCGCCGGCATCCGCAATAAACACGCCTCCCCTCCCCGTCAAAAGGAAGCCATCCTGCGCGACGATCTTGTCGCCATGCTGGAAACGCTCGATCGTGGCACGCTGCGCGGTCTGCGCGGCCGCGCCATGTTGCTTTTGGGCTTCGCCGGCGGCTTGCGCCGCTCCGAAATCGTGGGCCTCGATGTTGCGCGCGATCAAACCGAGGACGGCTGCGGCTGGATTGAATTTTTCCCGGACAAGGGCGTGCTGGTTACGCTGCGAGGCAAGACCGGCTGGCGCGAGGTCGAGATTGGCCGCGGCTCGTCCGATGCCACCTGCCCGGTCGTCGCCCTGCAGACCTGGCTGAAGCTGGCCCGCATCGCGCATGGCCCCCTCTTCCGCCGCGTCACGGGGCAGGGCAAAGCTGTGGGCGCCGAGCGGCTCAACGATCAGGAGGTGGCGCGGCTGGTCAAACGCGCGGCCTTGGCCGCCGGCGTGCGCGGTGATCTTTCCGAGGGCGAGCGCGGCCAAAAGTTTTCCGGCCATTCGCTGCGCGCTGGCCTCGCCTCCTCTGCCGAGGTTGACGAGCGCTACGTGCAGAAGCAGCTTGGTCACGCCTCGGCAGAGATGACACGCAAATACCAGCGCCGGCGCGATCGCTTCCGCGTCAATCTAACTAAGGCGTCAGGATTGTAGAGTGCGGTACGCCCCCCAGCCGCAGGTGCCTCTGGATGCGCCAATCCACCCCGGCGCCACAGATCCAACCATCAAGTTGATGGGTTTCTAAGGTTTATTGGTGCGGGCGCAAGCCTCCAACTTGAAGAGCTGTTCCCAGCTGGGAACTCAAAATACGGGTTGTGCGAGAAGTTGCTTCTCGATGAGTTCTCCAGGATCCTTCGCCGACACTTGGACTAGCCCCCGAGGGAAGTTGCCTGGCGACTGCAGGAGCCTCTTGCTCGACGCTGGAGGAAAGTGCGCGTGGACAGGACGCCCACGTGCCAAACGGTGCTGATTGCTGTCAAATCGCGTGGGACGCCTGGCGATAGATCCTAGCCGCTGAGTTGCCATTCGCGAGAGTCGCTCGGCCCGGAAGGAATGCCTCGTTGCAGGGTAGGGGCCGTGGGGCGTCTAACTTGTCTGCCTGGGGGCGTTCACCGAAGTGACATCGGAAGCGGCGCGGCATGGCTGCATTACAAACACAACCCATCGTCCCCGACGCAAAGGATGGTGACTTCCCTAGGACTGCGCGAGCTCAGTGCCTCCGTCACAACGGGAATTTCGCCGCCGCGCCAAAGTGGGGGGAGGGGGTATCTCTCCATGCGCCGAAACCTACCTGCGCTTTTGTAGGTCGCTCGCGGCCGTACGCGGAAGCCAGAGGCCAACCGGTACACCAACGTCGACTATCTACGAGAACAAAACGGGCAACGGGGCCCGCCCGTGCCCCCATGCTGCGTAACCAACTTCATAGCTGTCTTTTTCAATGCCTGATGCGCAACTTTGACGGCACAGGGAAGCCAGCGATAGCGAAAAGTTCCCAGCTGGGAACTGCCCTGTGTCCATTTGCTCGAATTCTCCGAATCGGGCATACCTCCAGTAACGGAAAAACCGCGTAATTCGAAAAGTTGGCGTAGTTGGCGTGGCGTTAACAGCTTGTTAACCACAGTCGCTATCAATAGGCGCTGGGTGCAAGAGGAGAATCTGGGTGACGCGGCATCTAAGTAGCCTTCAGTTCATGAATACCTTTTCGACGAAACTCGAGAAGGCACTCAACAATCTTTCGCTGGCTCAGTATCCTCCAGATGCGATTCGTACGATGCGCAAATTCACTTCGACGGAAGTGGCAGCATTGCTAGGAGTGACTGAAGCTTACATACGGCAGGTCTCCTTAAAAGGGCAGGGGCCTGAGCCAGAGACAACGACCACCGGAAAGCGCTTATATTCTGTGGAGCAGGTGCTGGACCTTCGGATGCACCTGGCGGAAAAGGCACGGAAGAAATGGATCAATCCTCGTCGTGTTAAAGGCGAGGATTGCCAGATCATCGCGATCACGAACTTCAAAGGTGGATCGTCCAAGACAGCGACCACTATTCACTTGGGTCATTGGTTGGCACTACGTGGATATCGCGTTCTCGCAGTCGACATGGATCCCCAGGCGTCGTTGACAAGTCTGCAAGGAGCGTTACCCGGATTTGACTACCGAGAAGGTGACACCCTTTACTCAGCGATTCGGTTTGATGATCCGGTGCCAACGGAAAAGATTATTCATCAGACGCATATCATCGGATTCGACGTCATCTGCGCCGGTCTTGAGCTGACAGAATTCGAGACGGCCGTCACCCTTGAGATGCGCAAGAGCGGTGGAACCAGTTTTCTGCTTCGAGTGTCACAGGCGCTCGAACAGATCGTCGATAACTACGACATCGTCCTTCTCGACTGTGCGCCGTCACTCAATTTCCTGACACTTTCGTCGCTCACTGCCGCTACCGGAGTCCTAATCCCAGTTCCAGCGCACATGCTCGATGTCGACTCCACAGGGAAGTTTTTGGAGCTGGCCGCATCTTATATGCAAATCCTGGATGAGGCTGGTGCAGGCGCACGTTGGGATTTCGCCAAATTCCTCATCACAAAGTTTGAGGCCAACGACCACCCGCAAGCCAACATGCAGGCCCTAATGCGCCAAGTGTTTGGCGAGGATTTACTTCTGAATTCAGTCTCCAAATCCACTGCGGTTGCGGACGCTCTCACTTGGAAGCAGAGCCTCTATGAAGTGCAACGATCGAGGTTTTCGGCACCTAAAACTTATGATCGTGCAATCGAATCGATCAATGCCGCGAACGCGGAAATAGAAAGCCTCATCACAATGGCATGGAGGCGTGAACAGTGAGCCGTAAAGATTCTAAGGGCATGTTTGCTGCTGTTTTGGGGCAACTCGGGGAGGACAATTCGGAGGAGGGCGTCAGCCGCCGCACGTCATCGCCGCACCTGATGAAGGTGGCGGCTGGTGTTCGCCAAATGCAAGAGCGTAGCGATATCGCCGACAAGTTACTGAAGTCAGGCGAACAGATCATTGAACTCGATCCCGACAAAATACGGCCGTCGTCTATTACCGATCGATATGATGACGCCTACGAGATTTCCGCCATTGCTGAGATCACTGAATCCATGCGGGAGCGCGGTCAGATTGTGCCTGGACTGGTTCGGCCAGTACAAGGCAAGGATGGCGAGTTTCAAATCGTCTATGGTCGCAGAAGATTAGCGGCAGCTAAGCAGCTTGGGATCGGATTCAAAGCGGCCGTCCGCGAGTTAACTGATGAACAAGCAGTCATTTTCCAAGGCGAAGAAAACACCGCTCGAGAGGATCTTTCATACATTGAGAAGTGCGCTTTTGCGCTTGCGCAGCAGGAAGCGGGATACAAACGGGACACCATCTGCGCTTCGCTGTCGACAGGAAAATCGCATGTCTCCGAGATGATCAAAATCGCCTCATCGGTCGACAAGGAGATACTGCAATCGATTGGTAAAGCTCCCGGGATTGGTCGAGGACGATGGCAGGAATTCTCGAACCGCTATTCCATAGACGGCTCACCCGCAAAAGCTTTCGATCTTATTCGCAAAAACAAATTCCGCGAGGCAACGTCCGACGACAGATTCATTATTCTGCTTGAGACGCTTCCATCGGATCATAATGCGATCAAAGAACCTGCGGGTCCGGCCAAGCCATCAAAGCCCAAGATTGCTATGAAATCCTGGGCTGCTCCAGACAAAACAGTCAGCGTCAGCCTCAAAGACAACGGAAAAACTACCATGATTGCGGTGGGAGAGGCTGAAGGATCGCGTTTCGCAGCGTTTATCGCCGGACAACTGGACGACCTGTTTGAGGCCTTTCGGAAGTCCATCACGAAACAAGGAGTCTGAAAACCGCAAAAGAAAAAGGCCCCCGAACGGCAAGCCGTGGAAGCCTCTCTCTGAACTAAGCACTCTGAGAATCGCATCTCCACGAATCACTGTCAAGAGTCATTGGCGTCGTTTTGGCGAGCAGGTTTCTTTTGCCTAATCGAGGGTGAAAGAAAATGGAGACGAATATTGCGACGACGCCCTTTGGGCGGCGGCCGATGACGCTTGGCATGATTTCAAGCCAAGTCACCGCAAGGGCCGTGCCGAAGGACGCGATCGTCCACAAATGGCATGTCTTCCAAGATATCAAGGATGCCAGGATCGCTCTGGGCGCCACTGATCGCGCTTTGGCTATTCTCGACGCGCTGTTGTCGTTCCATCCGGACACGGCACTTTATGGCGACAGTGAACTGGTTGTATGGCCATCCAACGAGCAGCTGATCCGCCGCGCCAATGGCATGCCCCCAACGACCTTACGGCGACACCTGGCCGTTCTGGTCGAGTGTGGATTGATCATCCGTCGGGACAGCCCAAACGGCAAGCGCTTCGCCCGGAAAGGGCAGGCGGGCGAGATCGAGCAAGCCTATGGCTTTGACATCTCGCCGATCGTGGCGCGCGCTGAGGAGTTCAAGGATCTTGCGGAAGCGGTCAGATCTGAGAAGAAGGCCTTTCGTCTCGTTAAGGAGCGGCTAACCATATGCCGCCGTGACATCGTCAAGATGATCGACGCGGGGATTGAGGAAGGCGTTCCGGCGAACTGGGGCAGGGTCCAGCAGGCCTACCAGGCGATTGTTGGTCAGATACCACGCACTGCACCTAGGCAGACTCTCGAGGTGATTGCCGAAGAACTTGAAGGCCTTTGGGCTGAAGTGCGTGAAGCATTGGAATCATTTGTAAAAACACAGAAAGTGGACGCCAATGAGTCCCAAAATGGGCGCCACATACAGAATTCAAAACCAGACTCTAAATTTGAATCTGAAAGCGGCTCAGGAAATAAAGATGAAGCGGGCGGAAACGTTGCGGACACCGACAACGTACGGAGCCTACCGAAACGCGAACTGCCGCTAGGGATCGTGCTGGATGCCTGCCCGAACATGCTTTGGCTGGTGAAGGGCGGCGGCGGAATCCGCAACTGGCGTGAATTTCTGGCCGCGGCCGAGGTTGCCCGACCGTCCATGGGCGTCAGCCCGAGCGCCTGGGAGGAAGCGCGAACGGCAATGGGTGAGCAGCAGGCGGCAATTTCCATTGCCGCGATCTACCAGCGGCAGGACCAGATCAACAGCGCCGGCGGCTATTTGCGCAGCCTGACAGATCGAGCAAAGGTCGGAAAGTTCTCGGTCTGGCCGATGGTGATGGCCTTGTTGCGGGCCAAGCTTGACGCGTCGAAAATGACCGGAACCGGAGCTGAAGCCGCTGCCGTCGATTTGGAGATGGCGGGCAAGGTCGTGCGCACCGAATCCCGGCTGGAAATCAGCAATGCGTTGCGCCGCAGCCTCGACAAGCCGGGGCGCGGATCATGATGAGGTGGGCGGGTTTCGATCCGCTTTATGAGCTTGGGCGGGTCGCTGCGGCGCTTGTCGGGACGAGCGTCTTATGCGAGCATCGAAGGTATGAGAAAAGAACATGACCCGCAACCGACGCCCGATGAAACCGCCGGGATGGTGTGGTGGAATTCGCTTACCGAATCCGATCGTGCGGCTTGGCTGGCGCGGGCCGGCAGCGCCGTTCCAGCTGATGCCTGGGCCGCGTACAAGCGGCTCGGGAACGTTGAGCGTCAGCCACAGACCGTAAACTGAGGACTGTTCTGCAGCGGGATGGCGGTCAGTTCGCAGGTAGTTCGGCGACGAGTCCAAGCCGTCGGGCTCGATCGAGCAGGTTCTTGACTGAGGAGGCAGACCATTTTGCGCTTCCTCGTGGGGTTCGCTCATGCAGACGCTCGAGCTGGCCAGCGATGTCGCGGAGCGACAGGTTTGGGTTAGACTGCGAAATCCCTGCCACGAGAGTCATCAGGCGATCTTCGGGAGACAGAGGAGACGCCCGCTTTAGCAGTGTGGAGTCGGCCAGGTGCTCTGTGACGAGCCACCTCACTGCCCGCCGCAGTCGTTCAGGCGTCCAGTCGAGGCCGCGCTGCTTCAAGACCCGAACGATGTCGTCCCAGTTGTGGTCGGGTCGCATCCGGCGGACCGTCGGAAGCCACTGGTTCATCGTTGATTGTAGCCGTCGGCCATAGGCTGCCTTTTGTACCGCTGTCATCTTCGCCAGGGCTTCGGGCCTGCGCTCCCGGATACCAGGATTGCCTGGCAGCCGCCCCTTCGATCGTGCAGCGATAATGCCGGCCTTGGTCCGCTCTGAAATCAGCGCACGCTCGAGTTGGGCAACGGCGCCGAGTACCTGTAGCGAAAACATGCCCTGTGGCGTCGACGTGTCGATCGGATCTCGGAGAGATCGGAAATGCGCGCCCTTCTCAGTCAGATCCTCGATCACCTGAAGGAGATGGCTTACCGAGCGCGCGAGGCGATCGAGGCGCACCACGACCAGGACATCGCCGGCGCCGATATCGCTCATCAACCGCAGTAGGGCAGGGCGAGCTCTTGACGCCCCGGATCCATGTTCCTGAACGACCACGTCGCAGCCAGCCGACCGCAGCTCAATTTCCTGCGCTTCCGTCGCTTGTTCGTCCGTCGACACGCGCGCGTACCCGATTTGTCGGCCCTGTGGTCGTCCGGAGCGTCGATCTTGCGCTTCACGGGCCATTTGCGGCGTCTCTCAGCTTAGGAAAGGGCGTTTGTACAAACACCGAAGATATCAACAAACGATCGTTTGTAAACGTCTCTAGTGGCCCTTTGGGTAGCTCCTACGGCTTCGATGAGGCTGAAAATCAACCATTTCTAGCCTCCTGACCGCCCCAGGGCGTGGTGCTGTACAGTCCCGATATGAGGTCATTATCGATAGTGAGCTTTCTTGCCGAAGATATCGCCTGTGACTGTCGCTTTTATTTCCCGATTTCAATTGAAGTCGTAAGCTGAAGTTCAGTACCGCCGTTTACACCTTACGGCTTCAAGCGCGGGGAGGGGACCTTCAGAGCCTTTGGTGAGGTCGACGCGGAACCGATCGCGCCACCGCCGATCTCGCCCTGCGGCTTCGTAAGGGCGAGACGTGCCGGAGTCGTGCTTCCGAAGATCAGTTCGCAGCTGGCCGAATGCCGCTCGATCCCGCGCGCGTCTGTAGCTCGTCCGTTTACGCGCGCATGGCCGCTCAGGCGTCACTGTGGTCGACGGAAGGACGATTGTGAGTCTCGCGAGCCATTTGCAGTGCCCGAGTCTCGCAGCTTGTGCCCCATCCACGAATTGACTATTTTGCATGACTATGAGTGAGCATCTGGCCTTGGTTCTGACGACAGTGAACGCGCCCTACAGCGAACAGCTCGACGGGGTGGCGCTGGCTCATTGTCTTTCGGATCTAGATCTGGCGAAGCAGTATCCTGGGCAGGTCAGTGCCTTCCTTGGAGAAGTACCGGTCGAGCAGCAGATGGAGTTCGCCGCCGCGCACCAGATAGCGGTTGATGATCTGAAGGCTTTCGCGGCCCATTTCTCTGCCTGGTCCGGCGAGAGCTATCAACTCGCTGCCTGATGATCGAGGTCCATAGCCGTCGTCCGTCCGAATGGCGGCGGCTTTTCGCCATTGCTGCCGATCTGATCGACCAGCTCCGGGAGAAGGCCGGAGGTTTTGAATTCGAATGGTCGTTTGGCGGCGGCACGGCGATGATGATCCACATCAACCATCGCGAAAGCCACGACGTCGATATCTTCCTCGACGACCCTCAGCTACTCGGCTTCATTGACCCATCCAAGAGCCAACTGAGCTTCAGCACGGGTCCTGCCGCATATGACGGCGACGGGACGAGGTTTCAGAAATTCGCGTTCGAGGGCTTGGGCGAGATTGACTTCATCGTGGCCGGGGCCTTGACCGGGACACCTTTCGAAAAGCGAGAGGTAGAAGGTCGTTCGGTATGGCTTGAGACCATTCCCGAGATCATTGCCAAGAAGGTTTATTACCGAGGCGCGGAGCCCAGACCGCGGGACATCTTCGATATCGCAGCCGCCGCGCGATCGCATCGAGCCGGCGTTGTCGGAGCCCTCCGGGCATTTCCGGATCGTGTCGCTCGAACAAGGGAGCGGCTTGCAGAGCTGAATCCGGAGTTCGTCAGACGGACGATTGCACAGCTCATGATCATGCCAGACTACGAGGAGATGGCTGCTGATAGCCTTGCCACTGCAACAGCCCTGCTCGAAGAGGTGCTGTCGCCAGCGACATCATCCTGACCAACGCCGGCAGCCGGCTTCAAGCGGGGGAGGGGCTTTCAGAGCCCAGACGCCTTGGTGAGATTGACGCGGAACCGATCCCGCCGCCGCTGATATTTGCGCGTCATCTCGGCCGAGGCGTGGCCAAGCTGCTTCTGGACGTAACGCTCCTCGATGTCGGCCGAGGAGGCAAGGCCGGCGCGCAGCGAATGTCCTGAGAACAGCAGTTTCCGTTCCCCTTCCGGAAGATCCGAGCGGACGCCGGCGGCGAGTGCGGTCTGCTTGACCAGGCGCGCGACATGCTTGTCGGAGAGCCGCTCGACGTCGACGGTCTTGTTGTCCTTGAAGATGCGCCGGAAGAGCGGGCCTCTCGCGATGCGGCCGAAGCGGATCCAGCTCTCGAGGGCAGCGACGGGGCAGGTCTGGTCGGAGGCGCCGCGGCCGACCTCGACCTCGCGCCAGCCGGTCTTGCCGCGCAGCGTCACCAGGACGCCCTGGTCAGGAAAAATCTCGATCCAGCCGGCGCCGTCGCTGTGGTTGCCATCGAGATGGTCGTCGCGCGCGACGTCGAGGCCGACGATTTCCGAGCGCCGCAGCCCGCCGGCGAAGCCAAGCAGCAAAATAGCGCGGTCGCGCAGGCCGCGCAGATCATGGCCGAGCGTCGCGATCATGGCGATGAGATCGTCGCCGAGCACGGCCTCTTTTTGCCGCGGTGGCTTTGCGTGCTTGCGGCGAATGCCGGCGAGCACGGTGGCAATATGCCGATCGGCGCGATCCATTGGCACGCCGCGCTGGGTAAAGTTCCAGGCAAGACCGGAGAGGCGCCGCTCGATCGTCGCGACAGAAAGTGGGGGGAGGCCGCGTCTCGGATCCCCGGCGGCGCAGGCGCCAATATAGAGGCCGATGACCTGGCTCGACGGCGGCATCGGATCGAATCCCTCCCGGCGGCACCAGCTGGTGAAATGCCGCCAATCCTTGGCGTAAGCGTCTCTCGTGTTGTCGGAGCTGGCCGCCTTGGCGTAGGCCGTCGCGGTCTCGACGAGGGCTTCCAGACGCGCCGGCGCCCGCGAGGCGGGGGGTGAGGAGCCCATTTCCAGCACAAGGTCGACGATGTCGGGCAAATCGTCGTGGGTCGGTTCGTCGGTTATGGCCCTGTTTTCCGGGGGATTTTGCATGATTTGGGAGGCTATCAGAATACGTCCGATAAGGCAAGCTTATCGGACATAAAAGCGTTGCGACAGGCTGTGCGCTTTGCACCGGATCGCTAGCGAAAAGCGCACGATGGCGTTATCGTCCACGCCATGATTCGTCCCGCCATGTCGCCGATTGCATCGACCTGCGAGCCGCCCACCGTGCCCGGCTGGGCGACCCAGCGCGGGTCGGTGACAAGCGATGCGGAGGCGGCGTTCATGGCCGGCGCGGCGTTGCATGCGCTCGACACTCTGGTGCGCGCGGCACCGCCCTGGGCCGGCGCCTGGCGCCAGCGCCAGGCGTTGAAATGCGCCGCGGCCGCCGTGCGCCTCGCCGGCCGCGCCGAGGACGAGGCGGCGCTGCGCGACGCCTGGCATCTGCGCAGCCCAGGCGACGATCCCGGCCCCTCCGGCGCCATTTTTGTGGCATGGAAACGACTGGCCTCACGCTCGCCGGCGGTCGACGCCGACGGCCTGCGCGGAATCTGCGACTTGCTCGGGGTCCGCTGGGATGGCGCGCTGGCGACCATCCCCGAACGCATGGACGATCTGCTGCGGTCCGCGCCGCCGGCGCCGTTCATGGCCGCCGCCATCGCCGGGCACGTCCACGCCGCGCGGCCGGAGGCGGCGTTTTTGGGCTGGTGGCTCGCCGACCTGTCGCTGGCGCAAAGATTGCGCTGGCCGCGGCCGGTGCCGCTCCTGATGGCGCAGGTGCATTCGTCAGCCTTTCGCACCGAGGGCGCACGAGGCGCAAAAATACGGCCGGGGGAGCAAAAGTTCGAGCGGGCGGTCTGCCTCGCGGTCGCGCAAGCCTCGGTGGAGGCCTGCCGGCTGGCCGCCGACATCGCCCGGAACGCCGCCCGGCTTGCCGCGGCGGCGCCCAAGCTCAGGGCGAAAGGGGCGGGGGAGGCGATCAGGTTGCTTCTCGACGAGGACGCCGTGCCCGGCTCGCTGCAGACGCCCCATCTGTCGCGATGGGGCGCGCGGCGCCTGTTCGAGCGGCTGACCGGTCTCGGCGCGGTGCGCGAACTGTCCGGCCGCGCCACCTTTCGCATCTACGGGCTGTGATGATGGCGGCGCGTCCGACGAAGGCTCGCCGAGGAAATGGGGATGGGCAACGACTGTTGCTTGACCGAGATCTCGACCACCTGCCGCCGGAGGTTCGGTGGCGTGAAAGGATGGGGCGGGTCGAGGCCGTCATTTTCGCTTCCCACCAGCCGGTGTCGCGGGAGGTTCTTGCGCGGATGGTGGGCCGCGACTGCAATCTCGATCTTCTGATCGACGACATCCGCGCCGAACTGCGCGGCCGACCCTACGATCTAGTGGCGGTCGCCGACGGCTGGCAGCACCGCACCCGGCCGGCTTTTTCAGACGCTATCCGCGCCGCTTCGGGCGTCAGCGAACAGACCGTCGACCTGTCGCAATCGGAAGCGCTGGTGCTGATGACGGTGGCGTATTTCCAGCCGATCACCCGCGCCGAGCTGTCCGGTTTTTTCGGCCGCGAGATCAGCCGCGACCTCATTGGCAATCTGCGCGGCGCCGGCTTCATTGCTTCCGGACCGCGCGCGCCGCAGCCGGGGGCGCCCTACACCTATGTGACGACGAAGACCTTCCTGTCCCACTTCAGCTTCGAGACGCTGCGCGATCTCCCCGACATGGAGAAGCTCGAGGACGCCGGCCTGCTCGACAAGGCAAAACTGCTCGCCGACTTGTCCGGCGCGCTCGGCATTGTCAGCGAAGACGCAGAGGCGGAGGAGCAGGGGCTGCCATGACGCCACCGCCATTCGGGGAAGACACGATCCGTGCCCTCGCCACCGAGGAATCCTTCGCGCGCGGCAAAAGCTACTTTCGCAGCGGGGCTGTTTCCGAACTCGTGCGCCGCGGCGATGTCCTGACCGCGCAGGTCGAAGGCAGCGAATTCGCGCCTTACGTCGTGTCGGTCAGGCTCCGCGATGGCGGCGTCGCCGACACGCGCGGCGTGATCGAGACACGCTGCTCCTGCCCCTACGACTGGGGCGGCGCCTGCAAGCATGTCGTCGCCGTGCTCCTGAAGTTTGTTGCCAAGCCGGGCGAGGTCGTGGAAAGGCTTCCGCTCGCGGACATGCTCCGGGACCTCGATCGGGCGGCGCTGGCGGCGCTGCTGATCAGCCGGGCCGAGGAGGATCCGGGCTTGGTGCTCTGGCTCGAGGCGGAACTGGCCGTCGGCGCGCCGGACGGATTTTTGGCGGGTGCGCGTCGCACCGCCGTCGATCCGAAACCGATCAGACGGCAGGCTGAGGCGCTGCTGTCGGGGCGCAATTCCCGAAGACGCGGCTGGAGCGACGATGTCCCCGCGATCGACGAGGACGGCGTCGCGGCGCTGATCGACAAGGCGAGGCCTTTCCTCGAGGCGGGTGACGGTCGCAACGCCCTCGCCATTTTGGAGCCGGTCACCGAGGCCCTGGTGCCCGCATGGCTCGAACAGGCCGACTGGGACGAAACGCTGCACGAGTTTTTTCCCGTGCTCGGCCAACTGATCGCCGAGGCGGTCCTGATGAGCGATCTCGCACCTGGCGAACGCGACGACCTGATGGCGCGGCTCGATGTCTGGCAGGGCGAACTCGACGGCTACGGCCTCGACGACCATCTGCAGGTCGCGATCGATGCGCTCGAACAGGGCTGGGATGAGATCGGTCTTGCGGACGTGATGGCCGGCCGGGGACGAACCTGGCCGCTCTCGGGCCTGGGCGACTGGATCATGGAGCGGCTGACGGAAGCCCGGCTGCGGGTGCTCGATATCGGCGGGCGGGCGGAGGAATTTCTCAACCTCGCCAGAGCGGCGGGACGGCATGGCGATCATGCCGCGATGCTCGTGCGGCTGGCACGTGTCGCGGAAGCTGCCGCTTATGCCCGGAAACAGTTTCGCTCCGCCGAAGAGGTTCTGCTGCTCTCACAGGTCTTGAAGGAGGCGGGACAGATCGACGAGGCGCTGGAACTGGCCGAATGGGGTCTGACGCTGAAGGCGGAAGAGGACCGCTCCTATGGGATTGTCGGTCTCGCGCGCTGGCTGCGCGATTGCGCCGCCGCGCTGGCCAGGAGAGAACCCGCATTGACGGCGGCGGGCGCCGCTTTCGAGCACAGTCTGTCGCTCGATGATTTTCGGGCGGCCGAGACCCTGGCCGGACCGGAATGGACGGCGATGCGCGCCCGCCTTCTCGCGAAGCTGGCGGCGGCGAAACACGCTCACGACCGGACCGAGATTTTCCTGAACGAAGGCAGGATCGACGAGGCGGTGCGGTCCGTCGACGTCGAGAACGTTTTGCGCAATCCGTCCAATACGGTTCTTATGCGCCTCGCCGAGGCGGCGCACGCCAGCCATCCCGACTGGGTCATCGATGTCTGCGAGCGCATGGCCGTCAACGTCATGGATTCGGGCCAGGCCGGATTCTACGAACTGGCGGCGCAGTGGCTGGAAAAGGCGGTGCTCGCCTATGATGCGGCGGGCCGGTTCGACGACTGGATCGAAAGAATCGACAAGCTTATCGAAAAACACCGGCGCAAGCACAAGCTCAAGCCGCTGCTCCAAGCGTTGCGCCCGGGCGCATAGGCATGGCCGGACGGCCTTGGAGAGCCAAACCGCCATATCGTCGCACGAACGCGGCAACATCGTCGATAGACCCTGACCGACGCTATTCCAGACGGTAGCCAAGGGTCCGATATCCGGTCCGCCGCTTCGCGGCCATACGCGCCAGAACCTGCACGGCCCCGTCGACATAATCATAGACGAGAACGTCGGACTTGCCCTGATGTTCGCGATGCAGGCGCCCGACATACTGGGCGAGCGTCCCCTTCCACGAGATCGGCATGGTCAGGAACAGCGTGTCGAGCCGATGGTCGTCAAAGCCTTCTCCGAGATAGCGGCCTGTCGCCAGAATGAGCCGTTCCTGATCGTCCGATACGCGAAGGGCAGCCTCGGCCGCATTGCGGTCCGCAGCCTTCATGCCGCCGCGCAGGACCACGAGATTGCGAGCAAACTTGGCAAATCGCGCCTGCAAGCGTTCGAGATGATCCCGCCGTTCGGTCAGCACGACCGGCGACCGCCCCGCTTCCAGCGCCTTCAGCACGTCGTCGAAGATCAGATCGTTGCGGGGCTCGTCCACAGCAAGCGCGGCATAGATTGCTGGCATCGAGGGGCGTTCCATGTTCGCAAGGGAAAGCGGAAGCTGGAATGTGGTCGATCGTTCCAGGACACGGTGGCTCAATGTGCTTTCGATTGCCTGGTGGCGCGCACTCGCGCGATACCGGACCGGTCCGCATTGCATGAAGATGATCGGATGGTGCCCGTCCTTGCGCGCGACAGTCGCCGACAGGCCGAGGACGTATTTCGCCTTGGCGCGCCGCGCCACCAGCTCGAAGCTTGCTGCGGACAGATGATGGCACTCGTCTACGACGAGATGGCCGTAGTCGGCCACCAGATCCGAAACTTCGCCGCGCCGGACAAGGCTCTGGATAAGCGCGATGTCGATAATGCCTGTCGGTTTGCGGCGCCCGCCGCCAATGACGCCGATATGCTGCGGGTCAATTGCGAGGAAGGCTTTCAGACGTTCGACCCACTGGGCGAGCAGTTCTCGGCGGTGCACGAGGATCAGCGTGTTGCGGGCGCGCTGCGCGATCAGTGCCGCGGTGACGACCGTCTTGCCGAATGCCGTGGCGGCAGCTAGCACGCCAAAGTCGCGCGCCGCCAGCGCTTCATTGGCTTCGACCTGCCTGCCCCTCAGCGCGCCGAGAAACCGTGTGCCTTCGGGAAGCGAAGCTCCCGATTCCCGGCGATCCTCCAGGTCGACGTCACCGCCGTGATTCCGGATCAGGCCGATCACCTCGTCCAGACAGCCGCGCGGCAGGCCGACATGACTCGGATGCACCTCCGCGCAGGAAATGATCCGGGGTTTGCCGAAGGTCGACAGGCGCATGGCCTGGGCGCGATAGAACTCCGGATTCTGGAAAGCAGCCAACCGAATGAGCCGCGCCACCATGGTGGCGGGCAGGCCGGTGCGTTCGACATAGGCCTGATCCGCGAGCACGATCTTGATTCGGTCTGGCAGCGGCTCGGTGACTACGATCGGAGCACGCCTGGAAGGCGTCATCCGCCAGGGCTCATCCGCTGCTTCGTCCTCGACCGGCAATCGCACGCCGAGCACGCGGCCCCGCATCTCCGCCTCGTCTACCAAGCGGCTCACCGCGTCGGCGGGCAGAAGCGGCAATGACGACAGGAACGCCCACTGGTCGGCATAGGGACGCAGATCTCGATCGACAAAGACGCTGTTGCCCTGTTCCCGCGCGCGCCGCTGCAGCGGAAGGGCGATGAGGTTCCCGAATCCGCCAATAGGCATGGTGTCCTGGCTTGGAAAGAAGCGGTCGTAAGAAGCAACGCCGATTTCCGGGCGTCGCTCCATGGTCTCGGTCACGAGGAGGGAGCCGAGCTGTCGCGCGGTGCGCGCCGGGATCGGTTCGGAGAAGAAAATCCAGAGATGCCCGCCATTGCCGGACCGCGACCGCTCGAGCGCGGAATCAATGCCCTTGGCATCGCAAGTTTCCATCATGGCGATTGCATCCGCGGACCAACTCTCGCCGTCGAAATCAGCCGCCAGGAACCAGCAGGTTTCGTCGAGCAGCAGCGGGTAGACCCCGGCAACGAAGTTCTCGGAGCCGCGTCGCGACCCGGTCGCGCCACGCAGATGGTTTTCAATTACGTCGTCGGAGACCGGAATGAAGGCCTGACGTGGACATTCGCCACATTTTACCCGCGGCTTGCCGCAGATTCCCTTCACCCACTCATTGGCGCAGGCCGGCGCATAGCCCGACCGCCCCGCCTTCCTGTTTTCCCAGCGGACCGGATGCACGTCCGATCGGCCAGCAAATAGGCGGCGGAACAGAGCAATTTTGTCTACCGCCGTTGACGCATTGGTGACCGGCGCGGCTTCGGCGAAAGGCGCGGACAGGTCCGCCAAGGGGAGCAGTGCCTGTGGCTGATCAAGCTCGACAAGTCTTGCTTCAAGGGCTCGTCGCTCCGCAGCCAGCGATTCCAGGCGGGCACGGATACGGTCAATCTCATCGTCTCTTTCAAAATCGCATTTCGACACAGCCTGAACCACTGTCTGTCAATCAAACGCCAGATATGTCAGCTCGGCCTCCAACAGGCCGATATGCTCTGGTACCATGACCACCTAACTGCCGTTCTCTAACACGTCGATAAGCGCCAATCAGGGCAGAAAGATCGACGCCCTGGATATCAATCGTCCTTTGGGGAGCTTCGTCCTCGATCATGACACGCTTGCGCATCCACTGGCAGAGCGGTTGCAAGGCTGCAGCAAGGCTACCGGCGGCGAGAATGCGCTGACGCCAGAAGATGATTTCGAAAGCCTCCGTCCCGGCCGTCAGATGATCGTGACATTCTTCTGCTATTTGGTCGAAACAGCGGATGCGCGCGGCTGAAGATAGGTTGATCAGCGTCCTGGCCGAGCCGGGATCAACGGCCGTCGGAAGGCTGAGGAGTCGCGCGATCAGCGAACTCTTTGCGAGAAAGCCCTTGGCGGCCTCCATGCGGAGCATGTCATGAAGGCAGCGCTCGAAACGCCGCGTTGCCGCTTTCACGCTGACTTTCGCGGCTGTTCTCAGGTCGAAATGGCAAGTGGCGCAATGATGCTGCGGAATAAGGCCCGATTGATTAAATGCTGCAGTGCCGCTGCCGCAAGACGGACACCGGTCACGCAGCCCGCAGCCGTGCATCGGGCAGGAGATACTGCTCGCCATCCGCCACCGCCGGCGGAAGTAAGGCGCCAAATCGGAGGTGAGGCACTGAGGGCAGAATTGCAGCCAGGTCGAGCGCCCTCGGTGGCCGGTCTGGCGCAGTGGTAGCAGGAGGCGCGTGCGCTCATCCTGCGCAAGGGTCATTGCAGCCAAAGTGTCTCGCGCAACTCCGGAATAGTGATGAAGCAGGCGCGCCGCGCCATCCGGCAGCGCAAGATCGAGCCGCGCCGACCACATGCCGCCGTCTATCCCGAAAACGTCGGCAAAATGGCGCGGTGCGATGCCATTGGCGAACGCCAGGCGATTGAGCCAGCTCGATAGCAGCTCATCCGCTTGCGGCACGACCACGACTGGCCAGCGGTCGGAATGAATCTCCCGGTAGTGCGACTGCACTTCGATCGCGAACTCGGCCGTGCCGGTCATAGCCGCTATAGCAGGGCTTCGCGCACCGGCGCCTGACGACGGGCCGAGAGTGGAATGTGGCCTAACCGATCGATCATCGCCATCGAGATGCACTCGGCGCCGGATCGGACGGCGACCGCCGCCGCCTTGGTGAGGATGGCGACGACCTCGCCGATCAGGCCCTCCGAGAGCGAAAAGATCTTGCGCGCCATCTCTTCCTCCGACAGGTCGGAGCTTTTGGCGAGCGGCAGGGCCGCCTCGAGACTGTCGAGGAGCGCCAGATATTCTTCGCCATAGCGCCACCGCGGGACCGCGCACAGCTCGAACCGGCTCGCCATTTCATCGGTCGCATTGATAAAGTCATAGACGGCGACCTCACCGATCAGCACCGGCGAGATGTCGTGAATCCGGCCAAGCCGACGCAGGAAGGCGAAGATCGCCTCGACGTCGCGGGTGCGGCCGCGTAACGCGTTGTGGAATTCGTCGAAGATCAGGATTCGGGGCGCGAGGCTGGCGAGCAAGTGATCGAGTTGCGCAGCCTTCCGACCACATTGCGGACGTTGCCGATCGGCGCTTTCAGCGCCTGAAGGACGCTGGCATAGAAATGGGCAAGCCCCGCGCCCTCGTGGGTTTGCACGATCCAGACCCGTTGCGTCGGAGACATCCTCAAATGCTCGATTGCGAATCGCTCGGCGACCATCGTCTTGCCGTTGGCGTAAGGACCAATCAGCATCAGGCCGCCGGTGCGCAGTGCAGCCGGACGGGAAAGCAAGTCGGCCAACCGCTCATGAGCGTCCAGCGCCGCGTGATGGCCGATCCAGCGCGGCGAGCGGATGAAGGCGATCCGCTCCTCGATGTTTCCATCGAGATAGGGCCGTACATGGTCGAGAAGATGATCGGCCATTCACGCGCTACCATTCTTCGATCGGCAGCCGCCGCTTTTGACGCACCGGGTGCTCCACCGGGGCCGGCGGCACCGGCGCCATTGCCTCATAAGGCTTGGAAGCTCCCGCCGCATGGCCAGCGCGAACGGCGTTGCGCAATTCCGTCTTCTTGTGCTTGGCGGTTCCGGCAACGGACGCAATCTCACGGCGGAGCTGGACCTTCTCGACATTCGACCGGGCATTCGCCATCCGGCGGTTGGCGCGGTCGCTTTCGTGCTCCCACAGGGTGACCGGCGTCAAAATCCCGTCACGGCGCCGGACCGAGCGAAAGGCGACACCTGCGGGGTCGCGGACATAGACATGACTGATGTCGCGCGGATCGTAACGAATCTCCAGCTTGCCCAACCGGTCGCGTTCGGGAACGAACGAACCGAGCCATGGCGCGTAATAGAACAGGGCAAACATGCTGATGCCTTGCGGCGTCAGGCGCCGTTCGGCACCCGGCAGAAACGTCAGCAGGACGTCATGCGCGTCGTAATTGAAGCGCGGATTATCCACCGCGTGTGCCTGCCACTCGGTAAGCGGCACTTTTAGCGTCTTGGCGTTCTCCTGGAGATTGTGATCGACGACAGCAAGCGCGACGCAACGCTCGAGATCGGCAAAGCTCAGGCAAGCACGTTTCTCGGACGGATATTCGTCACGGTCGGCCACCGATCGTCCGGTCGATCCCGGGTGCGTAGCAAGCACGGCATTGAGCTTGCCCAGCAGACGCTCGACCACACCACCCTGATGGACGCGGCCGCGGTCACGATATCGGATGCCGATGCCGTATTCCTCGCAGCCGCGCTGAAACGCCCGCCCCTTGAACTCCTTGGCCGAGTCCGTGACGAGTCGGCGTGGTCGGCCGAGCATTGGCCAGTCATGGTCAAGGCCGCGTGCGGCCATCCACTGCTCCTTCGGGCACATTGCGTGCGCAAGACAGAGTGCGACGGAGAGGGAAGACGGCTTTTCCAGGGACAGGCAGAAACCCAGAATGCAGCGCGAGAACACGTCGGTGAGGATGGTCAGGTAGGCGCGGCCGACGAAAATGCCGGCACCGTCGACCACCTCGACGAAGTTGATGTCGGTCGGCGTGTGATCGATCTGACAGACGTCGAGCGGGCGCGGGGCATGGATATAGCCCGGCCGCGGCTTGAGGCGACGAAGGTGCTTCGGGTTGGCTGACCGCCCCTTGGCAATCTCTTCCGGCGTGAACAAAGCCGGGATGCGGCGCGCGGCGGCAATGTAGGACGGCGGTCGAAGGCCGGCCTCCTCGCAACGCGCGCGGATTTCGGCGACGACAGGGGCAAGCGGCGGCGCTTCCAGAACAAGCCACTGCTCGCGCAATGTCGCAGCAATGATTTCCTCGATCTTCGACGGCAACCGCTTCCGGCGTGTGTTGCCCGTTTTCGGCAAGAGCACCGTTACTGTTCGGTCGTCACGATAGCGCGCCAGGAGATTGTAGATCTGACGGGTCGACAACTGCAGCTCAGCCGCTACGCGAGCAATCGCCGATCGGCGCGGCGCGGAACCATCGAGGACCTTGTCGAGTTCGCTCGCTATCCGCCGCGCCTGCGACCAGTGGTCGTCGGTCGCAGTTCGGGACGCGGCCGAAGGCCCCTTTTGCACCAGCTTCTGCAAGGCGGCACCCCATGATTGAAATTCTTAGCGAGAAATCAGTCGCGCAATACCACCCAAAGCCAACGCGGATATGACATTCGCAGGATTGAAATCCGCAAGTAAAAGCCACAACCGCGGCACTGACCCGCCTCGACGAGCGGCTGGCCCGCTCGCCCGTCCGCGACGGCTTTGTCGAACGCCAGAACTTTGCAGATGCCGCCGCCGCGCTGTGGATCGAGGGCGAGCTCGTGCACCTTGAGGATCTCGTCCTGCACGACGCCCATATGGACATCCGCACCCCGACCCATGAGCTCACCCGGGCACATGCGGTGCTGCGCGCCCGCCGCCACATTTTTGCGAACAAGCCGAACTGGGCGCTCGGCCGCGACGGGCTTTTGGCGCTGACTGGCCGCGGCGGCGCAGCTGCGGAGCCGGCGCAAAAAGGCCGCGACGGCGAGGGTGCCTGGCCTTCTGAAGAGGGCGTCGATGAGGGGGGGTCGTCGGCCGAGCAGGACGCGTTGGCGCACGAGTTCGCCGAAATCGACGCCTTGCTCGCCCGATCGACAAAGGTGCTCGCCGGCATCGAGGCCGGTCCAAAAAGGCCGATCGCGAACGACCGGCCGGCGCTGGTCTACGACCTCGACTGGGATGAGGATGCACGGCTGGTTGAATGGCAGGCAGTGCTGCAGGCAACAATCGACCTGCCCGCCGTGCTGCGCGTCGCGTTGCTTATCGACGCCTGGACCGAGATCGAGGTCTTGCAGCACGCGCCATGGCTCGGGCCGCTTTTGGCCGCGGCCCTGCTGCGTCAGACCGGCACGACCGCCAACCATCTCGCCAGTCTCTCTGTCGGCTTGCGCGCTATCCAAAGGGACCGGCGGCGCGCCCGTGAGAAAAGTGTGCGGCTGCTCGCTGTCCTCGAGACCATCCACGCGGCGGCATCGGCCGGGCTGAAAGAACATGACCGGCTGGTGCTGGCGCGGTGCCAGCTGGAGCGGCGCTTGCGGTCGCGGCGGACGAACTCGCAACTGCCGCGGCTGATAGACTTGGTCCTGGCGCGGCCGCTGGTGTCGACGGCCATGGTCCAGAAGGAACTGGAGGTCAGCCGGCAGGGTGCGCAGGATCTTGTAGGTGCGCTCAATCTGCGCGAAATCACCGGCCGAAAGCGGTTCCAGGCCTGGGCCGTTGTCTGATGACCGGGAATGCAGCGCGTTCTCGGCGTCCGTGCGTCGCCGCCGGCCCGTCGGGCCCTCGATCACCTCCAGCCGACCGGCATAGCCGTCGCTTGAGGCGTCCAATTGGACGCCCATTTTGCCGTCTCTATCCATGCAGTCACCTCCGTCCAAATCAGAGGATTCTTCGCATGGTCAGGCCAGGCTGAGCAGGGCCGGAATCGAGGGGGTCGGATGAGCGCTTACAGGCGTTCACACACGAGAAAGAATGGTTCGCTGCCATCGTGCGGGCGGCGACGGCTGCGGAAAGCTGCCTGGAAGCCAATCTTTGAATCTGGCGACATGTAACGCCTGGCACCGGATACTCAGATCAGGCCGCAGGCGGAGTAGCATTCGCCGTCGGCGAAAACCGTTGTCGAGAATTTCGGAGCGGGATTTCTGCGCCGATCTGCAGGGCTTCCTTGATCAGGCCACCCGGACTTTGAAGAACGACGGATATCCGCTCCTTTTTCTCTACCAGCTCGTGGAACCGATCGGTGGCGCCATCGGTGATCTCGCCCTTGATGCTGATAATTTCGAGGTCGCCCGGGAGATCGAGAAGTTCGACTTCGGCGGCTATCGCTGAACTTGAAAAGATTGCCAGCCCCATCATCGCGCAGACGGCTGCCCAACGCATCATAAAATTCAAGAACCCCCGTTGCCCAGCCTATTCTCTACCAAAGCGGTGGCGCTGATCAATGGTCAGTCTTTGGTAAACCCACGTCTGCTACAGGTCTGTACCTTCACGGGGGATGGGCATGACCGGATGATGGACCAATCGTCTAACGCAGGCACATGGCAGGTCACTCGCCTCCTGGTTCTCAAACGCGACAACTACCGCTGCGTGGCCTGCTCGACACCCGTGAAATCCGCCGAGGCTGATGTTCACCATCTCCTGCCGCGGTCAATGGGCGGAAGTGACGAACTCTCGAACCTCATCACCCTCTGCGATGGGTGCCACGCATCTCATCATCCAAATCTTGCAGGCGGACTAGCACGCAGGGTTATCGAAAGATGGGCGGTCAGGCTGGCCAGATGGCTGGATACTGACGGTCAGTATTCGGAAGCGGTCGCGAATTTCGGCCCGGCTCTCCGTCTCTTCGGGTTGGATCGGTTCCGCCAAGGGCAACTGCCGATCGTTCTGGCTGCCCTGTCAGGCAAATCCGTTCTCGTCGTCAGCCCAACCGGATCCGGCAAGACGCTGTGCTTCCAACTTCCTGCGGTTCTCCGTTGCGGTCTCACCATGGTTGTCAGTCCGCTGAAGACCCTGATGGCGGAGCAGGTATCGGACCTACTCGCCAAAAAGATTCCGGCCACCTTCATCAATAGCGATCTGAATGCAGAAGAGAAGCAAACGCGGTTTTCGTTGCTCGGCCAATCCGCGATCAAATTGCTGTATCTCGCACCCGAGCGGTTTTTCGTCCGCAGCGAGGAAGAGCGACAGCGCCTCAAGCAAACGAAGCCAACATTCCTGGTCGTCGACGAAGCCCATTGCGTCGACCAATGGGGTCGCGATTTCCGAACTGAATACGGCCGCCTACGTGAGGTCAGGGAGAAATTGGGATCGCCACCCGTGCTCGCATTTACTGCGACGGCAGGGAGGGAGATGCAGGAACGCATCCTGGCTTCGCTTGGTGTTGACGATGCCGTAGTTTTCGTCCGGGACGTAGACCGCCCCAACATCGCGCTCGCCCGTTGGAGGTGTGCGACCGAACACAGGGCAACGGAAATCGCTACTCTGCTCAGATTGCCTCAGCTCCGCGGCCAGAAGGCGATGATCTTCGTGCCGTCGGTAGCAGTCGGCGAGCACTTGCAGCAGGCACTATGCGATGGCGGGCTTGATGTCCCGTTGTACCATTCGAAGCTGGGAACCTCTTGGGATCGTCAGGAACTCGTGAAAAGATTCCTCGGGCAGAGCAGACCGTCAGTCGACCAGATCATTTGCACGAACGCGTTTGGGATGGGTCTCGATGTCCCGAACGTCCGCCTGGTGATCCACTGGCAGCAGTCGGCCTCTGTCGAGGATCAACTGCAAGAATTCGGCCGCGCGGGCCGGGACGGAAGGCCCTCTGTGGCTGTCATGTTCCACAATGGCTCAAGTGTAAACCGCGACGTCTCGCGTCTTCGATTCATGGCCGAGAAAACAGTCGCATCGACTGATGTCTTGATTGTCGATCGCGAACACAGGCTTGAACAACGCTTCCGCCAGATCGACCAGGTGAACGAGATGATGAGGTCGCAGAGCTGTATGAGAGAGGCGATCTCGACCTACTTCCAAGGCCCGAAATCCAGGGAACGTCCGAGTCTGTCAGTCAGAATTCTCGACTGGGTATTCGGGAGCCGCTCGCCCACAATGGGATTTCGAGCTTGCTGTGATCATTGCGACCGGGCCGAAATCAAGAGGCGTGGCATGAGCGGATACGTTGCCGGGGTTCTCAGCTAGCGATCTATGCGCCCTAGCCGATCTCGATCGTCTACAGATTTGTCAGCCGCCCGGATGATGCCTTTGGCAACCGGACGCTGCCCGATCCAGCTCACGGGTATCTTTGCCAAGGCCACCTTCTCGGGGCCCTTGAAGATGACCTCACCCTTGAGGCTGTCGAAATCGATGTCGAAAAGCAGCAGGTGATCAGTACTCGTGTCCATATGCCGAAAGACCGGTCCGCGTCCGTACCGGTTGCCTTCACCTGAACGGATCGCCCGTCAGCCGCATGGCAAACGATGACATGCCGCCTTGGATGACCGGGAAAGCGGCTGTCCGATTGGCAAGCTGACGGCCGACACGTACCAAATCGTGGTGAAAAAGGGGCTTCTCGAGTGAAGCAACGGGAAAGCTGTACGGCTTCATAATTCTGTTGCCGGGGCTCAGATAGATGTGATTGTGTCGACGAAGGGTCGGGCTTGGGGATGGCGAATGCTTCGGACAGTAGCGATGTATCTGGTTTTGATGCCGGTTCCGCTTTCGCACAATCCGCAGAGACTGCCGCCTTTCTCTTTAGCGGGATCTCCGACACCGGGAGTGAACCCGTCACTGAAATGTTTAGGGCACGCAACCTCGAGCGATTGTCGGAAGAACCACCAACCCTCCAGACGCAGATCGACATGATCAATCGGCAAACCCAAGAGACTGTCTATCCGCCTCTCAGCTCGAGCACGGTCTATTGGCCACAGAAGGACGGCGTACCTTACGAGTATCGGCAGGATCCCGGCTTCGGATGCGGTGCTCGGGAGGGTGGATACATCAAGTGCAACAGCGACAGTATGCACGGTTCGATCCTGCGGGAACCGTCCCGGATTATTGCTGCTGTAAGCTACTTCAACGCCAATTTCTGCAAAACCAAGGCATTCTAGAGGTAGAAGGGCCGATTGTCGGCCTGGAAGATCAGGCATGTACCCGCTGAGCGCCATGAATGGTGCTTGAATTCCCTTCCTCTTTGTCCGAGTGTCGCCGCGGTCGTGGAGGGGCATGATGACAATCAGAACAGTGTTAATAGCGTCGTTTCTCATCGTGTCGACGTTGTACGCGCACGCGCAGGAGATCCCAAGGTATGACCCGGCGGGGTACGGCAAGGACGTTTCCGATGTGAGCGGCGGATCAGCGATGATCTACAACGGATGCATGAAAATGGAACAAGAGGCTTACGACGATCTCAGGCCTGTGTGGTCTGGCGTTCCATCACAGACTCGCAGCTATTGTGACGAAGTCGCCAATGTCAGTGGAAGTTCCTACTCAATCCTGAAGGGCTGCGTCGAAATGGAAGCGAACGCGTCGGCATCAAGACCAGAGTTCAAATTCTAATGGCGCGTCGTTTCCTCGCGTCCGCCTGGCTCTTACTGCTGCCAACCATGGCGACAGCCGCCGAACCCACCGTCGTCAGTTGCCAGTTCGAGAAGATGCCTCCCATGATCCTGACATTCCGCGGTGGCATGGGTGCCGACGACAACTCGCTTCAAGTTGGCCAGACTAAGCCCGTTCCTATGAGTGTAGGATCGAATTTGATGACAGCAGCCTACGGCGCTCAAGAATTCACATTTTCCCTAAGGCTCCCTGCGAACGTAAGCGTCAGCGCTCCCGGTCAGGACACCCAGACGTTCTATGGCGAGTGCATAAGCTCGCTGCAGCAGTGAACGAAAAAGCCTTCCGGTTGCACAAGAGGTGCGAACGGTGAATGGTGTGATCGGTTTGACGGGGCGGATACTGTATTGCTCGAATTATTTTCGCGGATAGCGCGGCGGAACGACAAGCGGACGGAATCGGAAATCCAGGCGGACGTGCGACAGTTTATTCTGTCTGCACCGTTCGAACTAGAGGATGACGATGTCCGCATCGTAAATCTTGAAGCCCAGGTGGGTGACGGCAAGCGGATTGACGTCGAGGTCGGCTCCACCGTCATCGAGGTGAAGCGAGATCTTCGTCGTGAGAAAGCGAAGCGCGAAGCGGAAGAACAGCTGGCGGACTATGTTGCCCGCCGCATGACACAGACGGGGCTTCGATATGTCGGCGTGCTGACCGACGGCACCGAGTGGATTTGCTACAACCTCGTTGATGACCGCCTCCATCTGGTATCCGCGATAACGCTCGTCGCTGGCGAGGTCGAGAGGCTCGTCGTCTGGCTTGAGGGTGTCTTGGCGACTGCCCACGGCATCGCGCCGACCGCACAGAACATTGAAATGCGCCTTGGTGCCGGCAGCAGTTCCTATGCGCTCGATCGGGCAACGCTGTCCTCACTCTACGAACGGAACAAGACAAACCCGAGCGTAATCATGAAGCGGACGCTTTGGGCCCGCCTTTTGACATCGGCACTCGGGACCCAGTTCGAAGATACCGATGACCTCTTTATTGAGCACACGCTGCTGGTAAATTCGGCGGAGATCATCGCGCACGCCGTTCTCGGGCTTCATCTCGAATCCATTTCGCCTGCTGCCCTCCTTGCTGGCGATAAATTCGATGAGAGCGGCATCTACGGCGTTGTCGAACCAGATTTAATTCGATTGGGTTGTAGAGGTTGAGGAAGGCGACACATTCGTCAGGACGCTTGCCAAGAGACTGGCGCGGTTCGACTGGAGCGCTGTTGAGCAGGACGTTCTCAAGGTGCTCTACGAAAGCGTCATTGGCGCTGAAACCCGAAAGCGGCTGGGGGAATACTACACCCCCGACTGGCTGGCTCATGTGATCGTTGCCGAGACGGTCACTGATCCATTGGAATCACGAGTGCTAGATGCCGCCTGCGGATCGGGAACATTCCTGTTTCACGCGATCCGAAAATATGTCGCGGCCGCGGAATCCGCTGGCATCGGCATTCGGGAAATGATCGATGGGATTACCAAGCACGTGGTTGGCATGGATTTGCATCCTGTCGCCGTCACGCTTGCCCGCGTCACCTATCTTCTGGCGATCGGGCGCGAAAGGCTCACCGACGAGGATCGCGGCGTAATCCAGATTCCTGTCTACCTTGGTGACTCCCTGCAGTTTCAGGAACAGGGTGTCGATCTTTGGTCGGCAGGAAATCTTGTCATCCGTGCAGACGACGAGCGCGAGTTGTTCGATTCCGAACTCCGCTTTCCCGATGCTCTGCTCGAAGACGCGGCCAGGTTTGACCTTCTTGTGAACGAAATGGCCAACAAGGCGGCAGGCAGGAAAGCGGGTGATCCCATCCCTTCGCTGAACCCTGTGTTCAACCGGTTGGCTATTCCGGAGCAGCACCGCGCGGTTATCAATGGTACCTTCAAAACGATGTGCCGCCTTCACGACGAAGGACGAGACCATATCTGGGGCTACTATGTGCGGAACCTGGCGAGGCCGCTCTGGATGTCGCGTCCAGGCAACCGCGTGGACGTGCTGATCGGGAATCCGCCATGGCTTGCTTACCGACATATGCCAGCAAACATGCAGGCGACTTTTCGTAAGATGAGCGAGGCCCGTGGTCTTTGGGCTGGCGCAGAAATCGCGACCCATCAGGATTTGGCGGGTCTCTTTGTCGTAAGGGCTAGCGAACTCTATCTTCGCAAAGACGGCAAATTCGGTCTCGTGCTGCCAAATGCGGCAATCGACCGGGATCATTATGATGGTTTCCGGCGCGGGCATTATGGCGACGGAGCTGGAGGACTTGCGCTTTCATTCGGCCCTTCATGGGATCTCCGGCGCATACGACCCCACTTTTTCCCGAGGGCGGCGAGTGTGGTATTCGGAACGAGGTCGGAAGTCAGCCGACCGATGCCTGAAGAAGCGGAAATCTGGTCTGGCCGCTTGCGGACACCCAACAGCCACTGGGAAGAAGCCCGCCTTTCTCTCGTGCGGGCTGACGGCAAAGTCCGCCGGGTCGGGCAGATTACGAAATCGCCATATGCTCCGGCGTTTACGCAAGGGGCGACCTTCACGCCGCGAGTTGCTTTTGTTGTCGAGAAACAAGAGGTGTCACCACTTGGACGGGTTCAGGGCACCGTTGCGGTGAAATCGTCGCGAAGCGTTCAAGAAAAGAAGCCGTGGAAGGACTCGCCCGCGATAGAGGGCGTGATTGAGTCGGAATTCGTGCGGCCGTATTTTACGGGCGACAACGTGTTTCCTTACCGGGTTGGCAATCCGCTTCTTTCGGTGATCCCATGCAGTGCGCGAGAACTTCTCGACCAAAGCCAGATCGAAATGCACCCCGGCCTGCATCAATGGTGGTCTCGAGCCGTCGAGTTGTGGGACAGCAATCGCTCAAGCGATCGGATGACACTTGCCGATCGGCTCGACTATCAAACGACCCTTTCCAAGCAGCTTCCGATCCCCCCGCTTCGGGTGGTCTACAACCGTGCTGGTATGCATGTCGCCGCAGCTAAAATCGATAACCGCAGAGCCATTGTCGCCAACGGGCTCTATTGGGCTGCGGTTCATTCCGTCCAGGAAGCAGATTACCTTTGCGCGGTGTTGAACGCGCCTGTAACCACGGAGCTTGCCAGGCCGTTCATGTCGTATGGCAAGGACGAGCGCGATATCCACAAGCACGTCTGGGAAGTGCCTATCCCGCTATACGATGCCAATAATGAAATTCATCGGACGCTATCGAGGTTGGGCAGTGCGGCCGAAAGCATTGTGGCAGGCTTTGCAATCGACCGTGATCTCCATTTCGCGGCCACGCGACGACATATCCGGGAACTCCTGGATTCCACAGACGAAGGCCGCGAGATCAACGAGATCGTGTTCGAGCTGCTGTCGTAATCAAGGGTAATCCGCATGACCAATGCAGTGGAAGATGCTCTCGCTGATTTGCGGGGCGAAGTCGAAGGTGGTGGCGAGCTGGCGGCTGCTACCAAATCGCGGCGGAACACGGACTCAATCCAATTCTTTTGGAACGAAAATTCACGGAACGCTTCGGATCGGCTCCCGCAGTGCTCGAAAAGCTGGAACACGCCAGGGCGTCAGCTCGCCCCGAGATCGACTACGAGATCGACTACGAGAAGGTGAAGTCACTGGTCGAATACCAGTGCAAGAGATTCCGAGTGAAACCTGACAAATTCTTTCCGCTCAAAGGGAAAACCAAAGTCACGATCACCTCGCGGCTCGTGGGCGACCACATGATTCATATCGACGTGGACTTTTACGAATGCGCCGTTATCGAGAGGGTCGGCAACCAAGTGCGCGAGGGCTTGGAAGCATTGTGGGGAAACCGGACGAGCAAATGATCCACCTTCTCGCCTCCAGCAGAGGCCGAGCGCGATATACATTCAATGGCAACAACAATTGACAAGTTGATAATCGTTGCAGACGGCACTAACAAATGGGCGAGATCGGGGGACGAATGAAACCAGGTTCCAAGAATGGGGCAGTGTGGCGCCGTTGGGATTTACATCTCCACCCACCGGGGACCAAGATGTCCAATGGATATGGGAATTCGTCTCCAGAGATCGATGAAAAGTACATTGATGCACTCGAAGCGTCTCCCATCGAAGTTTTCGGAATTACTGACTATTTCAGCTGTGACAGGTCGTTCGAGATAATTGACGCTTTCCACAAGAGGCATCCTGATTCCCCTAAGGCATTTTTCATTAACATCGAATTTCGCCTCTCCGACGCAATTAACGCAGCGAGTGACAGCCCGCATCTTCACGTGATTTTCGACAGCGACGAGCAGTTCTGTCCCCGCAGAAAGATCGAGAAATTTCTGCAGCTGCTGACAACGAAAGGTGTGGATCGTTCCGGCGCCTCCATATCCTGCGCTGAACTTTCAAAGCCTGCGGACTATGAGTCCGCCTCGGTGGCGTTCGAGGATCTTAACAAGAAGCTCAACGAAGCATTCGGTGATAGCCAGCCCTATCTCCTCGCGTTTCCCGCTAAGAACGATGGCATGAAGTCCACCGACATGTCTTCACCTCGGAAAGTGAGGGTAGCGGACAACATTGACCGGATATGCCACGCCTTTCTAGGTTATGGCGCGAGCCGCGACCATTTCTTGCGAAAAGATCGCTATGACGACGGCCAGTCGGAGCCCAAGCCCGTGATCTGGGGCAGCGACGCGCATTCATTTGAAGATTTAGAGCGGCTGCAGGGAAACATCCCCTCCTACCCATACACGTGGATCAAAGCCGACACGACGTTTCGCGGCCTGCAACAGATCTGTTACGAGCCCGAAGCTCGGGTGTTCATCGGAGAAGAACCTCCCGTCGAGACGCGAAAGATCCAACATCCGACGAAGATTCTCAGAGGACTCAAGATAGGGCAGGTGAGAGGCTATGATGGCGCCCAGGGGCAGTGGTTTAAAAACGTAGACCTTCCACTCAATCCCGAACTGACGGCAATCATCGGAAACAAGGGAAGTGGCAAGAGCGCATTGGTCGACATCATCGGTCTGCTCGGCGAAAGCCGCCTTGAGGAATACTTCGCATTCCTGTCAGACTCCCCCGAAAACAAGAAATTTCGGCAGAGACGCTACGCAGAGAACTTCGAGGCCGAGCTTGAATGGCAGAGTGGAAGCCTCACCGCGAAGCGGCTGAGTGACCATGTCGAAAGTACAAAGCCGGAGTTGGTCCGCTACCTGCCGCAGAACTATTTTGAAAAACTCACCAACGAAATCCAGATCGAGAAATTCCGGCGGCAGATCGAAGACGTTGTTTTCTCCCACGTGGACGAGACCGAACAGATGGGTCAAGCCTCCTTCAAGGAGTTGCAGGATCTGAAAACTTTGCGCAGCAAGGACGAGACCAGTGCGCTAAAGACGCGCCTTCGTGCCCAGAACGTGAATCTGGTCGCCTTGGAGGAACAAGCTGATCCGCAGTTTCGCCGGACTCTGAAAGCGCAGCTTGATGCTAAGTATAATGAATTGAACGCTTTAGCCAAGCCGGAGGTGATGGACGCACCGGATGATATTGAAACCCCAGAACAGAAAGTCCTTTCAGCGACCGTCGAACAATACAGCGCCCAGCTTACAGCTCTGCGCTCTCGGGAGCAACCCGCCATCGAGTATCTGGCTGAGCTAAAGAGAAAAAAGCAAGTTCTCGAAGGTGTTAATGAGTCACTTGAAAGTCTTACCAAGCGGGTCGCAGATGCGGTCGAGCAGATCCGATCGGATCTTGGTAAATTCGGGCTTGATGCCGATCAAATCGTTTCGCTGCGCATCCAGAATGCGGCCTTGCTTAGCCTTGCTGCCGACCTGACCAACCAGATCGGCAAGCTCGAAGCTAACAATGAATTAACGTTTGAGCACGGGTTTGACTTCTCGACCCTTGAGAGCCTGCCGGACATCCGGAAGGCCATCGACCATTTGGTCGATGCCGTCAATCTCGCGCGGGACAAGCTTAGCGCGCCGCGGCGCGCATATCAGCAGTATCTGGAGCGCCTCGACGCCTGGAAGAGCCGAAATATCCTGATCACGGGCAATGAAACCGACCCGCAACCGAACACCATTCGATATATCGAGAGCCAGATCACCGCTCTGGACAATGATTTGCCGGCGAAAATCGTCGCGGCTCGGGAGGCGAGGCGTAAGCTTGTCGAAGCGATCTATGCGAGCAAGAACAAGATCCTGAAATTCTATGCCGACCTTAAGAAGAGTGTCGACACCAAGCTATCCGAGGTTGCGATCGAGGGCTTCAGCGTCGAGATCGACGCGTCGTTCGTTCTCAGTAAGGACTTTCAGGATAGCTTTCTGTCCAAGGTCAGCAAAAACAAACGAGGCCCGTTCAATGGCCAAATCAAGGAGCCGGGCCAAACCTTGTCCGACTTCCTCCGCGATGTCAGCTGGAATGATTTCGCCGCGATTTCAGCGGGCCTCGACCGAATTCTCGACGCGATGCAGACGGAGGACTTGAAGTTCACCGACCAGGTGCGCGACCAGAAGGAGTTTTACGACTTCCTATTCAGTCTCGAATACATTGAACCATCGTACAAGTTGCGTCTTAGCGGCAAGGATCTTGAGGAGCTGTCGCCGGGTGAGAAAGGACTCCTTCTGCTTGTCTTCTATTTGCAGCTCGACAAGAACGACATCCCGCTTATCATCGATCAGCCCGAGGACAATCTCGACAATCAAAGCATCTTCTCGGTGCTTTCCAATTGCATTCGAACGGCCAAGAAACGTCGTCAGGTCGTTCTCGTGACGCACAACCCGAACCTAGCTGTTGGTGCGGATGCCGAGCAAATCGTCTATGTGAAACTCGACAAGACCAAGAATTACAAGTTTTCCTACGAGAGTGGCGCAATTGAAAATCCTAATATTAACCGGCGTATTGTCGATGTATTGAAAGGGTCTCAGCCGGCGTTCGTTAAGAGGCGCCTAAAGTATAATTTCTAGCCGTGCATCGTCAGGCCTGCGTCAGGGTTTAGCCCTGTGAGAACTGCCGGCGAAGCGGAACTAGATCGATGGTGCAAAGGCACATAGCAAGTCCCGCCAGAGCTTTGACAACTGCATCCTGCGACGTGATAGGAGCCTAGCGAAACTACGCCGGCATGAGTGCTAGATGAATGGCAGCCTGAGCTCAGGACAGCCAACACCGCGTGTCGTATAATTTTTTGTCGAGCCGCAGTCGAACACCCTATGTTCAGTGGCCGGAGACCGCCGAATGGCATTTCGATTTATACATACGGCCGATATTCATCTCGACTCGCCGCTGCGTTCGCTCGCGATGCGAAGCCCCGATCTTGCCGAACTCGTCGGAGACGCCAGTCGCCAGGCGTTTGTCTCCATTGTGGATCTGTGCCTTGCGGAGCGCGTCGATGCGCTCGTCATTGCCGGCGATCTTTATGATGGCGATCAGACTTCGATGAAAACAGCACGGTTCCTGGCATCGCAGATGACACGCCTCCACCAGGCCGGCGTCAGGGTTTTCAAGATCCGCGGAAATCACGACGCCCTGTCGCGGATATCGAAACAGCTCGTCTTTCCCGACACGGTAACGATCTTCAGCGGCCGTCCCCAGTCCGTACTTCAAACGGCCGGCGGTCTTGACGTCATGTTCCATGGATTGAGCTTCGCAAGCCCCAAGGCACCTGAAAGTCTGCTGCCCAAGTATACAGCCGCCCGTGAAGGGGCGGTCAATGTGGGTGTCATGCACACGAGTCTTGCCGGATCGCCCGGTCACGACGTCTACGCCCCTTGCAGCGTCGCTGACTTGCACGGCCATGGTTTTGACTACTGGGCGCTCGGGCACATCCACGTCCGCAAGGTTCATCCTAGAGCGAGCACGGTGGTGATGCCAGGAATGCCGCAAGGCAGGGACATAAACGAGGCCGGCGAAAAGTCAGTCACTTTGGTAACGATACGTGACGACCGTTCCGTCGAGGTCGAGGAAAGGCTGACCAGTATCGCGCAATTCGAGCGGGTGAACGTCGACCTGACAGGGACTGTCGAGTGGCCAGAAGTCGTCGGGCGAATCCGATCCGCGCTCGAAGATATCCGGGCTTCCGTCAGATCCCGTCACGTTGTTGTCCGTCTCGGTCTGACCGGTGACTCGCCTTTGTCTTGGGCACTGATCCGCGACAGGGACCTGCTCCTGGCCGAAGCCGAGCAGGTAGCGGAACAGGCCGGCGACACATGGGTGGAAAAGCTCGAGCTGGGCCTCTCTCCGCCCAGGACGGAAGCACTCGAAGGCGTCGCGGATCCGATTTTCGAACTCGCTGAATCCATGCGCGCCGATGCAAGTTCAGAAGCCTTCCGTGCTGAAGCGAGGGAATTCGTCCTGAAAACCATCGCGGACCTTCCGCCCGACGGGCGCGACTTCGCCGGAAAAGACGAGGCCGCGCTGGAATTATTCCTCGACAGGGTTCTTGCCAGCGGCGCTGACCTGGTCACGGCCCGCCTCAAGGCAGGTGGATCGCAATGAGGCTCCGGCGCCTTGATCTCATTCGTTATGGAAAGTTCACCGACAGGACGATCGAGTTCGGACCAAAACCGGATTCCGGGCCCGACTTGCATATTGTATTCGGGCTGAACGAGGCCGGCAAGTCAACCGCGCTTTCCGGCTATCTGGACTTGCTGTTCGGGATTGAAGAACGCAGCCGCTACAATTTCCTGCATGAATATAGCGCGATGCGCATCGGCGGCGTGCTCGAATTCGGGGGAGAGGAGCATACGTTCTCACGCACGAAACAGCGCAACAACTTGTTGTTGAACGCAATGGGCCAGCCGGTGAGCGAACTGGCGATTGCGGCACATCTCGCAGGTCTGTCCCGGGACGCATACGGCACCATGTTCTCGTTGGACGACGAGACACTGGAAGCCGGCGGAAAATCGATACTGGAGTCGCGTGGAGACCTGGGCAAGCTCCTGTTCACGGCCAGCGCCGGTCTTGGACACGCGAGTGACACATTAAGCGCGCTCGAGGCAGAAGCGGACGGGCTTTATCGGAAGCAGGCACACGGAACCGAACTCGCGCTTCTCAAGAAGCGACTTGCGGAACTGAAGTCCCGGAAGGATGCTATCGACACACTGGCTTCGACGTTCGAGACCCTCGAGGCCGAACGTCTTGATGCGGCGGAAAAATACGATCGCAGCATCACCGAACGGTCGGTGCTGTCGGCTAGGCTCGATACCATTGCCAAGTATCTCCGCGCAGTCCCGATCCTCGCGGATATCCGACGTAAGGTAGCCCGGCTGGCTGAGTTGCCTGACATCGCTTCACCGCCACGGACCTGGACAGGTAGTGTCGCCGAAATGATCGATGAGGACGCCAGCCTGAGAACTCGGCTGTCAGCAAACGTCGACGAAGTCGAGCGAGTGACGATGAAAATCGCGTCGGTCGAGGTGGACGAGGTGATCCTTGCAATCTCCGAGCGGGTTCGCGGACTGGCGGATCGCAAGGTGCGCTATATCTCGGCAGGCTTGGACCTGCCCAGTCGCAGGACGGAGCTGCAAATACTCGATAACGCCATGGCAACTTGCCTTGCCGCACTGGGAAGGTCCTCCGAGCCAGAGCCTGCCGCCCTGATTTTGCCTGCTGCCATTGCTGGTGCTGTTCGCAATATGGTCGAGCAGCGATCCGGAATTGCTACCAGCGTGCGCGTCGCCCGAGACGAAGCCGCGGCAGCCCTTGATGCGCTTCAGACGGCACGCGAACGGGTCGGTGAAGAAAGGGCCGTGCCCGAGCCTGCCAGGGCAAGGCTTACCTCGGCTTTGTCGAAAGCGAGGGGGAGTGGGCACCTAAAGGAGATCAAGATGGCACGGGAGGCAGAGGACGAGAGCGGAATTCGATGGGAAACAGCGGTCCATCGCATGCATCCCTGGTCCGGAGATGCTCAGGCGCTGGCCAAGATCTCAGTTCCGACGGCCCGGCAGATTGGTGCATGGAAAACTCGCTCAGCAGAGCTTGGGACGAGCAGGGCAGTCCTTTCAGAACGTCTTGCCGAATACCAGGCCAATCACGAGTTGCTCTCGGCGCGGCTGGACGCCCTTCGTGGCTCGGTTGACATAACGGACGATGAAGCCGCCGCAGCCATCCGGCGTGCCCGGGACGAGGCTTGGACAAGGCATCGAGATGACCTTAAGGGCGAAACAGCGGACGATTTCGCGGTAGCGTTGGCTCGTGACGACAGTGTTGGAGCAGTTCGTCTGGCCAACGTGCGGGAGCTCGCCGAGATCCGAACCACGACCCGCAGCCTTGCCGAAACCGCGGCCTTCATCTCGCGTGCGAGCGCCCAACTTTCCCAGGTCGATTTGGACGTGGAAGCAGCACTGTCGGAAATCCGCGTATCGGCAAGAGATCTGCTCGGAGATAGCCTGGAATCTTCGCCTGAACGAATGATCGAACTGATCGAGGATCGTACTTCTGCCCGGACCGATGCGCTCGCGGCGTGGGAGGGGATCGAGGTCGCACGTAAGAAGGCTGGTCGGGCGGCCGACGAGGGAGACCAGATACGCCTGGAGTTGAGCGGGGCGCTGGAGAGCGTCGGAATACAGTCTGACTCCGAAGAGAGTTTGGAGACGATCATGGCCGTCACAGAGCTGTTCCTCGACAGGCAGCTCAAAGTGGACGCTGAACGTGCCGAGGCGCTCCGAACAGTCAGCGCGAAGGAGGAGGATCTGGCTGCCAGACGACGGGCCGTGGACGTGGCAGAAAGGCGTGAGGAAGAATGGCTGGCCGGCGTTGCGGAGGCGCTTAAGGGTACCTGGCTCGAGAGCGGGCTTTCGGCGCCCGGAGTGGGGAGCGTACTCGATCAATTGGCTGAACTGTCCAAAACCCTTCAGGATCGGGATGCCATGCAGCTCCGCATCGGGAAGATGGAGGCAGACAGAGATAATTTCATTGTCGAGATTACCGCAGCTGCAGCCGAAGCGGGTGAACCGCCGAACGACGACGAACCGGAACAGTTGGCGATCCGGCTTGCTGAGCGCCTGGAGCGCGCCGATCGCACTCGCGAGGCGAAGGCAAACCTCGTCAATGACCTGCAGCGCCTTCAAGATGCTCGTGGCACACTCGATGTCGAGATCGCGGCGCATGAACGCCGCAAGAACGAGGTCTTGGGCGTCTTTGGCGTAACCACCCTATCCGAAGTCGTGGAACGCGACGAGCTGCTGCGGGACAGAGATCGTCTGCGCGCTGCTGTAGCCGACCTTGAGGAGCAGTTGTCGACCGAGCTCGCTGTGGAGGGGATCGAACAGGCGTGTTCAATATTGAATGCTCTCGATTTCGATAGCCTTGCAATCGAAAAGGCTGAAGGCGAGCAGCGGCTTCGGGATCTTGATGAAGCGATACAACAACAGCTTATCCGGCAGACGCGAGCGGCGGACAAACTGGACGCCATTGGCGGCGATAGTGCTGTTGCCCGAATAGATGCCGAACGTCGCACCGTCCTTCTGGAAATCGAAGAAAAGGCCGTCCATTATATCGAGCTTAAACTGGGAGTTATGTCGGCTGGAAACGCTCTGCGCGTATACCGCGAGCGTCATCGCTCCGGGATGATGGCGCGGGCATCTGACGCTTTCGCGCTCATCACGCGCGGTCAGTACTCGGGCCTGGCAACCCAACCGGTGAAGGGCGGCGAAGTCCTCATCGCATTGCAGCGCGACGGGCAGTCCAAGGTCGCCGACGCGTTGTCAAAGGGCGCGCGTTTTCAGCTCTACCTGGCCCTGAGGCTTGCCGGGTATTACGAATTTGCCCAGTTTCGACCCTCAGTGCCATTCATTGCCGATGACATAATGGAGACTTTCGACCATTTCCGGTCCGAGGAGGTTTTCAGACTGTTTGGCGAGATGGCAAGTGCGGGTCAGGTGATCTACCTTACGCATCACCAGCACCTATGCGAGATCGCCAAGGCTGTCGTGCCGGGCGTAACGATCCACGAGCTCGGATAGTTGCCTGCTGTCGCGTAGCATGAGTTGATGCACCTGCTACCCAAAGACGACTTCCGTAGGCCGAACCTTGGATGGCCGCTTTGCGCCCCATCTCCGCCTTTCGGACGACGACACGCTTCTCCCGAAACCGGTCATTCCTCCGAGGTCTCGGCGGCGAGCGACCCTAGCGACTGCGCCGGGACAAAGCCGTCATCCACGCGGGTCACACCGAACGACAATTTTCTGCAGGACCAGGCATTGTTGATTGGGATTGGACCCCGCCGCGAATCCCGGATGCTGACCGCTCGCTGACAATCGACATTGAATTGTAGGAGAGTGGACATTCGGACCGGTATAAATGCCTCCGTGTACTTGATCTCTCTACCGCATTGAGCAGAGGTAGGCACCGCAGCTGCTATCATGGCGTGACACAACAACAGCTCCGGGGGAAAAACGATGGATGAACAAGAGGCGAAGAGCGCTTATGATGAAATATCGGATGTGCTCCGAAAGGTCGGGTTGAATTGGGTAGTAGAGCAAGTTGAGGAGAGCATCTATCTCGGGAAGACGGTCATCACTAAAGCTGATGCCAGCGAGTTCATCGATGACCAAGTCGCGGGTCAGCGGCGCGGCAGACGGCAAATGCAGGAGTTCGTTACGACTCAGCTCTTTTCCAACATTGAGCGCCTAAATCTTCTTCTCGATGCCATCGATCGCATATTGGCTCTCCCGCAGTTCGCAACCGATGCGCTGAAGATCTTGGAAGTAAAGAGCGTGACGTTCGTTTCTGAACGAGAAGGCGATGATGGCCACAGCTTGCGCAGCGATTCAGGCAAACAGCAGGAGGCAGCCCGCCGCCGCTTCCGGGAACTGCGCCAGCAAGCTGGAGTTACCGCCGCATGATGACCGCATCGACTCTCGTCGGACAGATCTCCGCGATTCTCGGTCCGGCACATGGCATGAATTACTCCGCGGCGTCGGACGCCAACGACGTGTTCGAAGGCTATACGCTCGCGATCGTCGTGAGGGCGGCCCGCGCCGCTGGGGCCACCATCGCTTTCGAGGCGAACGATGGAAATGCCACCACCAACTTGATTTTCTGAACCTCGCCGGGCGACATCTTCAGCCCGAAGAAGAAATACACCCACGCCGTTATAGGCTTACCAGGCTGCCCGCCGCTTGAGGCGCATATCGGCGTGAAAGTGTCGGGGCGCTCGGGTGTCCTCCACGAATGCGATCTCGCCGTGATCGATCAACACGAAGCGCGCGTCTGTCGCAAAGAAAAGGTGCATCCTCGTGCTAGCAAGGTCCTGAACGCAGCCGAATGTAAATTTTACGCGAGCACCCTGAAGTTGGGTTTGGCGCGAGGATATCTCGGACTCGCCGAAGAACTCGGTAAGCAAGATCGGTTGCTGGTGACCAACACGACCTCCGATTCCGCAGCAAGGATGATTGCCTACCATAAAGCCGGTTGGGAGTTCGACCTGTCGTCACCGACTTCGGCCCAGGCAGTAGATCTCGAAGCGAAATTCAAAGAGGCCTTTCGCAACTATGTTGCGAAGCGCAAATCGTGAGCGCTGGTTCGATCCTAGTCAGCGGGAGCATTCCGCTGACGGAATCTAGCATTCGTTCGTCTCCGCATCGCAGAGGTGTCCGTTATGCGCTCGAGTACTAAATTGCTCTCGCCGCCCGGCGTCTTTAGAGAATGCGCTTGGCGAACGGAATGGGACTCATGACGGAGAACTTCAATTACATCTCTTTTGGCAACTGGGAATATGTCGAGGGGAACGTCGATGTCGTCACCATCGGGCGAGGGCGCATGTTCGAATACACGCCGCCTGACACCGAGAAGCGGCTTGAAAGCCTCGATTCCACTGCGATCGCCTTTCTCGAAAAGTTGCCGACTTTTCTGTGCAGTGAGATCAAGTCGGCCGGAGACGCCGTCTCCATGCTCATCAAGTACGGTCGGATCTCCGACACCACGCCAGGGCGAAGAGAGGTCTCCACCACTTTCGAGACATTGGTCGATTTCGGCGAGGTGGGTTTCGACGACATTGAGATGGCCGGGTCGGTGTTCGGCGCGGACCGGTTCCAGCTCTACCGCACGCATTGGGCAGTCCGTGAAGGCGATGCCCAAGAGGTGCTGGCCAGATTGGCCGATCTCAAACCCAATCTTGCCCATCTTATCGGGGAGCAAGGGGGGCATCGTCAACTTAACGAAGCGTGGATACCGATGTGCGATGACGGGCTATGACAGAGCGTGACCCACTCTACCGCCGCCATCGCTTCCCCGCCGAGATCATCGCCCATGCTATCTGGCTCTATTTCCGTTTTCCTCTCAGTTTGCGAATGGTCGAGGACTTGCTGGCGGCACGAGGGATTATTGTCTCGCATCAGACAGTCCGGCTTTGGGCAGAGAAATTCGGGCGGACCTTTGCCAGCGAGATCCGCCGCCGCTCAGCGGGTCGGCTGGGTGACAAGTGGCATCTCGACGAGGCCGTCGTTTCGATCCGCGGCAAGAAGCACTGGCTCTGGCGCGCCGTCGATCAGGACGGTTTCGTCCTGGAAGTTCTGGTGCAAAGTCGTCGCAATGCCAAGGCGGCCAAGCGTCTGATGCGCAAGCTGTTGAAGGGCCAAGGCCGCGCGCCGCGCGTGATGATCACCGACAAGCTTCGGTCTTACGACGCTGCAAAGCGAGAGATCATGCCGGGCGTCGATCACCGTTCGCATCAAGGCTTGAACAATCGGGCGGAGAATTCCCATCAGCCAGTCCGGCGACGGGAACGGATCATGAAACGCTTCAAGTCACAACGCCATTTGCAGCGCTTCGTCTCAATTCATGATCCGATTGCCAACCTGTTCCACATCCCCCGCCACGAAATCTCCTCCAGCCATCATCGCGAACTGCGTTCAGAGGCAATGAACCTCTGGGCAAAAATCGCGCGGGCTTGAACCGCCGTGGGGCAAGCGGGCTACGACCGCCTCGCGCTCTTTAAGTTTACGATGCCCCCGCAACTGCTCAGCAGAAGGAAGTGAACGTGAGTGCATCCATTTCGTAAATGTGTGTCTATCCAAGCAATCGATTTCTCTAATTATCCGATGAGGAATATGAACGCGCCAGGCAGGGTGCATCATTAGGAGTATTTTCGATGGCAAACATTATCGAGGGTGGCCCGGGTTCCGAAACACTCCTCGGCACCGAGCTTGAAGATTGGATGGAGGGTTTCGGGGGCAATGACTGGATTGACGGTCGTGGCGGCAACGACGAGATCTCGGGTGGCGCGGGCAGTGACCGAGTCATCGGCGGCGAGGGTAACGACCGCATCTTCGGCGGAGATGGCTGGGACGATCTCTCCGGCGACAACGGCCGCTTCAACGCGCGCATCTCCGGTGAGGACAATGACAGGCTCAGCGGCGGTCCCGGCCAGGATGTCCTCTACGTGGGTGACGGCCAGGATACGTTGACCGGGGGCACCGACAGTGACACGTTCGTGTTCCAGTTCCACAATCCGGTGCCTGGGGTTGTCGGGTCGAAGTCGGACATTTCCACTATCACCGATTTCAACCCGGCGGAGGACAAGTTCGCCTTCGATGCGGTGGGCCTCTACAACGACGGTTTTGGCGCGAACTTCGTCAACAACGCCAGCATACAGTCCGGCTACCCGGTGAGCAGCTTCTACAGTGGTGCGGCCTCGGGTGCGAACGGCGAACACGTCGTGGTGATCACTGGCGAATCTTTCAACTCTGCTTCTGAAGCCGCGAGTGCGATCTCCGGCGAGCACGCCGGCGACATCATTGTCTACCAAAGCAGCTACAGCGACAGAGTCGCAACTCTGGCCTATGTCACCGCCGACAACAGCGCGCATGAGTTCGTCCACCTGGGCGGTGTGGTCACCGTGGCCGACCTAGGCCTGACCGCGTCGGACTTCACCTTCGTTTGATCCAGAAAACCCATACGGAACAGCGCCCCGCCCCCCTGGGCGGGCGCTTTCCGTTTCCGCTACTTGCGATGGGCCGGGGCGCCCGGGAGCAGTCGCAGCGTGTAGAGCTTGATGAAGCCGATACATCCATTGGCCGCGGACTTGATGTACGTCTCGTCCATATGCCACTTGCTGCCGACCGTACGCTTGCGTCAGCTTCGGAGCTCTGGTCACTTCGCCCGTTCTAGCCGGCTGAGCGCCGCTTCCTAGCTTGCGGGCTAAGCAGATGGCGCGGCGGCGATGAGGCACCAGCGCGCGAATCCCCGCCAGCAGCAGCCGCTCCGCAGTGAGACCCAGCTTCGTTCCCGTCATCAAACTGCTCACGTTGAACGCCGGCGCGACTGGCTCCGGGCAGAGATCGATCCGAACTACCCTGGCGTCGCCTTCGGCCTTGCGACCGGGCTTGCTGCTCGCAGAAGCAGCGTCAGTCTTCGGTGCGCGAGTAGTCGGGCTTCAAGACGGTCAAGCGCTATCGGCGTCTGCCACCGAAGACGTCCGGCGTCGTGCGTGTACGGCGGAGGCTGAAATCTCAGGGATGGAAGGACCCAGCAGCCAATGCAGCGGTGTCCATCAGATTCCATATGACATGATTGTCATCGACGTGCTTTCATGATTGCTGGGGTCTATGTCACGTCGTCGCTTGCTACCCGAAAAGAATTTCCCGGGCTACGCATACCTGCCTGGCAAACATCCGCATCCGGTTCGCGACCCGCTGGGTCACAGTTACCAAAGCGACCCGATGACCGTTGTTGCCGTCGAGGAATCACTCAGCTCAAACGGGTTCCGATGGGGTATCGACCTGTTCAATCACGGTTATTACTGGGAAGCCCATGAGGCTTGGGAGCCTCTTTGGCACGCTGCGAAACAAAGCACTCAGCATCGCCTTTTGTTCAAGGGATTGATCCTGTTGGCGGCGGCCGGGGTGAAGATCCGCGAGGGAAAGCCGGTCGCTGCCGCGCGCCATGCGGCGAGAGCTGCAGCGCTTTTTCGTCGGGTGGCGCCTCTGCCGAGCCGGCCCTTTGAGGCCGCACTCGGAATGACACCTGCCGCGCTCGCGGTACACGCCGAAGCGGCCACAACTTTCCCGGCTGTTTTGCGAGAGCCGATGCCTGGCCAGCCTGAGCCCGTTTTCGATTTCATTCTCGCCCCTAAATCCGAGGGCGTCTGATAGGCAACCCCTACAGTACGGTTCAAGCCTCTTAGTTATTTGGGTGCACTGCCGACCTGTCATGGACAGTTCGACAAGGGCAGCTTCAATCCTGGCGCAGTTGACCTACGGCACAGCCCGGCGCTGGCGGAGCACCCATGGCAGGCGCCGCTTCCATCGTTCATCTCGCGGCAAAGCAACATCTTTCTGCCACCGCTTCTTCTTGCGGGTCCGTCTGCCTCCAGTCGGTGCGTTCGATGCCTTCGGAACCGGCGCTTCCTCAACCGTCGGCGGCTTAGGAAGCGATACGTCGGGCATGATCACGTCCTTGGCGTCGGGTACTGCTTCACCAACGGCGGCCATGGGCCGAGAACGGATATCTTCGCAAGGAACAATCGGCGCTTCAGCGATCGGACCTTCAGTCTCGCTTCCGCGATATCGTTCGTGATGGCGGCCAAGTCGATGCCGGCCCAGATTGAGTGTGGCCGCTTCACGAGCCAACGCTTCTGTTTGATCTCGACGACAAAGGGTCGCTGCTGCCTCATAGGCTCTCGGCAGACTCAGGAGAGTTGCGAATGTCGTCTAGGCCGATCGCACGCTTTCGTCCACCCGCCCCCACGCATTCTCCAACGGTTTTCCAAGACGTTGCTGTCGTCCAAGCCACGACTGAAGCGGCTAACCGCTGAGGCCGGGGCCCACGCTCCCGATCTCTTGTCCTGCTGTCAGCATGACCGCCATAACGACAATATCGCCCACGCAGTCGCCTTTATTAGGCCCATCGCGAAGCCGCAAAATATTCAAAATGCAATGAAGATGGCCGCCACCCTTGTCCATGCTCGCATGTTCCCGTGTAAATCGGACCCGTCCAATGCATTTTTTGAATCGGTCACCTGCGACTGATTATGCTGCTGATGGTCCGCATGCCGGATGTCATGGGTGGCCGGGCACGGATTGCGCTCCGCAAGCGGTCGGCAATCCCAAAGCTACACTTGGTGCACATCGCATCGGCTTTCCTCCACCGATCAACCCTTAGTGTGGGTTGAGAAGTCGCAAGAGGTGGCGCTGACCAGGCTTGTTCCGCAGCCCTCGTTGTCGTTGATCCAGACGCTGGGTGGTGAATGAGGAATCGCAGCAGCGATCACCCACAGGATACAGGTCAGCTTTGCTGCGCTCGATTTTGTCGATGATCAGATCGGCCCCCTTCTTCGCGAGAGTGGGCGCTCTAATCAGCCTAGAACGGCCTGATCCTGGTCAATCTCACGCGCGCCAACTGCCTCGCCGGATTGTAGAGCCTCTTGCGGGTGTTTTCTACAACAACCACCAGGGTCATCAAATCAAGCAGGAAGTCGTCGATCGCTTGGGCGGTTGTTCCTGACTCACCTTTGGACTGATCCCAGCAAAACGCACGCCCGATCGATCGCATCCGCGCTGGCCGCAGTGATTAACGCTCCGACTCCTCTTGACGATGGCGATCGTACGAGGTGCCGGCCCCCGACTCCTCATTGCAAGGTTCACCACGTGATGCGTTAGTTTCGTCTGCCTTTGCGACTGCCGCTTGGTCGCGGCCAGTCCACTGGCTGCACGATGCGCTTACCACGGCGTGTCGCTCCGGGCCTTCCGGTCTTTCGCATTTGCTGCGTTATACTATGAACGGCCCGGCATGATCGCCGAACCAGAACGTGTTGCAAACTTTACAAGGAATACGCACATGGCAACTGGAACCGTGAAGTGGTTCAACAGCACCAAGGGATTTGGATTTATCCAGCCCGACAATGGCGGTCAGGATGTTTTCGTCCACATTTCCGCTGTCGAACGCGCGGGCCTCTCGACCCTCAGATCAACTATGAGATCGAACAGGATCGCCGCACTGGCAAATCCTCCGCTGGCAGCCTCAGCAAAGCTGGCTGATTTTTCTCCTGCCCCCCGGCAAGAGCCGGGAGGACGCGGCAAGTCCGGATGTACTGACGGCCGCTCGACAAGAGCGGGCGAGAATAGGGCTCGGCGCAGCAGATTGCTGCAAGCGGACGCGCTTCTTGTGAAACGAGAATGTTTGCAGTTGAAGGCGGGCTGTCCCCGCCTTCTCGTATTCTGCGCAAATGCCGACGGCAGTTGCGCGCTCCAGAACGAACCTCGATTGCCGAAATTCTAACCTGCGACCTTCTTGCGGGTCCGCTTCGCCACTGCCGGCTCCGGCGCTTCCGGCGCTTTCGGTTTGCGGCCGAGCCCCATCGTCTTGGCCAAAGTCGAGCGCGCCGCGGCGTAGTTCGGCGCGACCATGGGATAATCCGCCGGCAGGCCCCATTTGGCGCGATATTCATCTGGCGTCAGCCCATGGTGGGTCGACAGATGGCGCTTTAGTGATTTGAATTTCTTGCCGTCTTCAAGGGAGATGATGTAGTCCGGTGTCACCGACTTCCTGATTGGGACAGCAGGCGTAAGCGCAACCGGCTTTTGTGCGGTGACGCCTGCGGCCGTGCCTTTCAGCGCCGCGTGCACTTGGCCGATCAGGGCAGGGAGATCCCCCACCGGGACCGGATTGTTGGAGACATAGGCTGAGACGACATCGGCGGTGAGCTCGATGAGGGTGTCAATGTTTTTTGCGGCTTCTTCTGTCATGAAACTCTCCAGGCGGCGTGAAACACAGTCGGCGAAGCGTCGCTTCATAGTGGCGGTCGCCGCTGAAAGCAAATACAGCCCGGCAGGACTATCGCGATGCTCGTCGGCACCGAGGACCATAGCGCTGCATCCGCCGTCGTGGGCGTGTTGATCTGCGCGCTGTCGGCCGGGCAAAACGAAGGGCCAAAGATGCTTTGCGCCACCCATGAAGCCCCAAGGTCGTCCTTGCGCAGCTCACGAAGCCCTCACGGACGCGGTAGCTAGTCTTCGGTTCTTGACTTTCGATTTGACCTGCGCCCCGGCCAGCGCGCCCTCGGCAGGCGCTACGAACTCGAATAAGGTGGTTGAACCGATGCTGAGCATCACGGTAATTCAAGCACAAGCTTTGCCTGTTAATCCTGTGGTCACAAACGACCTTGATGGCCAACAATGCGAAACCCGATGTGCGCGCCGCACGGTCTTGAGCTTTTTGCAATTCATCCCTCACCTGGGTCGAACCGGTCAGAAGATGCGCATATCGCCTCGAGCGGGCGCTTGCGGGTCATGATCGCGATGGTGTCTTAGCTACGATGTTTCCCATCCTTGGTTAGGCTGTCGAAAAGAACAATCGCTCTTCGATCACTTACTTCCGGAGCCCGATGTCATGATGAAATATCCAGACGTTAAACCAGGTCTTAAAGAAGAAGTGCCCTGGTCTGACAGCCTGACCAGCTACGACCGTCAGCACTTCACGACCTACCTGAGGCTCCTGGATGCAGGTGCCGACGAGGCAAGCTATGAGGAGATGGCGCAGGTCATCCTCGGCATCGATCCGGTGCAAGAGCCGGAGCGGGCCCGGAAAACTGTGCGAAGCCATCTCGATCGGGCGAACTGGATGGTGACGACCGGTTACAAGGAATTGTTCGCCGGATGAGGGCGAACAGGCGGCGACACGCTCCGCCTGTTCAGATGTGGTTACGGCGTCCGCGAAAAGAGCGGTCTCACGGTCGGGGCTGCGGGAATTAGGTTCAAATTGAAAGACCTCAGTTCTTTGCTCCATCATGACGATCGACCAGATGGCGGCGACCGGTGCGAGCACCAGACCCGCCACGCTGGACGACAGCAACACGAGGCCAACCAAACCCGAACCGCCAACATGAAAAGCCAACCATGCAGGCAGGACAATTCCGACGCCAACGATAACGAAAGAAGCCGATGAAAAAGCTATAAACAGCGGGTCTTTCGAATCGTCAAGCGAGACACTTTCCCGGCTCGCTTTCCGATGAAGATAGCGGTGAAGGAGAAGTCTTTCCGCAATGGGAAGCACAAGGCGCAGTGGTCGATGACGTTGCGTGAATATGCCAAGCCGCTGCACAAGAGGCCGATCGCCGAGATCGCGCGCGACGACGTGGTCGAGACGCTGAAGCCGATCTGGGAGAAGATACCAGAGACTGCTGACCGCCTCCGCATGTGCATTGCAGCAGTAATGGATCACGCGAAGGCGAGGCGGCTTTTATGTCGGCGACAACCCTGCCGACTGGCGGAGAGGCCTGAAGGATATGCTTCCGGCTCGACAGAAGCTCACGCGCGGCCATCACGCAACAGTCGGCTACAAGGAACTGCCTGCCATCATCAAGCGCCTACGAGCCGCCGCTGGCGTGTCAGCTAGGGCTGTGGAGTTCGCCGCATTGACCGCAGCGCGTTCCAGTGAGGTTCGCGGCGCAGTGTGGCCGGAGATCGACCTTGATGCGGCCTTGTGGACGGTACCCGCCGCAAAGATGAAGGCTGCGCGCGACCATGAGGTTCCGCTTTCCGAGCGCGCCGTGACAATCCTCCGCGCTACACAGCAGCAGTCGACCAGCGATCTGGTGTTCGAAGGTGGACGCGACGGAAGGCCAATCAGCGACACAGCGATGACGAAGGCGCTTAGGGCCGCTGGTGCGGGCGATGCGACCTTGCATGGTCTGCGCTCATCGTTCCGTGATTGGGCTGGCGATAGACCGATTACCCGCGCGATGTAGCCGCGGCGGCCTTGGCTCATGTGCTCAAGGACAAGACCGAAGCCGCATACAGACGTGGCACCGCGTCGCAAAAAAGACGCGGCTTGATGGTAGACTGGCACAGTATTGTGAAAATAAAGCCCGTTGACCATATCGACATTACAGGCGAAAACGCATATTGTTCTTCACCTTGGCTTACCTCGCCTAAGTTAACGGCGACCCGAATCCCTCTCTAAAGATTCAGAGTTTGAACGTGCCCCTTCGCACGTTGGATTTTCCGCACGCTCTTTTTGCGCCGGGTTGCACTGGGGATTCCGATGACAGCAAACGACAACCGACCGCGCCTGATCGCACCAAAAGACGCGGCGGCAGCCACGTCTCTTTCTCGTACACTATTGATTTTGATGGCCGAAGCCGGGGGGTTCCCGAAGCCCGTTTCGCTATCCGAACGACGTAGTGCATATATGCGTGCCGAGGTCGAAGAGTGGATTGATAAGCATATCGCCGCGAGCGCGGCAGCATGAGCCACAATGCCGAAACTGTTGCGAAATGTTTATGCTTTGGAAGGCTACCGAGAAGGCGTTCCTGCAGCATCTTCTGATCCGCTTGATAGAGGATGTTCCGGACTTCAATAGGGAAAAGTTCGCAACCGGCTTGCACCTACTGCAAGAGGAGTGGCCCATCGACCGAACAGACAAAGATCGAGAAGCGCAGGGCTTAGTCAGCATCCGCTTCCTTGGCGAATTGATTGAAATGACAGCAATGCGCATCGCTCGAGAGTGAGCACACTGACGGGCCGCGGCGTTTCTTCAAAAAACACCGCCGACCAACGGCGGCACTCCAAGACTGGACCGCTCCCCTTGAAAATCCTTGATGCCCGACCGGAGCCGCCAGGCTGCGGCAACGTCATTGCGCGCGTCGACGTAGCACTGAATGATGCCGTGAAAATCTATAATCTGAAGGTGTCCAAGCGACCCGATGGCGGCTTCGCCGTTTTCGCGCCGAACGCTCATGGTGGGCGCGTCGTCACGTTTTCTCGTTCTCTTGTTGCCGAAATTGCCAGCGCCGCTGTTGCCGCGCTCATGGAGCCGACGCCGAATGACCGCACCCACACTGAAGCAGAAAGGTTCCTCGACCTTATCAACAATGGCGACGCAGAGAGGCTGGCCAGTTTTCACTACGGCAATATGGCCAGGACAGGCGGATCGATCATGGTTGCGCCGGAAGACGTGGCCTGGGAACCACTACACGTTCAAGCGCGAACTGTTACAGCCGCGATCCGACAACGAACCTGCAGATATCAGTGAGGCCCTCCGCTGGTGCGTTGTGGTCGACAACATTCCAGAATGTGACGCCGACACGGCCGGGATTATTTACATCGAGAGAGAGACGCCCTTGATGAGAAAGTTCTTAGGGCGGCTATCAGCAATGTCGTCAAACCAGGTCATCTTGAAGCGGGACTTAGGAGGATTGTCGTTGTAAGTCTCGGCCGATTTGGAACACCGCATGAGCGCGCCAAGACCAAGTAAAAATTTTAGCATGATCGTCCTCCTTTCAATGGAGAAACCAATGCGGCGGGCAGATAGTTCCACAGGTCCGGAACAATGCTCACTAGCGCTCGTTGCCTCTGATCGATGGGCGAGGAGCGCGGAGATATGGCCGTGAAGAAAAAGAGCGACGATAGCCGCGTTAAGAAGGGCGCAGAACTTGAGGTAGAGCACCTTACCGAAGTCACGGACCTATCGGCCAAACAGGCGCGCACATTATTGCGGAAGCACGGCGCTGACTGGCAGAAGCTCAAGGACGAAGCCGAAGATTTAAAGGATGACGACTGACTACCCGTCCCGCGCATTGCGGAAACGGACTACCCGGCCTGGCCGGTTTCTCGAATTGGGATGACCACCCATGACAAAGACCACCCGCAAGGAAATACTAGAAGCAACAGACGCCTTCCTGAAGGCCAACCCGGCGGAGAAGCGCACCGCTGTACGGATTCGTTTTCGTGGCGGTCGGCCAGCTTGGAATTGGCTGAAAAAGCACGACGGGAAGGGGGCCGCCGCATTGTGGCTCATCGTTCGAGAGCGCCTTCCGCAGGCCGCCAACGACAACCTGCCCACTGACGCGGGACTGCATGTCGACCGGAGCCGAAAGGACGGCAGGCCAAGAGGGAAGAATCCAGATCCACGTTCGTTGGATGCCTGCATAGCGCTGCCGTCTGCCCAACCGCGGCTCGGCGATGCCGAACCGGAACCGGCACGAGCAGGCAACTGGGATACGGTGTCGCGAGGTGTCTCTATAAAATCGCAGGAGTGGATACATCCCGACGCAGTATTCACGTCGGCAACTTGCTTCAGCTTCCATCCTCCAGAGATCGCACCTGGCGCATTCTTTCTGGGTGCAATAGGCGGACTAGGCCAGCTTAAGTTGGGCAGGAGTCGTGGAGACGTACGGCTGGCTGGAACTGCCGATCCGATCACCCCACCGGCCAATATCGATACTGTCATCGAGGTCATCTTAGCAGGCGGCAATTGCTGAGGTCGGCAAGGCTTTCGGCGCTAAAGGCGGATATGCAGACCGTCGCGGAGGCGCTGAGCTATTGGCGGCTGGCAAGTGGGCGAAGTTGGCGGTGGCGAATGACAACCCGAGAATCAGGGCCGCTTAGGGACGTGTGCCAAATCGTGGCCCCAAAAACCTAAAGGGGCAACAGCAACGAATGGGGCGCTTCGGCGTCCCACCCGCTTTGGGCCCTACGCCTCGTCATCGTCAGGCGCAACCCGTCAATCTGGCACCAGAGGCGGGAATTATTGCGCGCGTTCCGGCCAGGCTGCGTGCGCTCACCGTCCAGCCTTCAGGGCTGCGACGGTGTTTTTTTTAAACCATCGCAATCACGAATTTCCAAACTCAAGGATCAAATATGCCTACAAGCCGTAGCCGCCATTGTGCGGCGTATCGGCTTCGATGAAGGGCGCGTGGGCGCGGTAGCCCGCATACTCACGGACGCCGCTGTTCTGCCGCCCGGTGCGCCTTGGACATCTCCAGATCTCAGCCCGCAAGACGTGGCGTCACTCATGCTTGGCGCGGCGCTGGACGTGCCTTTGCGTGCTGTTGTTGACGCGGTGCGCGATTACCGCGCCCTGCGCCGTGAAGGCGTTCCTGATGGCGCGCCATTTGCTATCAGTGTTGCCACAACTGGTGAAGAGCTAGACGTCCTGGCCGAGATCGCTGCAACTGGCTCGCCAGAGGCGAAAGCACGGGCAGCAAAGACCATCATCACCGTAGTCAATAGTTGGCCGGAAGTCGTGCCGATCGACCAGATCGACACCCGACGCTTCAACGCGGGCGCGCCAAGTCACTGGCAGGCCTCTCGCCATCGCAAATCTGTCGAAATCAATGCCGCCGCGCTTGTCGACGTCATCAATGAACTTTTTGGAGACCAGTAAAATGTCAAAAGCTGACCTTTCGTAATGCCCGAATTGACCGATGTCGACCCGGAATTCGCAAAACTCGAACGGCAACTTCAGGACCTAAACTCCCAAAAATGTTTGGCCGATCGCGAGCTTGCGAGCCCGCGTGAAGAACTGGCCGAAGCGCGCGGTCCGTCCATTCCGTCCAGCGTTGCAGCCCTGCTTGGTGATGAACCCGACTCGGCGACGGGAAAACGGCAGCGTGCCGCCGAACTGAGCAAGTTGGTCGGCGATCTTATGGTTGCCATTGACATCATTTCTAAACGTCTGCGGGAGCGTCGCGACATACGGCAGCCGTGCTGCTGTCGCGCGCCGCCGCATTGGAGGCCGCGATGGTGCCGCTTCGCGAGTTGGAACAGTTGCGCATAGATTTGGAAGCTCACGATGCATCAGGTCATTTTCAATGGCCGCACGGGAATCTTTCGCATTTTTCCAGCGCGTTCTGCGCGGCTGTGCGCAAGGGAGTGTGAGTATGGAACGGCGAGAATACGAAACCGCCACGGATAAGGGGCGCCCTGGTCAACGTCTGGTGAGACTGCCGGGCGATAAACAGCACACCAAGCGTGGTGACAGCGCAAAGGTCATCGCGCGCCGCATTGCGCTAGACAAAGCGGAGAAGCGCCTGCAGAGGCTGACGAATGGCTGAGTATCGGGCTACGCCATCCAATGGAGCCAACCCGCGACTATCGCGGGTCTCTTCGTTGAACAGTTTGCGCGCGGATCTTTCGACAACTCATTGCTCCACAATCCTGACGTGGCGGCTCTGTGGTCGCATGACAGCAGCCGGCCACTTGGGTGTGTTGGCCGCCGCGACAGCAAATATCGCAGCGGCCGGTCCACCCGCCGAGCAAGTCATATTCTTCCACCATGTAGCTCTTGATCTTCAGCCAACTGCCGTGCCGCCAACCGGCTTCCATGGATGCAGGTCAATTCACGATTTGCTGAAACGCGCTGTTTCCGCCCGGGTGGAGCTAGCCTGTCAGTTTAGTGAAGTCGTGGCGCCGCGCGCCAACATGTGCCAGCAAATTCGTTTCGTTTACGACCCCTGATTGAAAGAGATTCAGCGTGGTCGAGGCCAGAATCTGACCGTCTATCGAAGTGCTGTACCATTTAGCGTCGGCGGTTATCTGGTCGACAACCCGCTGGCAAATCGCCCGATCTTTAGGTTAAGGAACTGACTTTTCGGCGCTCGTAGCATCTCGATGCCTTTAAAGGGGAGTCACTTGTCTCCCAAGCGACACCCAGGCGTGGGTCTCCCGAGAATGGATACTAAACGCATCCAGGCCATTCGTTTGAGTGGTACGATGCGGGGCGTTGGCATCGGTGACGTGGTTGCGATCACGGCCGCGGTACGGAGGCGGTCACCGACGACCGTATCAGTGATACAACGCACTTCCTTAGCGGGCGGCCCAGCAGCTTGGGTTAGGGGGGCGGCCGCTGGGCCTGACCAGCGAGCGTTCGGGAATGCTCGACTGGCTGGTTAGTATATTAGATCAAGCTAATGTAATCGAACCATGCGAACGAAGTACGCGCGGCAAGAGGCTGGCACGCTTCACTTACCGCGCGCTCTTGCCTTGGGTTCTGGCGAGCTTTCGGACGGGTTTGCAGCCAATTTTGCAGATCGCCGATCTGTTACCCACAGGGACTTTTTCCTCGCCACCAATTCGTCACGATCGCCCTCAGCGGTCGCTCGGCTATGCA
>NZ_JAMYNW010000030.1:0-82465 GCF_040319365.1 Mesorhizobium sp. M0923 | reverse complement strand
ATCAAGCGGCTGCGACAGCGCCGTCAGACTGTCTGCCGCGCGCAAGTACGCCTTTATGCGATAGGGATTGTCGCCGCGCATAGACGCCCGTTGTGCGTATTCCTTCAAAAGACTGGCGACGGTCCTCGGATCGATTTTTGCCATTGCTTCAGCCAAACGAGGCCGATCTCCGCAGGTTCCAATCAGGCAAGGCCATGAGCGCCGCGTTGCCCTTTAAATCCCGGCTTTACTGCCTTCTTCCCGCGTCGGCCGCTACAGATCGGGCAAGGATTGGTCAGCGCGACCCCGCCCCAGCGATTCAAGGATAGCGCGGAACTGAAAGGCAGCGGCGCGGACGGCCTCAAAATCGAGGCCTTCACCGGGTCGAGGTCGAACACGAGGCGGTCGGCCTTTTCGACATCCGTATCCGGTTTCTGCCATCGGCTTTAGATGCCTGACATTCCGGTTCCGGTCCCCTTACCTCGACGTGCCCCATAGACGCCAAGTACCTCGCCCAGAGCAAGCTCCGATGCCAGTTTCAAGAAGTGCAAAATGGCCCATAAATGCGCCGGCCAGAGTGAATGCTCTCGTATCCGGGTCTATTCGAGCAGCGCGGACTTGGTCAGCATTCGGACAGCCTAGCGGGTCCGTCCCAACATAGCCATGGGCACCGGCCTGCTACTCACGGAGCACCCCTTCCTCCTTGGCAGCAGCCTCGAAAGCCTGACGGACCTCCTGTCGGCGCACAGTTGCACAGCCTTCCTCCACTTAGGTCCCATCTTGGTCCACTTCATGAGTTCCTCGGCGGCACCCTCGACGTTGTTGCACTCGTAGGTGACCCCAGGTCGGTCGGTCTTGACGTACACCGGAGGGGAGAACCAATGGGTTACCACGACACCTCCTACTCAGGGGAGAGATACACGTTGGCCTCCTTAGCGGCAGCCTCAAAGGCCTTTCGTATTATGTGCGGGTCAATCGAATCGCCCTCCAAGGCTGACATGCAGAGGATCACCGCCTTGTGCCAGAGAGGCCCTCGCCGGGTCCACATGTTGAGCTGCTCAAGGGCTTCCTTCGCATTGTTGCAGCCATGCCTGACACCGGTTTCAGTCTTCACGAACACCGGAGGGACGAACCAGATGGGCGCCATGATACCTCCTACTCAGGGGAGAGATACACGTTGGCCTCCCTGGCAGCCGCCTCAAAGGCTTCACGGACCTCATGGGGGACATCCTGCCCTCGAACGCGTCGACGCAGGATTGGACCGCCTTGGTCCACCTCGGGGCCCTTTGTGTCCCACGCCATGAGTTCCTCGGCGGCTCCCTCGAGGTGGCTGACCCCATTGCGAATGCCCGGACGTTTCGTCTTCACGTAGACCGGGGGAGAGAACCAGAGAGGACCCATAAGGGGGAACTTAGAGCGGCAAGAGCCCGCCGACCAACCCCGCTTTAGCCGCAGCTAACGGAACGATGTAGGCCCTCGCGGGTTTAGAGGTGGCAGCGGGATTCTTCGTGATCTGCAGCCGTGTAGGGGGGTCCGTCGCCTCTCCCTCACCGGCGGCGGGCTCCTTTCGCGAAGGCGGTGTTGGTAATAGACACCTAGAACCTTATACCGCATCCAATTTAGCTAGTTCTCATTGGGGGAGTAATGTCCCCTCCTCTTTTGCAGCAGCCAGGAACGCCTTGCGAGCCTCCTCAGGTTCCATCTCGTCGAAAATCACGGCCATGCAAACACGCACCGCGAGGTCCCACCAAGGGCCACGCTTGGTCCACTTCATCAGCTCCTCGCCGGCTGTCTCGGCGTTGTTGACATTGTGGATGATCCCGGGACGCTCGGTCTTGACCGGGACCGGAGGGTTGAACCAGTGGAGAGCCATACGTCACTCTTTGTCGGCCCGATCAAGTTTCTCCAGCAAATACCTTTGCTCAGCCGGGAGCTTCCGTTCTACAGGCAGATTTAGCAGCTTGCGACGGTAATTGCGGATTACCTCTGACTATTGAAAATGACGCAGGACTGCGCGCTTCCGTTGCGATGCCACAGTGACTGAAGTTGGCTGACAGCTACTCCCGGGCGTCGAAAGCCACGCAGAGGCCCATGGCAGTTGCTGCCTCGACGATTGCCTCGGTTAGTTCTTCGTCGGAGGCCACCAAATTAGGCGCAGTCTCGCGAGCTTCGCGTAGTGCCGCTTTGATCGAGACCGTATCGCGACGGTCCGCCCTGTTGAGGAGTACAGTAATTGCTTGTTCTAGAAACGGACCGACCCTTCGCGCGACGCTCATCCAGCCCTCCCCAGGAACACGCCGAAGGGTACTCTACTCCCTACCTGAGCGGCATCAAGGCCATGTACGAATTGTACAAATTGGTACGGCGCTGGGCCGCGACAGTCAGGAATGTTTGTAGAATTTCTGTGGTGGGGATCGGACACCGGCTCGCGAAGACCCTCATGCTCCTCCTCGATCCTATTGACGCGCCTCGAGCCGCCTTTCTCCCACAATCCTAGGTCGGTCTGTCCTGACGTACACCGCAGGCGAGAACCAACGGGTTGCCATGAGGCTATTCGCGAAGATCGAACCCGACGAACAGGCCAAAGGCTGGGGCAACATTGACAATAAACTCCACCAGCTCGCAGTCAGTTTCCGCCAGATGTGGCCCGTCTCGGCGCACCGCTGCGATAGTCTCTTTGACGGAGATGATTTGGCCGCGACGGGCTTGTAGGATCAGCTCGTGAACAAGGTGTTTGGCAGTCACCTTGTCGGGTCGGCAGTTCGTCCAAACGTTCATACAAGGCCTCCCACCTCAGCGAGAAGCCAAGGGAACATTCATGATCCTCTGTCGGGAAAAATCAAGAAGAATGTTTGATAGCTTCTGAGTGGGAATCAGGGGAACAAGCCACGAAGCGAGCCTGACGCTCAGCCAGCCGGCTAGGGACCTTCTTCCGTCGGCCCCTGTTTGGCCCGATCAATAGCCGCAAGTAATGACTGAAGGGTTGGCGGCAGTTCTGGTTCGACCCCCAGATTTAAGAACGTTTGTACGTGATGACGATAGCCTTCGGAACGGATCAGTTTCCGAAACGCTTCGGAGACAGACTGATGGTCTGCTTTGTTGCTGGTTGTCATGTTCGGGAAGTCCGTCCCAATCAGCCGCAACTCGCCCGCAACGAATGGGTTCCATCAGGAGGTCGGAATATTTGGTAGAAATTTCTGAGCGGGAGATCGGATAACTGGCTCGCGCGAAGACCCCCCCGTGCCCCCTTCGTTTGCCGCAGCATTAACCTCGCTCTTTGAACTGAAATTCGTGTCTATCTAGCGTCGGCGTTGCACATCGTGAACGTTGAAATGCTTCTGTCCAATGTTTGCTCACGCTGTGATGCCAACGGGCAGGCTCTTGCGGCAGGGTGCCGCAAGGCGAATGAAACGCCGGCCCAGTTCAACCGCGCGACGTCCTTCAAAGCTGGGGGGATCGATCTTCACCAAGCGGTCTGCGGACTCGACCGCAGTTCGTATCCTGCTGCACAGCGCGAGATTTTCGGCCAGCATTTCTTCAGTGCGTTGAAGCGCGAGCTCGGTCCGGTGGATGCGCTGCCTGGCATTGGCAACTTCCGATGTCAAAAGATCGGCCGCCATCCCGTGGCCGTGGGGTTCCATAGTGTCCATGGGTTTCTAATACATGGGGGGAGATATCGTTCCCTGATGTCGGGCGAAACGGCGGGCCGCAGAAAAGCGCGATGAGCCGAATGACCAATGCGCTCCCTGTCAAAACAGCGCCAGAAACAGGCGAACGGCTTCGGCCGCTCTACATCCCACGGGCAGAGGCGATCACGGTCCAGAGGCCATTGATCTGTTCAGGCACGACTACAACGTAAGCGAAGACACACTCAGGCGGCTGGTGATCAAGCACCGTCTTCACAACCAGACAATGCCCGGTGCTCCGTGGAGAATAAGCGCTCCCGGTTTGGCTATGGCGCTCGCCGGCGATGATGACGCGCTTGCACGGTTGAGGCAGGACGATCGCGAGCACCCGGACGTAACTCGGTATTTCAAGCGGCTCGGCATCCCGCGACCCTGACCTGTTATCAAAAGTTATGGTCGCGGCTACTGTCTAGAGTAGACATTAAGTAGATGTCGCGGCCCGACAGGGCCCCACACAAGAGCGAACCGTTGCTGCCTTGCGCGTCGCCCTCTAGGCCGCCGGCGTCGAGTTCATCCCGGAGAACGGCAGCCGCGCCGGCGTGAGGCTCCGCAAACCTTAGGCCGTAGACTCGTTACTGCGCAGCCACACACCTGCTTTTCCCCATCGGACGAAGCGGTTGCAACAGGTGGTGCGCGGGCCATAGCGCTGAGGCAGGTCGCGCCATGGAGCACCGGAGCGCAGCACCCAGAAGATGCCGTTCAGCACGCGCCGATCATCAACACGCGGTACACCTCTTGGCTTGTTGGGTAGACGCTTTATTCCATTGCTGACCATTGTCCAAAAGCGCTGTTAACCAAATTTTCTCACCCGCCAATGCTTATTCGCGCGACTGAAGGGGTGAGGTGATCGATGTGTGATTCAAAGATAAGCGCGTTTCCGCTGCATCGGCGGCGGAAGTTGGTCGAAGGGATCGCCCGGGTCCTGGAATCCAAGAACGGGGAAGACGCGAACGCCTTCTGGCGCAACACCGCCAAGGCAATTCTCGTTCAACTGTCCGAATCAGGAATTGCACCCGGGGTCGCCGAACAGGAAGTTGGAACGCTTCTTCATGCTGTCTTGGGCGATATCGCCACCCGCAGTGCTGCGAAACTTGCACAATAGCATCGGCTCACGATGAGGGATTGCCGCATAGAGACGCCCCGGGGCTCCACAAGCGTAGCACCACTGCATCCGTCAAACGCAGGTTTCTCACTGCGGATGAAAAGATAGCCGCGTTCGTCGAAATCATGCGCGCGAATGTGCTCTCGGGCGAGATACGGTTCCGCCTCGCCTGTCCGGCGTTCATCGACCAAATCGAGGTAGGCGATGCGGAAACCCGCATTCATGGAAGGCCGACGGACCTTTTCCACGAGCTGAACCCGCAAAACCAATGAGCCGCCGTTGAGTTCCACACTGCACTCTTATGCGACTTTTGAGGCACAAAAAGCGAACATCCAGTGGCGGCTTATGTGGTTTCGGCGTCATGATTGGCTGGAACGGGGAGGATAGCAGCCGGTCAAACTTTCAAATTGACACGCAACCCATGCGCCAGGCGTGAGTGACGGAAGCGAAGGACGCGTCCGCTCTTCGTACGGCAACATACCAAGCTTTGGTTGGCCATTGGCAAAAGTGCTTGAATTTGCCTGAAGGAGAGCAAATATCCGAGCCGGCAGACGAGGGGGCGGGAATGGAAATCCATCTGGTTGCGGACACCAACCTTTTCTTCGAGTGCAAGCCACTCGACCAGCTGCCGTGGCAAGAGCTCGGCTACGATCCGATTGTCATCCTCTTGGCGAAGCCCGTCCTGGATGAGATCGACAAGCACAAGAATGCCAATAGCCGCACGCGCGATCGCGCGCTCGAAATATTTCGGCGCGTCCGCCAAATGCTGAAGTTTTCGGTACTGGAATCCGAAATCCGGACATCCTCGCCAAAGGTCGTGTTGCGCCGCATGCCCAGCGTGAAACCGGATCCCGCGCTGGAGGAACATCTCGATTACACGAAAACCGACGAGAGACTCATCGGCATCGTGTCCACGCTGAACGCGCGGTCCCCAGAACACCGCGTAATATTGTTCACCGAAGATGCCGGACCAGCCATGACCGCTGATGGCCTAGCTATCCCGTACCTTATGATCGACGAAAGCTGGCGACGCCCTCCGCTGGCAACGGACGATGCCAAAAGGATCAAAGAGCTCAAAAGGGAAATAGAAGCCTATCGGGCGCAGGAGCCGAGGATTTCGATCGGCACCTGCGAAAGCGCGGACGGTTCGAACACGATAGCCGCGACTAGAAAGGTCGCGACCCCGCTCACGCAAATGGAAATTGGGGGATTTCTCGCGGCACTCAAACTTAAGCATGCGCTCGTAACAGACTTCACGCCGCCCTCTCCGTCGAGCACGACCGATGCTTCGGGCGAGGTGACGAAGATCGAGTACTCTTCCCCTGCCGAAGACGATATTAGCATTATCGCGACGTGCTTTACCCGCAATGGATTGAACGGTGCCACGCGATCCTGTCGCAGCTCCATCACGGCCGCGACGAGATCGAGCCGCCCGTTATGGTGCGCTGGCCGATATCGAACAACGGCACCCGCCCTGCATCGCAGGTTCGCCTCGAGTTCGAGGCGAAAGGTTCGCTGGCACTCCGGCGTATCCGGACAGACGACGACGAGGATTCCGCGACTGGTGCGCCTTTGCGATTGCCGCCGACACCCCCCACCACACAGTTTCCGCTACCACCCAAACCTCCGTCATTTCAAAAGCAGGTTACGCGTATATCGCCATCTGCCGAACCGAAACCGAAGGTGACGCAGGGACTCGACATCTCGAAACTGATGGCTTCTGGAGCACTAGGCGACAACCCCCGACACATCGCAGAGATGTCCAAAATGCTTGGGCGCTTGGATACTTCCGCGGTGAGTGCAGCAGCCCGTCTGCTGCAGCATGATGTGTTTCGCACCTTCAGTCCCGACGCGTTTTTCGGTCAGGCATCACCCGAGACAGTTTCGTATCGGCCCTTACGAACCTACATTCCAGATCCGCATGACCCGGAATCCTTCTACTATGAGGACTGGCCGACGACCGGCATCGTGAAGAAGGGTGCCTTGACGTGCGACCTTTGGCGTCACCAGGCTAGCGAACAGGTTTTCGAATTTGAGGTGTTGTTCACAAAGACAGGAGAAGCCCGCGGCATTGTCGAATGCACGGTGCATGCCGAGAACCTGGCAAAGCCCGAACAAGCAAGGCTGATTGTCAGTCGGACTTTGGATTCGTTTAGCGTATCGGATGTGGCGAGCGCCATGGTCGAGATCTGCAACTAGCGTGCTCGATCCTGAGCGCAGTTAGCGTCTCGGGCGTAATCGTCCCGGTTACCTTCAGAGAGTAGTCCGCCTGCATATTCTGCAGTCCGGCCCTCAGGTCGGGATTCATTTCGCCGTCTATCTCGCCGCTGTAGTAGCCGAACGCAAGCAAGGCGAATTGGACCTCTTGGTTCCACTTCAAAATCGGCGCTTTCTCCCGCTCTCACCCGGATGAGTTCGAGCTGCCAGCGAGCACGGCCGATGCCGGGGACCGGCAAGTCGATACCGGGAACGCCGAACGGAAGCACCGCGCGATGGCGCGCCGGCCCGCCTTCGAGGCGTGCGATTCGCTCGCGAAGCGCAGCGATGGCAGGGCTGGCGGCCGGCTGACCCATGGATAAATCACTCTCAAACAGTCTTCCCAATGGATTTCGGGCTGATATGTTCCTTATTTGTTCTACTCGATGGGAATGCGGCTGCCCGTCAATCGCGACGCGGTGAGCCATTGCCGGTCATCGGATGCAAACGAAGTTTGCTGCTATGATGCGCTTCGGACTGCTTCCGCACCATCAACTGTGCTGAGGGGCCGCATCACGGCAGGAAACGATGAGTCGACCATCGAAAAAGCATCACTTCGTTCCTCAGGCCCAACTTCGGCACTTTGCCGCCGATCCAGAACGGCGCTCCATCTACGTTTTCGCCAAGCGGTCCGACCGGTCCTTTCTGACGTCGATTGCCAACGCTGGCTCCGAGAACGACTTCAATACGGTGATCCTGGGGGACACGAGATGGAACTTCGAGGACCTCTTTCAGGAGGTCGATGCCCGCTCCGCCCGCCTCGTCGCCGAAATCCTCTCGCGACGCTCGCTGGCGTGGATGACGGCGGACGATCGTATTGCACTGGCCGATTTCTTCGCGACCCAGATGCTACGGACTCATTTAAGCCGAACGGGACCAAAGCATCTGGCGGGCCAATTGCGGGAGATGACGCGCCAGGTCGGCTATGACCCGGATGCCGATCCGCACATGGCCATGCCCTCTGACACGGCAGTGAGGCTTGGTGCCGTCAAGGCGTTCCTTGAACGGGAAGGTCACACCGTCGCGCTGCTTCGTCTTCATCCCGCCCTCTATGGGAGCGACGGCGAGCATCGCTTCATCATCTCGGACCATCCGGTCAGCCGCATCAACGCCTTCCCCTACGGAGATGTCGGGCTCACTTCGCCGGGTGTCATGGTGATGCTGCCGGTTTCACCTGGCCTGACGCTTGCGTTGCATTGCGCGACGATTGCCCAGCGTTACGAACTGGCGGCGAGCGCGGATCTTGAGCCTGAACGCAAGGCAAGAATGATCCGCTATCGGGATGGTCTGCGGTCCGGTGAGGCGATCGCCATCGATGGCGACATGGTACGCTACCTCAATGGTCTCCAGGTCTCGCAAAGCGCCGGCTACCTTTATGCCGATACCGACGCGTTCGACTTCGCACGCGAGATTCTGCAGCAGGACGAGGACCTGCGGAGCGTCGAGGCGCATACCGAACTGGGAAAGATGGGGCACGCGCCCCCGCCGCGATCGGGCATGCCCGCGGGGACCCACCTCGTCGTCTTCGGTCCCCTCGATCACTGCGTGGTGGCGATTGAAGAGATCGACGAGGCGGGTGAAGGCCTGACGGCACGAACCAGGCAGGTCGATCTGCTTGCCCAAGTCGCTGCCGACAAGGGAATGTTGCGGGTCGAACTCTATGTCGATCGGCAGATGAGGCGTGGGATGGGCCAAGTGATGGTCGAGCGCTTTGGCGAACCATCGTCCGGCTGGTTTCGCGTTGTCCATCGCGATCCCAGCCTGAGATCGCTCAGCGTTCAGCTCGACGCCGAGCGCCGTTGAGATCGCCCGGTGGCGACAGAGCGCTTGAGAATCCGGTCGAGGTCGGCGTAGCTGAAGGCCGGGGCGCGGCCGATCAGGAACGACGGCGCGAACACATCGATCAGCTTCTGACCTGGTTGCACGGATTCGCGTATCCTGCGCCGGACCTGTTTCAGTTGCGCGCTGGACGGGTTTACGATGCCGTCGCGTTGCAGGACGGCCGTGACCATGCGCTCCAGGCGATCCTGTCGCATGCCCCCAATGCAGTAGGTTCGGATGTACCGCAACAGCGATTGCAGGAACAAACCCTGGCAGTGAAACGACTCCATGACCCCGCCCAGCGTTGCCTCAAATGCGGCCGTGACGTTCGAGGTGCGGTTCATCTCCCGATAGAAAGCCAGTGTTTGTGCCTCGAGGAAGCCGACGCTGATTTCCGCGGGCGGCGCGCAGAAAAGATAGGACGGCACGGGCTGCCTCAGGCTCACCTGCTTGTAGAGATGCAGGCCGAAGCACAGAGCAAAGATGCAGGTGAGATTGTTGGCCGTCGCAACATTGAGGGTCCGGAGATCTTCAATAATCTCGCCCCAGCCGACGCGTTCTCCGCTGGGCGCAAGCAGGAGCCCCTCGGCGACTGTTCCGTGAGCATCGGCATGGAGCACCGGCCTCAATCCCTGCTCGGCCTCCGTCATCAACTGCCTGAAGAGATCGCTCAGTTCGGCGCGATCTCGAACAGCATACGCGAAGACGGGGAAACCGCCGGCGGAGGCGAGGCCCTCAAGATCTTCGAGGATGCGCCGGGTGGGACCCATCTCACGTTCCGGTAGCGAGTGGATCCAGACGATCGCGTTGGTCTGCAACGGTTCCGAGATCGTGAGTGCGGTGTCCGAGTACGATATCATTCTGGTGGGCCTCGCCTTGCTCTGGTGCCTGCTTGCTGGGTCTCAGATATAGCGGGGTTGGCCGAGAAGGGTGGAAAGCTCAAGGCGATCGCTTAGCCCGGCGGCTGCCACATGTTGAGCGACGGTGGCGCGCTCGGCTTCGGTTGTGGTTGAGCCGAGCACGATGCGTTCGATCAGAGTGGGAAGATCGACGTCGACGAGGATGCCGTGTTCGGGAACCCGGACGCCAAATTCCTCGGCCATCCTAACGGAGATTGCAAGCCGATATTCCCGCTCCCATTCAAAGGCCCTGTGCTTGAAGAAGAACCGGTCGAGCATGGCGACGCCGCGCATCCGAACCTGGGTCAGGTCGACATATTGAACCGGACCACCCCACAGATCCTCGACGCCATATTCAGGTTTGAGCCGAAAGGGTTTGAAGGCGGCGCTCATGCGATCGGGCGTCGTGCAGATGGCGATGCCCTTGTGCTCTCCGGCGTAGAGCTTCCACATCGCATCGCTCTCATAGGCGGCACGGTGCCAGGCAGCTTATCTTGGTCAACCGTTTGAGTTGGAAGAAGGCGCGCTCCACACTCTCCATTTCGGCGTAGCGCGGATCAGGCGGCGGCACGTTCAACTGGACGGCGACGGCGCCTTCGAACGGATCGATGAACTGGTTTGCCGATGCGAAATAGAGCCGGCTCTCCGCGAGCGTTGAAAGGAAGCGCTCGAAACGAAAGTAGTTCCAGAGCGTCTCGTTGCCCTCGACAGCAATGTCGCCAACCGTCCGCACGATGCCGCCCATGTTCTCGCAACGCCCGACGTTTATTACCGAACGGTTATTTTTCTGTGCCTTGCCTTGAAACTTCACCAGTCGGTGATATTTTTCCCCTACGAACCGTCTTATCACTGAACGGTCATAGGATGTCAAACATGCACATTCGGGGTGTCGACGACGTTCGTCACTTTCTGCGGGAGGAGCGCAAGCGGCGTGGGCTTACCCAAAGCCAGCTCGCGGATCTTACGGCGACCTCGCAAAAATGGATCAGTGATTTCGAGCGTGGCCGCGTCGATCCGCCAATGTCGATCGTACTCAAGGTGCTGGTGTTGCTGGGCGTGACGATCGCGTTCTCGCCGGCGACAATCTCGGCCAGCGACCCGTCAGACGCAGGATCCGAATTCTGATGCCCGCATCCATCCGACTCTACGGTCTTCCTGTTGGTGTCCTCGATGTTGCCAGGGATGGCGCCTTGTCCTTTCGCTACGAGCAGGGCTGGCTCGAGCGCACGCAATTGCCGCATCATCCGCTTTCTTTAGCGCTCCCTCTCTCGCCAGATCCCTACGACCATGACCACGCCGGCCCGTTCTTCGATGGGCTGCTGCCGGATTCCCAACAGACGCGCGAGGCTCTGGCGCGCTATCTGCAGGTCGATGCCACCGATGATTACGCGCTGCTCTACCAGCTCGGCCGTGATTGCCCGGGCGCGGTCACCGTTATGCCGCTTGAGGATGAGGTGATCGCCGACGAGAATGTCGAGACGAAGTGGGACGTGCTGGACGATGATCGGCTTGCCGAATACATCGAGGCCTTGCCGCGGCGGCCGCTGTTCATCGATGCCGACGGAGAGCTGCGGCTGTCACTTGCCGGGGTCCATCACAAGGCTGGGGTCGGCGTCGTCGATCGCAGGATCGCGCTGCCGAGAGGGCACACCCCTAGCACTCACATTCTAAAGGTCGACATCGACGGTCTGCCGGACTCGATCCGCGTCGAGCATTTCTGCCTGCGCCTGGCTGCGGCCGTCGGCATTCCGGTGCCGTTCTCGACCATCCGCGTGGTCAAGGACACGCCCTACATGGTCATCCGGCGATACGACCGTGTCGGCGTGAACGGGCAAGAGGTTTTCCGCCGTTTGCATCAGGAGGATTTCTGCCAGGCGCTCGGGCGCTTTCCGCGGCAGAAGTACGAAAAGGATGGCGGGCCGGGCTGGCAGGAATGCTTCGAGCTGATGAAGAAGGTCAGCGACGTCGTCACGGCTCGCACGCAACTTCTTGATCGCGCGATCTTCCAGTTCCTGGTTGGCAACCCGGACGCCCACGCCAAGAACTACTCACTGGTCTATCGGCTCGATCGCATCGAGCTCAGTCAGCTCTATGATGTCAACAACGCCGCTGCTTTCCGGTCCTTCTACAAGGAGCAGCGTCCGCGGCTGGCGATGTTCGTCGGTGGCAATCGTGATCCGCTCACGCTGACGCCGGAAAACTGGGAAGCCTTCGCCAAGGATACCGACTTCCGCCCCCGCTACGTACTTCGGCAATTGCTCGATATGGCCGAGCGCCTGATCCCGGCAGCCGAGAAGTTGCTCGCGGAAGTGAAAGGGACCGAGGCCGACAGCAAGCTGCTGGCGCCTGCAGTCGAGGACATCGTTCAGCGCTGCACCGCAGTGCGCGCCTGGAGCGCATAGCTCAAAGATTTCCAGCAGCGCCGCTGCTCGGCGTGGATTTCATAATGTCCGTCAGGAGCGCGTCGATGCTGCCGGCCGATGTAGCTAGCCTTCCATCGACAAAATGTGGAAGGTTGTTCTCTTCTTCATAGTCATAGCTGGCCTCGAAATCCTCAACGGCTTCCCCCGCCAGGGGGCACGCCTCGATCCCTCAGGCGCTCATAGGCAGCGACGACAAAGTTGAACAGAGCGGGGTTGATGTTCACGACCGGACCATACCAATGGAACATCTGTTGGCAGGCCTGCCGAGTCTCCTCCTGATACCGCTTTGTCGTCTCTATCGCCGCGACGACGTTGTCGCGTGGGACGAGGCACAACGTCATCAGATCTGTCGTTATCGGATAGCCGCCGATCGGAATGAGTCTGACGACGTGCCGCAGTTCCTGTTGATGGTGGAAGTAGTTGCGGAGGCACTTGAGCGCCGCAAATTCCTGGACGTCGAAGAAATCGGCAGCAGCTCCAACCTTCAGTCGGTCATTGAGACTGTGTGCCGCCTCCAGGAGCGAAAACAGTGTGTCGCGGCTCGGTGAGACGCAATGCGTCTGGTAGAGCCGAAAGAACCTTTCGGATGCTGCGCCAACATTGGCCAAATCGACATCTTCTGTCACACCGAACCTCCAATCGAATATGCGCGTGTCGAAGCCGTCATGCGCCGTTCTAGCCCGAAGCCTGCGACGAACCGCACTGCAGAAAGGCATCCTGGTTTTCTGGAGGCGACGGTGAGGTTGCCGCGCCGATTAAGGCACACACGCATCCACGCGCAAGCCGTCGAGCGTCCAGTCGCACTTGGCTTGGTATGTCCTGCATCGCCTGGCCATGGAGGAAGTCGCTTCTCTCCTTGAAGAGCGCGAGGTATCGCTCGCCGGCAGAGGCATCGTCCAGGAGCGCCGCCAGGCGCCATGCGACCCGGGCCGTCGCGCCCTGGCGCCGTTGTCTGTTAATTTTCGGGCGCTTCCTCGGGTCATGGTCGATCGGCTGTCCCAATGCGGCCTCGATCACCGTGACATGCGCAAGAAACTCGTCGATCCCATCGCTCGCGAAGGCCTGGATCGCGAAGTGGTCGATCGGGCGATGAAATAGCGGGGAACGTCGAGCCTCCAGGAGTTCAGTCCAGGCTGCATCATCCAGATAGGCTGTTTGGGGTATCGCAGCGTCGGTCAGGGGCAACCGCGTAGGCCGTTCAATCTCCACCATGGCGCCGTCCTCATCTTCGTAGAAGTCCGGCTCCCACGACAATGTGTCGGCATCGGGCGGCGTCGATCGGCGCGCAAACAGGTCGTCTGACAGCGTATGGACCCATGGCACGCGAAAGGGGCGCCAATCCAAGTCGGAATAGCTGGTGACCTCCTCCCAGGGGGCGGTCAGTAGCGCGAAGAGCGCAGCTTCGACCGGAGCGGGGAAGTGCCTTTTGTGCGGTTCGATCCGCCCGAAATCCTGTCGCAGATCGGCGAACAGTCCGGGGAGAACGCGGCCGCCAGATTTTCCGGGGAGGACCACGGTTTCTTCGACGACGAGCCAGGCAAACCGGCTGAAGCGCTGGCTGTCGAAACGCCAGCCGGGCCGTTTTTGCGACAACCCATCGGGGTCGAGGAGATCGTCCAGCTCCTCTGCTGTGAAGTTTCGAATGGCATTGGGTCCAAAACGCAGTTCGGGGACATCGTCGCCGAGATCAAGCGGACAGAGATGTACCAGATGCGCTTCCGTCTGCCTGAAGGCTTGGTCAAGGCGGGCCGCTGCGGTAGCCGGGGAGACAGCAAAGCGGGCGGGTTCGTCGTCGCTCCAGCGAAATCCGAGACCGTAGAGGGCTTGGCTGAGGGCGACGTTCACGGCGTCCTTCGATCCCGCTGATTGATACAGCCCCTGGCAGGTTTCCCCAAGCCTCACAAAGGCGGGGGACGCATATAGATTGCCAGCCACCGGACCTTCGTGGCGCCACAGAGCGTCGACCGCGGACACTAGCTCAAAGGGGAGCGGGTTGTTCAGGACGCGAACTCCTTTGACTATCGGAAGCTGTCCGAATGCGGTGGGTCAAATAATGTAAGGTGCGGCGAGCTGTAATGTCACGGCTGCTGCGCGCATTAGGAGAAGATCCGTGCGATCAATCGTTCCCATTGCAGAACAACTGGACCGCGCACTTGCTGAACTGGCGATTGATCACCCCCTCAATGGGCGGATCGCACTCATCCTCGTCGACAATGGCCTTGAGCTGATGTGCCATCAAAAATGCGCTGACCTATTGTTCGAGGATAGGCACAGGAATTCCCGCAGGCTCACGCCGGAACAGCGCAGCGACGCACGTGGCCGCGCCTTCGACAGGAAGACCCAATTTCTAAAAGAGCTCGGTCACATCCCGCCCGATCAGGTCCGGGCGATGGCAATCCTGCACGAGTACCGGAACCAACTCTATCATGTCGGGCTCCGCGACGATCCGATCATCGGGCAGCTTGCGCACCTCTATTTCCGCCTGGCTGCTGGGCTGCTCGAGCCGCTCCTGAGTGCGCAGCGTCATCTGCGCTGGGAACCTGAAGTCGTCAGCGATGCGGCACGTCGACTTTTGCCTGAGTTGGTAACGACGAAGTACCGCAGAGCCAGGGTCGATATGACCGGACTACGCGATCGGCTGGTCGCGGCTTGTCCGCAACCGCCAATGCCGGTCGAGCGAGCGTTGAGCGCGCATTTGTTGTTTCGCGTCGACCAGGCGGAGGCGGCTTTCGGCATAATCGCCAAGGGACGCTCAGGAATAGACGACCCTGTCGATACGCTGCGGACGATCCAGCTAGAAGCTGACACGATCGCCGCAATCGTTCGTTTTCGCCGCGATGGCGACAAGGCGCTGAAGGCGAAGGGCCTCCCGCCCAAGCCACTCGATGTGGACGCGCTCGGAATGGCGCGAGGGACGAAAGTGTTAGTCGATCTCAATGCGCGCCTGCTGCCTAGCTGGAAGCCCAGATACCCGCAGTTGCCGTTCGAGAGCTGGAGAAAACGAGCCAACTCGATTGGCGCCAAACGGACGGCCCTGACCGCACTGGAGATGTTTGACCAGATCAGGAAGGAGATTGACCAGTTGGAAGAAATCATGGCCGAACCCATCGAGGACATGCACGGGTGGCACCAGCACCTCGAAGACGTCGCCATGGACAGCCGATAGCATTCGGTCGGTGCGGTCATGATGACCTGCATCGAGGAGTGCTTTTCAGCAGTGAAGCTGTAGAATCCACATCATGAACCAGACACGCCAACTGACGATCTTCTGCGGGGGACCGCTGGAACACGACTCGGAACGTGTCTTCCTGCGCGCCCTCGTTGACCATCTGGCGCGAGGTGCGACGGCGGCCGTCGTCCTGTGCAATTTTCAGCTCAAAGGTCGACAGATCGACTTCGTCGTGGCGACGGAGAATGCCGTCGCCCTCGTCGAAGCAAAAGCCACCAAGCTTCCGGTTCGAGGCGAGATCAATGGCGCGTGGGAGCGGCTGTCGCCGTCCGGGGAGTGGGCATCGTTCCGCAACCCCTATCAGCAGGCGCTCGACGCCAAGAACCGTCTGCGTGATGCCATGGCTCAGGCGGCGCCCATCGGCGATTTCTACCCGGATGGGTTCGTCGCGATGACCGGCGAGCTCCCTGCGGGGTCGACCGTCACTTCGGGCGACTTCAAGGTTCGGATCGGGTCTACTGACGAAGTCCTAGCTGCGTTAGGAGCGACGGGAGGCAGCCCGTGGTCACTCGCGGCTTGGCAGGACTTTGCGCGATCCTTGAAATTGACCGCTACGTCCGTGGACGTCGCGCTGGCTGCCGAAAGTTCCTGGGCGTTTAGCGAGTGGGCGGAACGATATCGGCGGGCGTTCGCTGCGGAATACCAGCCCGATGCCGATCTATGGATCCCGGAAGATGACGAGCAGGCAGAGGCTCTCATCGCATCCACCAATGAGCAGGCTGGCAGCTTCTTGTGGGGACCATCCGGGTGCGGCAAGAGCCTGATGGCAAAGTGGCTGGGCCTCCAACTGACAGCGACGGGCGCCATCTGCCTCTTCGTTTCGGCGAAGCTGTTTTCGGGCTCGTGGGCCGAGGCGGTTCAGCGCGAGATTTCGCTGCTTGTTGATTCCTACGATCCGCGATTCCTGCGCCGGGCCACGCAATTGGGGATACCGGTCGTCCTGATCTTTGACGGCTTGAACGAGCTATCGGCCGACAATGCGCGACAAGCGCTGCGTGGACTCAGGGCTCTCGCAAGGCGGTATGAGGCGCGGGTGGTTGTGACGAGCCAGGAGTCCCGTCCAGAAGGTCTGGCTGGCCTGAGCAGCGTCAGCGTCGGGAAGCCGTCAGAGACCTTGAAGGCACGCATCGCCGAACAGGGACACGGAGTCTTGACCTCGGCGGCAAAGGACGTGCTGCGCGGCGTGCGGAGCGGGTTTGAGGCGCGCATCGTAGGTGAAATCGGCAACGAGCTGCGGTCAAACGTTACGCGCCTTGAACTCGTCGACCAATTCATCCGCACGCGACTGGGTCCACATGCGCGTTCGGGTTCGCTGGGCCTTCGACGGCTCGCGGCGCGCCTCACCGACGAAATGGCCTATTCCCTATCGGAAACTGCCTTCGATGAGTTCATGCTGGCACAGCACCTGACGTTCGACGATTGCGAGGCAATTCTGCGGGCCGGCGTTCTGGAAACTCGAGGCGGCAGCGTGTCCTTCAGTCACGAAATCTTTCAGAGCACGTACGCCGCTCAAGAACTGGTCAGGCTGGCGCAGACGGATCCCTCGAAACTTGGCGTCCAGTTGGGCACGCCGCTCTTTCGTCCACTGGCCCGCGACATCATCGCCGCTCTCGGCACGGAGCCGGCTGGCCGTGCGGTGCTGGACGAAATCACGGACGCAGACATCATTGCCGATGCCGCCGACGGTGAACTTGGTAGCGTGGCGACAGCGACCGCCTGGGCTATTCTCGAGGCCAGCCACGCTAGTCTTCTCGCCGAGATCGCGCAGTCCAAGCTGGTCCTGACGAATGGTGAGGCTTTCAAGCGCCTCGAATGGGAAGGGCACATCGAGTCTCCGCCGACGAGTCGAGCCCGCTATCAGGCCTTGGGCGTTCGCGCGGCCAAGGGCACGGGCATCGAGGAATACCTGGTTTTGTGCCGAGCGATGGATGCAAAACTGCTGGAGGAACGATCACAGCTTGCCGAGGCGGCTCGTGAGGGCAACGTCGCCTTGCGCAGTGAAGCTTTCGCACTGGCCTATTATGGCTTCGGGCCGCGACACAACTTCACGCTCGCCGCGACGCAGGCTGACGCAACGAGGTTCACGCATATCATCGGCAATCGGCCACCGAAGATCGCGATGCGGTCTCTTGTCGGCTTGACCTCGGGCGAGCTCCTGTTCGTTCTCAAGCAACGCCATGAGCTGTTTGGCAAAGAGGATGTCACGCGATTCACGCTTGAGCTGACCGAGGTATTGCGCACGCGGTGGAGATACGAGCCCTATCATGTCCGGCTGGAACTGCTGCACATCGTCGGGTTCGTGCGGGACGCCGAGGAGACGGCGAGGGCTGGCCTTATCGAGGCGATCAACTCCCTCGAGATTCACGCCTGGAACTGGGCGTTGAATTCGAGCGTGATCGATGCCCTCAAGATACTGGGAGCGCTTGACGACGAGGGCGAAGGGCAGCGAGCTGCAATTCGTGAGGAGGTCGTGGCGGTGATCGGGGAAGCGGACAGCGACGACATCCGCGAGCAGGCTCTCAGCGTCTACACGCGGATGTTCGATCACCCGTTTGATTGGATTTATGCCGAGGAAGTCTACGCGTTGCCGGAGGAGACTCAGCGTCTGCTGTATCGGCGGGCCTTTCAGGCTGATGGGATCGGCGATTCCATGAGCGTGAGATACTTGGCGCAAAGGATCGCGGAATACGAAGAGGCATCAGACGCTCCGTTGTTCTCGAACCTGGCGCGACTTCCGTCCCAGACCAACCCGATGAGCCAGGACGAGATGGCTGCGTTCGTGCTGGCGGTTCGCTTCCTCGCACGACACGCTGGGCCGCTCCCGGTTGTGGAGGCCGAGAACGATGCGCAACAGTGCATGGTACTCATCAGAACGCTGGTCTATGCTGCCGAGTCCGGGCGCGACGCCGACCGGGAACAGGCTCGCGCGGCGTGGGAGCAATTGCACGCACTCCGTCCGCAACGCGTCATCGGTTGCCTTGCAGAGATCAACGAGTCGCTGGCGGCAAGTCACGTGGCGGAGCGACCGCCCAACTATCCCGCCCTCAACCTGGTCGATGTGTTTCCGGCCGACCTGCTCGCGGTCAGCCGGAAGTTGGTTGATGAGGGCGTCCCCCCGACATCGTATCATCGGGTCGGCTTTCGTGATCGGGACCTGCATTTCGCCTTTGGCGTGATTGCGAAGCACGGCAACCGCAACGATCTCGGTAGGCTCCGGCGTGTAACTGCAGATCACCCGTTTTCGCAAAAGGCCATAGAGGTCATCCGTGCAATCGAGACATCCGCAACGGCCATCAACCGATAGCCCAGATTCGCGGATTCACCGCTGCATCCACAAAGGCCGTGGCAATGCGCAGTACCTGCCTCATCGATTGGGGCGGCGCGCTTACCCTCGCCAAGATGGGCTGGCCTAGATCTGGTCGAGTTCCTAGCCAGCTCTCCGAAGACAATAGAACGCGGATCGACGGACTCGTCCGGTTGCATGGCGTAATCCTGGACCTCAGCGCGCCGATCCTGCCGACGAAGGGCTTGGGCGATTGGCTGCCCGCGCCACCGGCGTAGCTTGCGGATAGATTCGAATCGCATATGCTGGAGCATGGCTGATCCGGCCATGCCGTCCACATTGGCGAAGCCTGCGGGCAGGAATGAACGATCACCCCGTATGAACCTCTCTCCAAGGTGCGCGGGCCAAGTGGACGCGCCATTGCAGCACCGCCGGAGCGGTTCCATGCGAATCCATTTTCCCGATCTCATTCGGCCGAAACAGGCCGCAAAACATCTCGCTCGAGGTTCGACCGAGCTGAAACTGGCAGCGGTGCACGAGGCACTGGCGCAGGCTCTGGGCTATCGAGACTGGCACGAGCTTTCGATCACGAGTCACCCGAACGGTCTCGCTGCTCCAGATGGTCCAGGTCTCCAGGCCGCGCTTCTCACGATTCTCGAGTTGGCTGATGCCCTTGGCCTTCCGGACGGCCATGTCCAATATGCCGTTTCGAGAGCGCGCCTGCTCCGAGCGACGCCGTGGTCGATCGATGAGCACATGGTCCTGCGCGCATCGATCTGGAGGCGACGTGTTTTCGGGACACCGGGCCGCGGCAAACCCGGAACCGTCGTGAGAGACAAGGCCTATGGCTCAGGCGCCCCGGCCTATCTTCGCTATCCCGGCCGTCCCACCTATCTGCTCTTCGACACCGGATTTGGTACGCGGGCCGACTTCGAGGTGGCCACTCCGCGCTCCCCGCTCCCGGACTTCGTGCCCTCGCGGATTTGGTTGCCCTACGGGGTCTGGCAGCTGACGGACGAATCGGAAGTCCTGTTCTCGCGCGACTACCTACCGATGTGGCGCATATCGGACGATGGAACGGAGCGCCTTGCTCCCTGGCTATGGATTAAGGACATCGCGGAAGAAAACCACTTCGGCAGTCCTGGAACCGCCATATGGGCCTCCGGTCCCGCTCGCAACAGTGCCGTCGGCTACCTTCAGCGCCATCGCATTTTCGAGTTGCCGATGCTGACCGACATCATGCCTCACCTGTTCGAGCCCCACGTCGAGTCCTTGCAGGACGGTGTTGCCCGCCTCTATGCCGCTCGACGCGATGCGGAGGCGCTGCCACCCTACGCCGACCTCAACGATCGTGTTTTGGCGTGATCCCCAGTTTGTTGCCATTTCGCACGGCAAGGCGCACTCGAATCTGCTAAGCGGTAAGTATTGATGGGCTGGGACTATATGGCTGCAGTCAAAAAGAAGACTAATCCGCCGTTAGATGCACGTTTCACATTCGCAGAAGACTCGTTTTCCCGGTTGACGGGCGGGTGGGACTCTCACCTGCGCCCTGCTGTGGGCGTGGCAGACGGCGAGCCATATCTGTTGCGCTTGTTCAAGAAGACGGGCACTGCGCTCGACGATGATCTCCGGGTAATTGTCGGGCGTGGCCTGAGGCGCATCCGGCGTGTGCTTTCCTCCCGTCGCGCGAGAGACGTCCTGGTCGAGGTTCTCGAAACTGCAGAAGACCAGTATGAGCTGGCTATCGTTATGGTAGACCCCGGAAGTCCGATTTCCGGAGCATCACAGCGCCGGAGGACGAGGGAAGGGCGCTACCTTACGAGCGCAAGTCGTGGGGTCTTCTGGCGGAATATGGTCCGCATGGCAGAGGCGCTTGCGCTGTGTCACGACGCCGGCATCGTGCACGGCGGCGTCAGCTTGCATTCGATATTCTCGCAGCGAGACGATAGTGCCGACTATCGGCTCGGTGGCGTCGAGGCATGCGTCCACATTGCGGACGGCGATCTCAAAGAGCCCGGGCATCTGCTTCGCGCGTCTGCTGTCATCTCCTTCCGACAAGACTGGATGGACTTGGCTGCGGTCGCCGGCACGCTGCTCGGCCTCGATGGTGACAACCCGCCCGCGCTTCTTTCCGTCGAGCGTCGAATGCTGGAACGGCTGGCCAGTCCCCCGCAGTTTCAACTGTTCGACGGTGCGGTCGTCCTCGACGAATTGAGAAATGTCGTCACCGAGCTCCACAGGGTTGGCTCCAGCTCGGAGGGCGAACTCGTTCTTTATCCTTCCCGGGACGTGGTTCAGAGCGATTTGCCGGCCCTCTCTTCGGGCACGATACCCGCAGCGGATGGCGCTGCGATCATGCAGTTTGTTGCCGACAATCTGTTGTCGGCCGGCGTCCGCCTTGTCCCGGCCGACCAGGACACCGTTCGCGTCATGACAGACCTCGCGGTCTATCATGTTCGTGTCATGAGCGACTCTGTCGGGATGATCGTAGCGGCACATCAGCGTCGCCCAAACGAATGGATGCACGGCGCTGTCGACATCGTCCATCAATTGCATCTCTCCCGAAATCGAGCGAGCTCGGAAGAGCGGGTCCAAAACCTCGGGCCAGGCGCCAAGCGCTGGCGGGACCTCCTTGAACCCATCCGGCCCGCCGACGGGACGAGCGACGTTCCAATATGGTTTGCTCTCATCCTCCTCGAGGCCTTTACCCTGCTAAGGGAACAGTTTCGCCTCTATCCGGTCCATGTGCTTCCAACAGCCAATGCCGAGACCAACGTCGTCTGGCTGATGCCCGCCGATGACGCAGGGCGGGATGCGCAGCGTGAAACAATAGGGCTGCGCCCGGCTGCTGAGGCCCTCAGGCGCGAGCTGAAGTATGACGACGGAAAGGCAAACTGGACGCTTTCACAAACGGCGCGTCTGGCGATGGGCCGGGAGCGCGTGCCGGAACTCACCTATGAAGGCAGCGGCCTGATCAACGGGAAGATAGCGTTCGCATTCGGCACCAACCTCGCGATCCAGGCCCGGCAACGGCTTTTCCTGCGCCCCCGCAAGGACACCGGCACCGAACGTGCCATCCGACGACGGCTGCAGAACATCGTCGCCGCCAGGTCCAACGTCGAGCTTCTGAGGGCTTTGGACGATCCCGCGCAGGTTCGAATGGATGACGTGCTGCGCGACACCAGCGCGTCGGATTGCGACAGTTCTTTTGCCCCCTCGCCCGCTGCCGTGCCGAAGGCGGCGCGGATGGCGTCGCCAAAAATCTTCTTGGTCCGGTGCTGCCAGCCGCCGGCGATCGCGACCAGCTCATAGGGGCGGCCGGCGAGCTCGGCGCGGATGTCGTCGATGATCAGCTCGATATTGCAGTTTTTTCCCACCACCCGCGCGAGCACACTACGTGTCACCGGTTCATTTGCCGCAAAGATCACCGCTTCGACGCGGCCCATCCACTCGCGCCAGCGCAGTTCTGCCGGAAGATGCTCCAGCTCGGTATCCAGCAAATCCGGCTGACCGTTTGGCTTCCGGCGGGCAGACGCTTCGCTCATCGCTACAACCCAAACAGCCGAAAGGTGGTACGGCCGGAGAGCTCGCGGACGGCATCCAATTGTTGCAGCCGGTCGAACAGGCGCCGCGCCGCAAAGCGGGACAGGTTCTTGGTCGTCAGCGAGCCCGAAACGGCGTCGTCGTCGAGCAGTTTTTGGATCACCTCGCTCGCCCCCTTTGCCCTGAGCTTCGGTGCGACGGCGATGAGCCGCTCCGCGCGCCGCGACAACTCGGCGGCCAACCGGCAGGCGTCCGCGGCGGCCGCAACGAGCGCGACGCAAACCGCGCGCTCAAAATCTTTGTCCCCCGGCCGAATGCGCTTGCCGCCGGCGTCGGGGCGAAAAGCCGGACCAAAGGCCTGGGCGATCAGCAGCGGCAGCGACCGCGGCCAGCGCAGGTTTTGCGCCAGCACCAGGTCGGCGAGCCACCAGGCGAAGAGCTCGGCATCGGGCCGCATGGCGACGACGTGGGCGGCGATCGCCGCGGCGGCGAACGGCGCCGGCCGCTGCAACCCCGCCAGGTTTTCGATCTCCGTGCAGAGGTTGGCGAGCGCGGGACCGTTCCAGTGAAGACCAAGCTGGTCGAGGGTTTTGGCCAGCCGATCGGCGCTGGCGATGGGCGGCTGCGCGGAAAGCTGCCGCCAGGCGCTATAGATGGCGCCGGCGGGGCCGGGATCGGCGCCGGCCGGGCGCAGGTACCAGGCGTCACGCAGGGCGGCCTCGTCTTCTGAGCGGCCGGCGAGCCGCATGCCGGCGGCGGCACAGCGAAGCGCCAGCCGCTGCCGCCAGGCCCCGGCCCAGCTGGCTTGCGCGCGGGCGAGCGTGTCGAGCGCGCCCAAGGCGGCGCCGGCCCGGAAGGCGGCGTCTGTGTCGCTGACGTCGCGGGCGGGCGTGAGTGCCCAGGCCGGCACGGTCGGCGGCGCGGCGCGGCTGGCAGTCGCGGGATCAAGGCGAATCATGATTTTGGAGGGTAAAGTGGCCGTGCGCTTTTCGCCATCAATTCCGCGTTAAAACGCACAGCCTGTCGTGGCGACAAAACGAACGATAATCTTGCCTTATCGTTCGTTGTTTACGAGCCTTCGGAGCCATGGTAGAATACGCCAGAAAGGTAGAATTTTGGAGTCTTTCGTGTCCCTGAACATCAAAAATCCGGCCACCGTGGCTCTCGCCGACGAACTCGCACGCCGCCAGGGCATCAGCAAGACGGCAGCCATTCATCAGGCCCTGAGCGAGCGCTTGCATCGCTTGGGCTTTGGAGAGACCGCTCAGGAGCGTCTGCTGGCAGAATTGCGCGCCATCCGAGAAAGAGTGGCACGATTGCCTGAACTGGATAGTCGCAGCGACGAGGAGATCATCGGGTATGACGAGCATGGAATCCCGAACTGATGGTGATCGATACCTCAGCCGTTGTAGCGATCCTTCGGAGCGAGCCTGAGGCAGCAAGGCTGGAACGAGCGCTGATCTTGGACCCAATCCGTCTGGTCCCGGCAACCTGCGTGCTCGAGGCACGCATGGTGCTGGTCAGCAGGCGCGGCGAACACGCGTTGGCCGAGATCGATCTTTGGCTGCGCAAAATCGAGGCCGACATCATTCCTGTCGACTCCGAATTGGTTGATCTGGCGACCCAGGGTTGGCTGACCTACGGCAAGGGCCACCACCCGGCGGCGCTGAATTTTGCCGATTGCCTGTCCTATGCTTTGGCAAAGCGTGCGGACGAACCGCTGCTTTTCGTCGGCAAGGACTTCTCCCAAACGGATATCGAAGCGGCATGAGCTTGACTGACGACGCTCCAAGATCATCGGCTGCTTCCGGCGATGACGACATGCCCGACATCATCGACGTCGTCATGGAGATGGACGATGCCGACCACGGCTCGCCCCCTCCCCTTCCAGCCATCGCCAATCCCAGCCTGCCTGCGCATCTTGAGGCGCTCGCCGGCCGCGCGCGCGACTATATCGAGGCGGCGAGTTCGGCCAACACGCGCCGCGCCTACGCAGCCGACTGGAAGCATTTTTCGAGCTGGTGCCGGCGCCAAGGCATCGAGATGTTCCCGCCCGATCCTCAGCTCGTCGGGCTCTATATCGCCGCCTGCGCGTCAGGTACGGCCACTGGCGACAGAAAGCCCAACACCGTTTCAACCATCGAGCGCCGGCTTTCGTCGCTCTCCTGGAATTGTGCCCAGCGCGGGCAGCCGCTGGACCGCAAGGACCGGCATATCGCCACGGTGATGGCTGGCGTTCGCAACACCCACGCCTCCCCTCCCCGGCAGAAGGAAGCGATCCTGCCCGAGGATCTGATCGCCATGCTCGAGACCCTCGACCGCGGCACGCTGCGTGGTCTGCGCGACCGCGCCATGCTGCTTTTGGGTTTCGCCGGCGGCCTTCGCCGATCCGAAATCGTCGGCCTCGACATTGGTCGCGACCAGACCGAGGATTCTTCTGGCTGGATTGAGTTTTTTCCTGACAAGGGCGTGCTGGTGACCCTGCGCGGCAAAACCGGTTGGCGCGAGGTCGAGGTCGGCCGCGGCTCCTCCGACGCCACCTGCCCGGTGGTCGCGCTGCAAACCTGGCTGAAGCTGGCGCGGATCGGCCATGGCCCTTTGTTCCGAAGGGTAATAGGGCAAGACAAAAGAGTCGGCGCCGATCGGCTTAACGACCAGGAGGTCGCACGCCTGATCAAGCGCACGGCGCTCGCAGCCGGCGTGCGTGGCGATCTGTCGGAGGGCGAACGCGGTCAAAAGTTTGCTGGCCATTCGCTGCGCGCCGGCCTCGCGTCCTCGGCCGAGGTCGACGAGCGCTATGTGCAAAAGCAGCTCGGTCACGCCTCGGCCGAGATGACGCGAAAGTATCAGCGCCGGCGCGATCGTTTCCGCGTCAATCTCACCAAGGCGTCCGGGCTCTGAAAAGCCCCCCTCCCTGCCCCGTTTTGTCCGCTGGGATGAGGCGGTCAGATCTCAGGCGATAACAATACCTCATCGAGCACAGCGAGCGCTGTATCCAGACTATCGGCGGCCGACGCTTCGTAGTCAGGCATGATCATCAACTGCGTTATGGCACGGCCCACAAGAGGGCATCGCGATAAAAGTACGCCAAACAACGCTAAGGGAGAACAAACGGTGATCTGATTTCGTTCGACGCTCGTTTTCGAGAGCCGTTCTGGGTCGTTCGCAATCAACTGTGTAGGCCAGCGGAGCGAGCAAGGAGCGCCAGATCCGGACAGGGCTGAGTGGGGTGTTTTTCCGGAAGGTGGGGCCATGCCCTAAGGGACACGAGATGTAGTGGACTCGTCGATCCGCGCGGTTTCGATTCGCGCACCCCGGGCACAACGCTGGGATAAGTCCCATCAGATGCTCTCCGGTGGCCGTCATCTGTTTAGCTGACATTGGGCCGAGGGCTTCCAGCACGAGCCACATGGCGGGGGTATCGGCCGTGACCATGGTGCGCCGCCCCTGCCGTCAATGCCAGCCGCCGTCACCGAGTCGCGAAGATGAAATTCAAGGTGACAAACTGGCCGGAATACGAGGCGGGCCTTCGGCGGCGCGGCAGTCTGACGCTGTGGTTGACAGAAGAAGCCTTGGCCAGGTGGCATGCGCCGCGAAGAACGACCCGCAGCGGCCAGCCCCGCTATTCCGATCTCGCCATCGAGGCGGTCTTGACACTGGGATGCGTCTTCGGGCTTCGTCTGCGCCAGAGCGAGGGATTGGCGACCTCGCTGCTCGATCTGATGGGGCTTGATCTACCGGTTCCCGATCACACGACGCTAAGCCGCCGGGGGCAGATATGGGAACCATCGGCCAAGCGGCAGCGGCATCCCGAGACGGTCCGCTGCATGTGCTGATCGATAGCACCGGATTTGAAAGTCTACGGCGCCGGCCAATGGCTGGAAGACAAGCACGGTGCCAGATCACGCCGGACCTGGCGCAAGCTGCATTTGGTTCTCAATGCCGACAGCGGCGAGATCATCGCCCATTGTCTGACCGACCAGGACGGCGACGATCCCTCGCAGGTGAAGCCGCTGCTCGACCGGATCGATGCAGAGATCGACCAATTCACGGCCGACGGAGCATATGATAGCGGTCCCACCTACTGCGCGGTGCTGCAACACAGCGTCACCGCAAGGATAGTCGTCCCGCCACGTTCAACGGCCGTGGAGAGTGATGACACCGGACCACCCGGTCAAAGGGACGGTCACATCACGGCGATCGCCAATGATGGAAGGCTGAATTGGCAGGCGTCCACCGGCTATGGCAAGCGCGCCCTGATCGAGACCGCCGTCGGGCGCTACAAGGGGCTGATCGGACGTCGCCTGCGAGCCCGCTCCTTTTCGGCTCAGCAGACCGAGGTCGCCATCGGCTGCGCCGTTCTCAACCGCATGACGGCGTGCGCACGCCCGGAGTCCGTTCGCAGCCCGGCAAGGCCGACATAGCAGGCGGCATCAAAGAGCTGATTGTGCCTAATGCCACATTTGTGCACCAACGCCTTGTGGCGCGGGCAGCCGCAGGCACAGGCTACGCGGAAAATGAAAAGCGGGGCCAACCCATTCGCTTGCACACAGCCTGCGTTTTGCCAGCTCCTCAACCGCAACGTGCTGTCAATCTTCGTCTTGCCATGTCTTGAACGCCGAACTGTTCACGCCATTGGCGCCGCTTTGTCATCCCGTGCCCCGAAATGAGGCCGTCGTTCGAACGATATGCGCAGTTGCTTATCCGCCAGAAACCGGCGAGCCAGATCGGTGTCGCGCTTACCCACGCGTGACACCCAGTCCGAAAACAGGCGAACCGCGCGCCGGTTCATATGCCGCGAAGGACAGACCAGCCAGTATCCCGGAAACTCGATGACCTCGAACTCTATCGAGACCGGAACCAGAGAACCCGACACCAGGTCCTCGAATGCGATGGATGTGCTTTCCAGGACCACACCTGCACCGTCCTTCGCCAGTTGAACCGACATTGACGAACGGTCGAAACGATAGGGATACGTCATGCGGGCGCCCTGGATACCGTTGCACGGCAGCCAATAATCCCACCGGAAATAGGCCTTCACACTGTCGATCAACCGCGCATGGCGAAGCTGCTCGCGCGGATCCGGTGAGATCGCGCGCAGTTCGGCAAGATAGGAAGGCGAGCACATCGGCAGGATCAGATCGTTGACGACGCAATCCGAATAAAGGCCGGCCCAGCCGCCGTCGCCATAACGAAGATCGAGATCGATGACCTCCGTTTCGAAATCCGAGAAATTGGGCGTGGCGTCGACGCGCAAATTCCAGCTCGGATAGCCCTTGCTGAACTCGGCCAACCGCGGCGCCAGCCATTTCTCGCCGAAGGAAGGACTGACGCGCAGGCTAAGCTGGAAGCTTTCGCGCTGCCGCACAATGGCATTACGCACCTCGCGTATGGATTCGAAAGCCTGGGTCGTGGTCTGGAAGAGCCGCTCACCGTCGATCGTGAGCGAGAGATGGCGCTTTTCGCGCTGAAAAAGCCGCACCCCGAGTTGGTGTTCGAGCAGCCGCAGCTGCTGGCTAACCGCCGAAGGTGTCACCTGCAATTCCTGAGCGGCCTTTGCCACGCCGCCGAGCCGCGCGACTGCCTCGAAATGCGTCATCGAATTGAACTTGATGTCTGACCTCGTCCTCGTCAGTTAAGCTCAGCTACACAGAATGTTAAGAAACGAAAATTGAGCCGAATGTCAATCGGTCGCACAGTGGTCCCGGAAGGAGATACAGGATGGAGCCGAGTTCAACCCAAAGCTTGGGTAGCGCCGGCAACGTGCCGGGAGTTGGACAGGTATTGACCAGGAAGCCCCTGATCGAAGCTGCCAATATCGAGAAGAGTTATGACGCAACCCGTGTCCTGCGGGGTGTGAGTTTTCAGGTCCGGGCCGACGAAATCCACGCGCTCCTGGGCGGCAACGGCGCCGGCAAAAGCACTCTCATCCGCATCGTCACAGGGCTGACCTCACGCGAAGCCGGCGAGATTGGCTTCGCCTCGTCGAAGGCCGACCACAACAGCCCGATCATCGCGGTGGTGCATCAGGAGCTGGCGCTGTTGCCCGAGCTGTCCGGTCGCGGAAAACATCGGCATTGTGCATGCGAGGTCGGGCTGGTGGCAGATCAGCCGTCGCCGCACGCGCGAAACTGCGCTCGGAGCGCTCCAGCTGATCGACCCAGCGATCGGCGAAGCGATCATCGATAATGCCGGCACGCAAATTGTCCCTCCACGAAGGCCAGATCGTCCAGATCGCTCGTGCCCTTTCCACCGCAGCCGAAGTGCTGCTTCTCGATCCCGGCGATCCGGTTGGGGAAACCCGCTGGCTGCAGGAGATCGCCAACAAGCGAGGCTTTCCGCATGGCATCGTCGGCTATGCCGACCTGTCCCAACCCGACGTCGGCGACCTCCTCGACCGCCACATGGAATATCCGAACTTCCGCGGCATGCGGCAGCCGATGAATTATCATCCCGACCCCGCCAATACCTATCTGGCGCGGCCGGAGGTCAGTCGTACGCCCGAATGGCGGCGCGGCTTCCGGGAGCTGGCGAAGCGCGGGCTGAGCTTCGACCCGCAGCTCTACTATCCGCAGATGAGCGAGTTCCTCGAACTGGCGCGCGACTTTCCCGACGTGCAGATCATTCTCAATCACACCGGCATGCAGGTCGACGGCGCCGAGCATTTTGGCGCCTGGAAAAAAGGCATGCACCAGTTAGCGCAAGCGCCGAACGTCGCCTGGATCTCGGGCCTCGGCATGGGCGACTGGACTTGGACCACGTTCTCGATCCGTCCTTATGTCGAGGAGGCGATCGCAGCCTTCGGCGTCGGCCGCTCGATGTTCGCGACGAACTTCCCCGTCGACAAGCTGTTCTCGAGCTTCGACGCCATTTTGAACGCCTTCAAGGAAATTACGATCGCCCACCCGCACGAGGAGCGGCTCGCGCTGTTCCATGACAACGCCGCCCGGTTCTACCGACTTTAGATCACCGGCAAACAGAAATAGCAGGAGAGTTCGACTTGTTGCTGAAGGGCAAGGCCGTGGTGATTTCGGGGGCCGCGGGCCCCCGGGGAATTGGCCGCTCCACGGCAGCGCTGATGGTACAGCACGGGGCTCGCGTTGCAATACTCGACCTGGATGACGGGCAAGCGCGTGACGCCGCTGCGTCGCTTGGACCCGACCATATCGGCCTTGCGTGCAACGTCGCGGACCTCGACGCCTGCAAGAGGGCGGCGGCGCAAGTGACAGAAACCTTGGGCAGGATCGATGTGCTCTGCAACAATGCGGGCGTCACGCAGCCGGTCAAGACGCTGGAGATCAGCGCGGCTGACTGGGACCGCATCCTCGATGTCAACCTACGCGGCGTGCTCCATCTCAGCCAGGCATTCATCCCGAACATGCGCGAAAATGGCGGCGGCTCGATCATCTGCATGTCGTCAGTTTCGGCCCAGCGCGGCGGCGGCATCTTCGGTGGCCCGCACTATTCGGCTGCCAAGGCGGGTGTTCTGGGGCTTGCCAAGGCCATGGCGCGCGAATTCGGTCCCGAAGGCATCCGCGTCAACTGCATCACACCGGGCCTGATCCAGACCGACATCACCGGCGGCAAACTGACCAACGCCATGCGCGCCGACATCATCAAGGGAATCCCGCTCAGCCGGCTGGGCGAGGCGCGCGACGTAGCCGGCGCCTATCTCTTCCTGGCTTCCGATCTGGCCAGCTACATCACCGGCGCCGTGATCGATGTCAACGGTGGGATGCTAATCCATGGCTGAGTGGACAACGGAGCTTGAGATGCCTCGCGCTGGCAGCAATGTCAGCCTGGCCGAACGAGCCTATCGTATCCGCCGACACGCCGTGCGGATGGGTCAAGTCCAGGGCCAAGGTTATGTCGGACAGGCGCTGGGTGTCGCCGACGTGCTTGCCGTCGCCTATTTCCATGCGCTTCGTTACCGGCCGGAGGACACGTTGTGGGAGGGACGCGACCGCTTCCTGCTGTCGATCGGACACTATGCGCTCGCGCTCTACGCGGCTCTGATCGAAGCGGGCGTGCTGCCGGAGGAAGAGCTCGAAACCTATGGCAGCGATGAAAGCCGTATGCCGATGTCCGGCATGGCGCCATACACGCCCGGCATGGAGATCACCGGCGGCTCGCTCGGTCACGGCCTTGGCATTGCCGTTGGCATGTGCATGGGGCTGACGCGCAAGCGAAGCGACAGTTTCGTCTACAATCTTTTGTCCGACGGCGAGCTCGGTGAGGGCTCGACCTGGGAAGCCGCGATGTCGGCCGCCCACCACAAGCTCGACAATCTCATTGCCATTGTCGACTTCAACAATCAGCAGGCCGATGGTCCGTCGACGGCCATGCTCTCCTCCGAACCGGTGACCGACAAGTTCGAGGCGTTCGGCTGGCATGCGCAGCGCGTCGACGGCAACGACATCGAGGCGGTCCGCAAGGCCTTCGACATGGCGCGCGGCCTGAAGGAACCTCGTCCGCGTGTGATCGTTTGCGATACGCGCATGGCCAAGGGTGTGCCATTCCTGGAAACCCGCGACATCACGCATTTCATCCGCGTCGAACCGCACGAATGGACGTTAGCGCTCGAAGCTTTGGAAAAGGGACGTCCGCGTTGAAGTTGTCAAAGTTCGCGCCGCGCCACGCCGCCAATGCCGGTGAGCGCAAGACCACATCGGCGATGATCGCGTCGATCGCGCCCGATGGCGTACCGACACGCAATGCGCCGTTCGGGCACACACTGGCCAGACTGGCGCACCAGCGGCCCGGGATAGTTGGCCTGACGGCGGACCTCGCGAAATACACCGATCTCCATGTCTTCGCACAGGAGCATCCGGACCGCTTCTATCAGATGGGCATGGCGGAGCAGGTGCTGATGAGCGCCGCCGCCGGCTTGGCGCGGGAGGGTTTTACGCCCTTCGCCACCACCTACGCCGTCTTCGCATCGCGACGTGCCTACGATTTCATCTGCATGGCGATCGCCGAGGAGAAACTCAATGTGAAGATCGTCTGCGCCTTACCGGGGCTGACGACCGGCTACGGCCCCAGCCACCAGGCGACGGAGGACATCGCGATTTTCCGCGGGATGCCGAACCTGACGATCATCGACCCTTGCGACGCGCTCGACATCGAACAGGCCACGGAGGCGATCGCGGACTACAACGGGCCGGTCTACATGCGGCTTTCGCGCGGTAAGGTTCCTGTCGTGCTCGACGAAGACGACTATACATTTGAAATCGGCAAGGCGCGAATGCTGCGCGAGGGCGCGGACGTATTGTTCATTTCCAGCGGCCTGATGACCATGCGCGCGCTGGAGGCCGCGAAGGCGCTTGAAGCCGACAGGATCGGCTGCGCCGTTCTGCACGTTCCGACGATCAAACCTCTGGATACGGAGGCGATACTCGCTGCCGCGCGCCGTTCGGGACGGCTGGTGGTGGCGGCGGAGAACCACACCATCATTGGTGGCCTTGGCGAAGGCGTTGCCGCGCTGCTGATGCGCGAGAGAGTGACCCCAGTCTTTCGCCAGATCGCCCTGCCCGACGAGTTCCTCGACGCGGGCGCGCTGCCGACGCTTCACGATCGCTACGGGATCTCAACTTCCGAGCTCGTGCGCCGCGTCCGCATTTGGAGCGAATGAGAAGTAAGAGCTCTTACAACAGTTGAGTCATCGACCTTGACCTTGCCCCTCTTATCTAATCCGGTTTGAAGTTCGTTCTGGCCCATCGAGAGGACCAGGACATGAAACGTAGCCGCTTCTCTGAAGAGCAGATCATCGGAATTTTGAAGGAACATGAGGCCGGGGTATCGGTTGCCGATCTGTGCCGCAAGCACGGGGTCAGCGACGCCTCGATTTACAACTGGAAGGCCCGCTTCGGCGGGATGGATGTCTGCGAGGCTCGGCGACTGAAGGCTCTGGAGGACGAGAACACGCGGCTGAAGCGGCTTTTGGCCGACGCCATGCTCGACAATGCCGCGTTGAAGGATCTTGTGGGAAAGAAATGGTGACGCCCGCGGCCAAGCGGAAACCTTTCCAGCGACCAGATCGATCAACTTCAACGCCGACTGCAACGGACCAGGCGATCAAGGAAAGGTGCATCATGAAGCATTCGCGGAGCCGACAATAGCCGACGCCATTCTCGACCGGATCATCCACAACGCCCATCGCATCACCCTCGAAGGCGACAGCATGAGAAAGCAAAAAACACCGCCGCCCTTGACCGGCGCCGAAAACGGCGAAATCAATCGCAAATGACTTCAACCAGGCAACCGAGCGCCGACCCCATCCTGCTGTCCGCGAATTAGTGAAACTGCTGTCCGCGATTTAGCGGAACGACTGTCCCGTTTTTGCGAAATACGCACGTCCGACGCAGCTTGCGTTGACAGAGGCGGTTTTACGCGCAGTTGCAATAGCACTTCCGCCGGCCTATTTTTGTGGAGTTCAATTGTGGTTCGGCCAAGGGCGCTTTGGGCGCCGGACCGGCCCCGTGTAAACCTCATTAAAGAGAGACGAACCCTGCCATGGAAGAATTCTTATCGCGCATCGCCACTGGTGCCGGCATCGGCCCGGCTCTCGCAGAGAAGGCCGTTGGGTTAATGCTGGGTTTCCTGCAACGCCACGCGGCCGACGGTCCCGTTGCGCGCATGATCGCGGCCATTCCCGGAGCTTCGGAATTAGTGGCGAAGTATCATGGCAACGACCCAGAGGGCGGAGGCGGCCTCATGGGGCTCGGCCAGCAATTGATGAGTGAGGGTCTCAGCATTCTAAAGATCGCCGCCATCGCCAACGAGACGATCGCCTTCGCCAAGGAACATGCCGGCGACGAACTCGTGGACGAGGTCCTCAATTCCGTTCCTGGCCTTCCCCAGTTCGTCTGATCAGCGGCAGCCGGGGGCGCATGACCTCGTGCGCCCGTGCTGGCCCGTCTGCGCAGGTAGGCATTCTCCGCCGAGCGCTCCGTACCGATCTCGCCAGACCACCAACCGCCGGGCACGCGAAGCGAGCGTTGGAGTACTTCATTCGTCTGTCCCAAAATCGACCGCAGGCGAACCGATGTGTATAACTTCCGGCGGTAAGGGTTTATCGTGAACGCTTTCGATGAAGCCCGCGAGATAAGCAAACGTATTGTATTTCTCAAGAACCAACCGCTTCGCCTCTTGTATTGCGCCGCGACGCTCCTTCCAGAGGTCCGAGTCGATGATTTCTTGAATTTTTTGGATTACGTTCTTGTCCTCTGGGTCAATCAGAACCATTGAGTCGGAAGGGAAGAATCTCGTGATTGCCGGGCTGCCGTAATAGATCGGCATTGTTTCAGCAACGAAGCAGTCCATAAGCTTCTCTGTAAAATAGTAATCAGCACGAGTATTCTCGAAAGCTATACTGTAACGGTACGGTGCGAGTGCGTCCCATTTATCTCCAATCAGCCGAAAACCTCGGCCGAACAGGTCAAAATCGAGCTCCTCTCTCAGCCGTTCCAGAAACGCCAGCCGATATCGATGCCCTTTAAGCAGGGCGATGTTACTGGTAATCCATGAGAGCCGAAGCGGCTTGTCCACGACTTCGCTGACCAGAAGTTGGTCATATGTCTTTGTTACAGACCAAGACCGAGTGATAGGTGGAGACAAAACGAATCGGCGCTCTGCATTCTGCCGAGCAGCCAGCTCTGCGTCAGACGTCAGGACGATGGTATTTTTCCCTTGCCCTTCATGAAATGCGCGATGAGCTTTCGTCGGCGGTTCGCCGATTGCAAAAATTGTCCTGTTTGGACTCGCCTCGATATCAACAGGGAGCCCAAAAATAGAAGCAGAGTTAAAGACAATATGCCAATCGGGCGCGAAGGATGTCCTGCGTACAAAAGCGACATTGTTCCAGATTCCACTGCCCTTTGGAGTGAGATGGTGGATTGCATCATCCAAAACGCCCCAAGAATCCAGACATGTAGCAACAATGGGCGCCGGACGTTCCGTCAACAATTTGGTCGACAAAGCAGTTCCACCCCATTCACTTCCGTTGGACCGGGAGCAACTCGTGCATCGGGCGCAAGACCTCTCTGCGCCTGAAATAGCTCGCGATCCTGATCGGTATCAAACACACGATTCTGTGCGACTTCGCGATTCTGTGCGACTTCGCGCCATTCGACAACTCATCTCTAAGACCGCGGGAATCCCTTCACTCGTGAAGGTACTCAATCGCCATTTCGGATTGCGGTAAGATTGGGCAGCATAAACCTTCCGGGACCCGCTGTCGAGGCAATTGTCGCTTTGCACCTAACCAGGTTCTTCCTCACTTTGTGTGGTGATCAGGCCGGTTGAGTGGCAGCATGCGTGCCCTCTAAAATATGGAAGTTGACTACATTCTTATTATTAATCGGGATATACGACCAGTTTAGAGGCGGCTCGCCTCTCACAGGCGACGTTTGCAGCGGCGACGGCAGATCGAGATATTGGCGGGTTGATGCCGGGGCTTTGTCCGAAATCTGTGGTCCGATTTCGGACGAAGTGACGGTCAAGATGTCCGAAACATGCTACGAATTTCGGACAAGCTTCACACACAAAGCGCCGCGGCTTTGCCCGACATCATCGATATCGTCATGCAGATGGGCGATGCCGACCTAGCCTCGTCCCCTCCCCTTCCAGCCATTGCCAATCCCAGCCTGCCTGCGCATCTTGAGGCGCTCGCCGGCCGCGTTCGCGATTATATCGAGGCGGCGAGTTCGGCCAACACGCGCCGCGCCTACGCAGCCGACTGGAAGCATTTTTCGAGCTGGTGCCGGCGCCAAGGCATCGAGATGTTCCCGCCCGATCCTCAGGTCGTCGGGCTCTATATCGCCGCCTGCGCGTCAGGTATGGCCACTGGCGACAAAAAGCCCAACACCGTTTCAACCATCGAGCGCCGGCTTTCGTCGCTCTCCTGGAATTTTGCCCAGCGCGGCCAGCCGCTGGACCGCAAGGACCGGCATATCGCCACGGTGATGGCTGGCGTTCGCAACACCCACGCCTCCCCTCCCCGGCAGAAGGAAGCGATCCTGCCCGAGGATCTGATCGCATGTTCGAGACCCTCGACCGCGGCACGCTGCGTGGTCTGCGCGACCGCGCCATGCTGCTTTTGGGTCTCGCCGGCGGCCTTCGCCGATCCGAAATCGTCGGCCTCGACGTCGGCAGGGATCAGACCGAGGACGGGCGCGGCTGGGTCGAGATTTTTGCCGATAAGGGTCTGCTTGTCACATTGCGCGGCAAAACCGGCTGGCGCGAGGTCGAAATCGGCCGCGGCTCCTCCGACGCCACCTGCCCTGTGGTCGCTCTGCAGACCTGGCTAAGACTGGCGCGCATTGCGCACGGACCGCTGTTTCGGCGCGTTGCTGGTCAAGGCAGAGCCGTCGGTGCCGATCGCTTGAACGACCAGGAGGTCGCACGCCTGGTCAAGCGCACGGCGCTCGCCGCCGGCGTGCGCGGCGATCTGTCGGAGGGCGAACGGGCCAAGAAATTCGCCGGCCACTCACTGCGCGCCGGCCTCGCCTCGTCGGCCGAGGTCGACGAACGCTATGTGCAAAAACAGCTCGGCCATGCCTCCGCGGAGATGACGCGAAATTATCAGCGCCGGCGCGATCGTTTCCGCGTAAATCTCACCAAGGCGTCCGGGCTCTGATGCCCCCGTTTTGTCCGCTGGGATGAGGCGGTCAGATCTCAGGCGATAACAATTACCTCATCGAGCACAGCGAGCGCTGTGTCCAGACTATCGGCGGCCGACGCTTCGTAGTCAGGCATGATCATCAACTGCGTTATGGCACGGCCCACAAATTCCGGGTTTAGCTTTTCCAACCGATCCTTGGTCCGGGAGACCTGTTCCGGGAATGCGCGCAGATTGAAGCGAACAAATGACGAGGTCTCTTATCCCCGACACGAATAGCTCGCGATCTCATCGGGATTTCCCTTACCGCCATAGGCAGCTTGAGTGGGATAAGCGCAGATCGGCTGGTGCTTGCCGGGGAATGCCTTGCTGCCAGCCGCGAGAGAATCCGGAGCCTTGTCTTGGTTTATCCAGCCCTCGATGGCGGCCAAAGGATCAAAGTCGTCGAAGGCTTGGCCATCGCCGCAGTGGGTCATCCCCGGGATTATGAACATGCGCACGAAACGGCGAGTCGCTTCCAAATCGCCGCCGCTTGTGACCTCGACGACTTGCTTGTACCAGCGCACCAGATCGTTGGCTGAGAAGACCGGATCGGAAAGTCCCTGAAACAAGAGCAGCTTTCCACCGTGGGCAGCGAAGCTGGCGAGATACGTGCCGGTCGCATCATTGAGCTTGGCCGTATCCGCAACGCGTGCCGGATCCTTGTCGAAGTCGAACTTCAGGGGGTCAAAATTCGGCGCCGGGGGCGTCATGAAGTAGTATTGAAGCGAGCGGGCTCCCAGAACGATGTTATTTGCATCCGACTGGGAAGTGGGGGAATTGCCCAGCTTCCACATTCTCCAGTCCGCGCCCGCAACGCCCGTATCATATGGCCAATCGCTGTAAAGCTTTTCGCCATCGGAGCTTTCCGGACCCGCGAACGCGCGGCTCATGGCCTGCACTTGACCAGCCGTGAGGCAGCTGTCCGTCTTATCGCCTTGGCAGGACAGGACCTTTGGGTCGAACCGGCACTGCTGCCAGGCGTTGATGACGCCATCCTCAATGCCATCGCGGGCATCACAGGCAGCGAGAACCGCCTTGGCGACGATGTTCAGATCCTGCTGGGAGAAGGCGCGGGACAGAATGGGATGGCCGGCCTCATCCTTGGGAGCGATGCTCATGTACTGGCGAGTATCCCAGGCTTCGGCAATGTTGGCGGCACTGAGACGAAAACCCGGGCTACCTGCAACAATGCCGTCGAACTCGAGCGGATATCGCTGAGCCGCTATCAACGCCTCACGACCGCCATTCGAGCATCCCATGAACACCGACTTTTTCGGAGCCGCCCCATAGAACTTTGCAATCACCTGCTTCGAGACCGAAGTGACTTTGCCAATGGAGGCGTACGCAAAATCAATGCGTGCGGCTTGATCGACCCCGAAAGCCGGATCGGGGCTTGGGTGCCCGCCATCCATGCTTACAACAGCGTAGCCGCGCAAGAGCCCGGGAGCCGCGGTCGAGTTCCGGCAAGGAATGGTCCCGACGGCCGGCGCCAGGAAGCCATCAACTGCGCCGCCGCCCTGGAAAAGGAACATGTCGTTCCAGGTCGTCGGAAGACGCACCTCAAACCGGGTGCCATATGATTGACCATCGACCCCCTGGCGTTTCCCGATAACACCTCGGACAAGGCAGTGCCCGCCCACTTTTACCGCCTGAGGCGAGGCGCCGGTGAATGCAGTGAAGGGATCTGCGGGGATCTCCTGCGGCTTTTGAAGGCTAGCCTCGGTAAAGATCACGCTTGGAATTTTGAGCTTGGCGATGGACCGGCACGCCTGATCCGACGCGTTTGCCGCCAGTGCAGGCGCACATACACATATAATCGCCAACATCAGTGCCAGCGTGCACCCGCGGTCCCGCAGCTTGAGCCCGTTAGCCAAGAACATACCCATCCTCCCTGGATGCGCCCGATAGCCCGAAAGCTGATCGCATTGGTAGCTAGTTGTGAGCTTTCAGTAGCTTGTCCATCCGGTCCGAACCGGGAAAGCTGAGATTGTCGAAGCTTCAGTGACTCCAGGGGGACCGGATGAACATCCATAAGAATACCGGTCTGACGCCGCTCGGTCGAGAGCGGATTTTTTGCGCCTGGGCGCGCCGGCAGCACCTCGGAGGTGTTGCCGCCTGATCCGCAGACCGTCGGCCTCTACATCACGGCCTGTGCATCCAGAAAGGTTACAGGAGACAAGAAACCAAACTCTGTGGCGACGATCGAGCGCCGTCTCTCCTCCCTGGCGTGGAATTATACGCAGCGTGGCGAGCCGCTCGATCGAAAGGACCGCCATATCGCCACCGTGCCCGCCGGCATCCGTAACAGCCACGCAAAACCGTCTGTGCAGAATGAGGCCATACTTCCCGAAGACCTGATCGCCATGCTGGAGACGGTGCTCCGCAAGACCCATCAGGTCGCCCCAGGCCAGAGCAACCGGCTCGTCCCCGGGGAGGACGAAACGGTCGACCACTCCGCTTGTTCGACTTGTGTTCGGGCGACTTATCCCGGCTTCTATGCATCGCGCTTCGGCGCGGCGACCTTTGTCCAACGCGCCAAGCCTTTGAACCGAATCGCTGTAGACGGAAGTCGCGGCGAGCTTCGCGTTGTTGATCGGAGCATCGAACCAGGCGTCGTATCCGCGGTATCCACCCCATCGTCTGTCGCGCAATCTGTTGGCGAGCGCGTCCTCAGCCGTTCGATCGCGGCCGTCTTTGCCGCAAACTATTATATGGCGGCCGCCGATGCCATTCGGGCGCGCAATATCTCAGGGGTTGAAGGATCGTCGATCAGTTTTCCGATGTCTTGGCGGGCCGCGATGATCTGCACATGACCCTACAAAGATTGCGCGTAGTAGGAAATACTGGTGCAACTGGTCACCCCAGGCGTCAGGATAATCGTAGAACCAATCGAACGAATGCACGCATCGCGGTTTGCCTACAGCACTGCTCTCCTGTCCCGATAGCGCAAATTCGCGGTTACCTCCGGCCACGAACAGTCGGACCAATTTTATTTGTAGGTTAGACCTTCGTCCTCGGCAAGATTGGCCAAGCGATGACTCGCTGCTGAATTGCCGGCCCGCGCGTGATGAGCGCGAAGGCGTCAGGTGCCCCCGCCGTCAAGACTCAAGCCGCAACGTAATCAGGCGGGAGTGCCTTCCGCTAGGTGGGGATGGACTGGCCGCCGAAGTCAGAAGCAGCAAGCCTGGAGCATAATGGAAGACCTCGACCATGTGAAACAGGCCGTGAAGGGCGACCTAGCCTATTTGCAGCCACCTGCTCAAAGCCGCGACATGAAGCCAGCCGCCAGCCTGCTAGTTCGACAGCAACCGTTCAGCTTGCTGCCGCCGACCGCTTGAAAACGATGGTCACCTTCGTCCCTTTGCTGGCGCTAGAATCGACTGCGAACTGCGCCTTGGCGTTCTCGGTCAGCGAGCGCGCGATCAGCGCTCCGAGCTTGCCTGGCTTGGGCCACGTCTCGCCTTCCGGCAGGCCGATTCCGTCGTCCGCCACTATAACCCGGCAGCCGTCGCCATTGACGACGCTGTGCAGTGTTATCGTGCCGCCATCGCGGCCCCGGAACGCATGCTTTAGTGAATTGGTCAGCAATTCGTTTACGACCAGCCCGGCCGGCATGGCGACGTTTATTGACACGGGATATGTATCCACCTTCATATCCAGCCGGATCCCCTCGACTGCATGCGAGCTCATCACCGCGGACGCGATCTGGCTGAGATAGACGCCAAGATCGACCTCCTCCTTCGGCTCGTCGGCCGTTAGCGTCTGGTAGAGGATCGCCAGAGCGTCGACGCGACCGGCGAGCCGCTCAAACCGTCTCCGGTCGGCCTCGGTCGCGTTGCGGCTTTCCAGCCGGATCAGCGCGGTGATCATCTGCAGGTTGTTCTTCACCCGGTGCTGCAGTTCGCGCAGCAGCGTGTCTTTCTCGCTGACACGCTCCTCGGCCGAGCGCTGATCTCCCGCCTCGCCGTGAGCCGATACGTCGACCAGGGCCACCAGTCGGAAGCAAACCTTACCGTTGTCGTCTTCGATCACGTTGGAATAAACGTCGACGATCGCGGGTTTGTCCTCGCCGCGCTCCAGCCTGAAGGTGCCGACCAAATCGGTTCCCTCGACCACCGCCTCGGCTAGCGGCCTGTCCTTTTGCTGATGGAGGCCCGTGCCTAAAAGGGCCGCCCAGTTTTCTTGGGTGAGCCTGGCGGCCATCAGGCCTGAGAGTTTCTCGAATTCCGGATTGGCGTAGACCACGCGCTCTTCACCGGCAAGGTCCGAAACGGCTATGGCGATCGGCACCTGGTCGAGGAATTTCTTGAACTGTTCGCTTTCCAGTGCGGTTGCAAGGTCAGGTGTATCAAGTAACTGCTCGACCGCCTCAGCCTTCTCTGAATCCGATGTCATTTGCGCGCCTGTTCTGTGCGGATGATATCAACAATGCGGCGAGCCCGCCATCGCCAAAACTGGAGCTGCATCTCACGTTTCGCATCACGCATCTGACAACCAGCTCTGCATAGCGTAACGGCCGCACGTCTAGCATTGCGACCGGCCGAAGGAGAGCGGCAAGGATCGGCTACAATCCAGGTGCCTTGGAATGTCGAAGCGACCGGTCAAGTGGGTACGCTGCGGAAGATCGATAGAGCAGGCATTCAGGGAGAATGAGTTCGCGTGCCGGCCTCGGCGATACGTGCCGACACTGTCAACCTCATGACCGCATGCGGGCTGAAAGAGCAGCGCTTCGCTCCAGCGGTAATTCAGGCCGCTAGCTGCCTAACTGCGGCAAGCCCATCGATCGTGTATGTTGAGACGCTATTGCCGATGCCTAAATATCGAACCCGTCATGGCAATCGTTGTGACGGGAAGCGCTCGCTTATGGGCTGTGCTGGAATGCGCATGAAGTATACGCCTGTGCGCCGCTTCGTTGATCTCTTGGCCTTCGAGGAAGTCGTCAATCTCATCGTATGTGAGACCGGGACGAGGTTCTCCAGGTGGGCGGTCGGGATCTTTTCAACAAGATCAGACGGAGCGCCCAGACACACTGCCAAGGCGCGAACTCTGCGCTTGCTCAGCCCGGAAAAAGGAAGAATGTCTGCGGCACCATCGCCGAACTTGGTGAAGAAGCCCATCAAGGCCTCGGCTGCTTCGAAGCGACTTCTGAAAAAGAAGTGTGGGTTTGCTCTCATACCCTTTGCTGAAAAATGTTGTCATAGAGCGCATGGAATGCCACGCGCTTCGAATCGGAGTAGCCATCCGGGAAGCCTGAAGCCCCTTTGAAGCGCATGTCCGGCAGCTATTCATAGCGTGGATGACTTTGATCGAAACAAACGATTTCATAACTCTTCGGAAATCTTGCATGGACAAAAGCACGTCCGCACCGGTCACCCATCCAAAGGAGAAAATCTTCCATGCGCCCTGACGTGCAGTGGAGGTCGTGCCGAGAAGTGAGTTGCAACTGGCCGATCATGTCGGCGGTTCGACGCTAGTCGTCCCCAATGTTCCTGAGCTGCGAAGTCTTGCAGGCGAGCCAGCTGCCCAGCGCGATTCTGCTTGTGGCGGGCTTTTGCCGCAGGCAGTCCGCTCGTTTTGGGCAGCGGATTGGAGACCCGGCCGGCAGCGCTACCATACAACATCAGCGCACTTTACATCTACGCGGTATTGCCGGGCTTCCAGTCGGTGCCATGTTTGGCCGACGAATGACGCGATGCGGCCTCCTGCACAAGCGAAGGCGTTATCGGATGTGCGACCGGGAAGCAGGCGGACAGTGCAGCACATGTCAGTCGCCTGTGCGACGGTCTTTCGGGGAATGAAATCGGGCCAGTTCACGGCGCGGCATTATTCGTCAACAGCCGCCCCTTCGCAAGGATATAGGCAGCCCGCGTCACAAGTTCGTGCTGCAGATGAAAACGGCATCGCCGGCATGCAAGTCAGCAGCCGCTCAAGATTCGATGATCCAGCCAAGCTCTCGGCGTCATGGAATGGCAGGCGCCACGATCGAAGCATCTCATGTTGATTCAGGCGGACCCTTATGAGGCGTTCTTTGATGCCGGTGATGCCTGACAGGCGGTTGCAGCTGCAAGCGACAACGCGGCCTATTTAGTTGGAAACGGTCTGAGGCAGGCCAATTTGGCTTGCCCGTCACTATGTGGAGAAAGAAATGCTGTGTCTAGGAATTAGCGGCGGACTTGACCAAGTCCATGAAAACCGATTCGAGCTTCGGAACGCCTTTATGCACGATGGCGCCGCGGTGCTCGTCCGAGACGGACGGGTGATAGCAGCCGTCGAAGAGGAACGCCTCAATCGGATGAAACACTCCAACAAGCTCCCAATTCGTTCGATTCAATACTGTCTGTCAGCGGCGGGGGTTCAGCTCAACGACATTGATCGTGTCGCGCTCTACGCCAGCGAGCCCTATGCCAACGCCATGCTTGAAGGTATGTCCGCATCCCACCCGGACATTCTCTCCATTCCGTTGGATGCTAAAACTTTGGTGCAGGATCTGTTAACGCGTGAGTTCGGCACTAAGTTGGACAGTTCGCGTATTTCATTCGTAAGTCATCATCAGGCGCACGCCGTGAGCGCCTTTGCAATGTCGGGCTTCGAACAAAGTCTCATTCTAGCGATTGATGGCTCTGGTGATTTCCTATCGGGCCTCTTGGCGGTAGGGTCTGGCACAGAAATTACGCAACTCGAGGCTTTCCCCGAGAACAATTCTCTTGGGCTGTTTTATCTCGAGACGATCCGCTATCTCGGCTACGGCTTGTTCGACGAGTATAAGGTAATGGGACTCGCGCCCTACGGCGACCCCGCTCCCTATCGCGAGCTCTTCGAGCAGTTCTACGAGCTCTCCGCCAACGGCGGTGGCTACCGTGTTCACCTCGACCGCATCGGTACGGCGTTGCTCCGCAATATCGAGGTCAGGCGAAAGGGAATGCCCTTCACCCAGCAGCATCGAGATGTGAGTGCGTCACTGCAGGAAGCGCTTGAGCGGATCGTGTTCCACATTCTCCGGCATCACCGTGAGGCCACCGGCATGAAGCGGTTGTGCCTGGCGGGGGGGGTGGCCCACAACTGCACGATGAACGGTAAGCTGCTGTATTCAGGGCTTTTCGAAGACATTTTCGTGCAACCCGCGTCTCACGACGCTGGCTGCGCATTGGGAGCTGCGCTGATAGTCTCTAACGAGATGGGCCGCCCCGCGCCGTGTGAGCGACTGCAGGGGGTCTATTGGGGTCCTGATCTCGGGAGCGAGCGCGCCGTGCAACAGGAACTGAATGCATGGGCCGGACATCTCGAGGTTGAACGCTCTGATGACGTGGCAAGCAGTGCAGCCGACTGGATCGCCAACGGCGCCGTGATCGGCTGGGTGCAGGGTCGTTCGGAGTTTGGGCCACGTGCGCTGGGCAACCGCAGCATTCTTGCCGACCCTCGGCCCGCCGCAAACAAGGACCGGATCAATGCGATGGTCAAGAAGCGCGAAGGCTATCGGCCCTTCGCGCCATCTGTGCTGGAGGAGGATGCGAGCGAATTTTTCGACCTCCCGGACGGTAGGCACGAATTTCCATTCATGAATTTCGTCGTTCGCGTGCGTGACTCAAAGCGCGCCTTGCTCGGTGCCATCACGCACGTCGACGGTACCGCTCGCCTGCAAACAGTATCGCGCAACGCCAATCCCGCGTACTGGGAGGTCATCAATGCGTTCAAGAAGCGCACAGGCACTCCAATTCTGCTCAATACGTCCTTTAACAACAATGCCGAACCGATCGTGGATTCGGTTGCAGACGCGATTGCCACCTTTCTGACGACAGAGCTGGATGGACTTGTGGTCGGGCCATTCCTGGTAAAAAAGCGGGCTGCAACGCTGCAGGATTGGACTGCGCTTGCGGTTTCGTTGCCGCCCTATGTGTCCCTCCATCAAACCCGCGCTTACAAAGCGCCAGATCGTCGGGAGACTCACTGCGAGATCAGCACGACCCACTTCAGCAGTGACAGTGTACGAATTTCACACGATTTGTTTAATCTGCTGATGCGGATTGAGGGCGAAGCCGTGTTGGGAGATCTCCTCAATACAATTGCGCCGGATCAGGCTAAGCGTGAAGCTCTGATGGAGGGCCTGCGACGGCTGTGGGAGCAGCGCCTCGTTCGATTGCATCCCTCACAAGCTGCTCGCATGGATCAAGACTGCGATCAAACGCTGGACCAGCATAACAGGCTCTCAGCGTGATAGAGGTGCCGCTATCCAAGCTCGGCGAATAATGGTGTTCATCGATGCCGCCTGCCACCTCACCGCTGGCAGGCAGTCGACTTCATCACAGGGTTGATTCGTCCACTTCACCTTGGACGACCGGACGCGCAGAAAAAAGCGGCTGCGGCGGGTCCTTGCTAGCGACCGTGATGCGGGACCACAGCGACAGGGCGTGCCCGAGACGGTCAATGCGGCCGGCGATGTCGTCGCCGGCGGCGACGGTCGCATTCAGGATCAGCATCGACCAAAGAGCGAGGCCACTGCCGTTATGCTCCGAGATCTGGGGACGGCGGCTTGGCGATCACCGTCTACTCGGCGTTGCCGAACTCACTGCATGCGAGACCGTGACGAAGCCCTTCACATTGCGGGTCGGGACATAGCTGGCTTTCTTGGCGCGCTACCATCGCTAGAGATGCAGACTTCGCCCAACAGCTCCTGCTGGAGCGCGGCTTGGATCTGATGGCAGAATTCTTGCGGAGACGCGGACAAAGTGGGGAGCACTCCAACCTACACACGCGTCACTGGGCTATCAGTGTTGACCGTATAATTTTCGGAATGGCAATGGCATATTTTACAAAGCACGACGGCAATCAAATTATATACCGCAGCTGGGAAGAGCCGGAACAGTCAAGCGCAAGGATGAGAATTTTGGTCCTCAAGCTTGATCATGTCGGCGACTTTTGGATGTCTCTAGGGCCTCTAAAGGACCTTCGTCAGCGTTTTGCGCATGCCCACATTACGCTGGTGGTGGGAAGCTGGAACATCGCTACTGCAAAACAGTTCGACCTCGCCGACGATCACGTTGCTTTTGACTTTTTTCCTCGCAACCCAAAAGTCAAAACGCGCAAAGAAGCCGCGGACATAAGGCCGCTGCTGACCGGCGAGTTTGATCTTGCCATTGATATGCGTGTTCCGGAAGAAACAAGGCCGATCTTGCTTGAAGTTCCCGCCAGGCACCGTGCGGCGATAGTTGATCCGTACAGCATGCATCAGATCGATATTGCGATAGCGCCATTCAATCTGAAACTGCGCAGAACCATTTTCTACAAGCTGGTCCAAAAAATAGGGCTTGCTAACAAAATCCCCCGTAGATGGCTTGATTGGTTCATTGACCGTAAGCAGGTGCGTCTCCAGCATGTGTCAGAAATCCTCCTCTTTCTGGTCGCAAAGGCAGCTGCCTATTTCGAAAGCGGAGCGGGTCACCCACAGAATTCGACTACAGGCAATGCCCCGATTGTCGTGGCTCCGTTCTCCAATTCCAGCCTGCGAGATTGGCCGATTGAAAGTTTTGGCAAAGTTGTCGCTGCTCTTTCGACCCGTGGTGAGGTGGTCCTCGTTGGCCGTGGCGAATGCCTGGAAGCGCTTGAGGAGGTTGCGAAGATAGCTAGGGAACGTGGGGCCGCGAACATTCGGACGGCTGTCGACTTGTCAGAATTGGAATTCAATTGTCTCGTGAATTCGGCCGCCCTCGTCGTTTCGAACAATTCGGGCACCGGCCATGTCGCTGCCCAGCTTGGCCGCCCTACTATCGGCATTTTCACGGCGTCACATCTACCGGAGATTTGGGGGTTTCGAGGTCCCTTGGTCAGCATGCTTATGAGTGTTATTGAATGTCGCGGATGTGGTCTGGACCAAGTGCGGCATTGTCCGGTCAAAGTCCGATGCAAGTTCGACATCACGCCGGATCTCGTGATTGCCGAGGTAAACGCCTTGATGAATCATTGTAAGGGTACGGCACAAACTTAGTGGCTCGCGGTCACCACAACCGCGATTGCCCAGCCCTTGTCGCTGATTCAATCGCTACAATCATCTAAAGGCCGAAATTCAGAATCGAATCGACTTGTTCGAAGGACCGCAGTGGCGATGTCACATTGGCCGACAGGTGGCATAGAGCGGCGCCTGAGAATGAAAGTGCCGCCGCCCAGGCTTCATAGCCGTTCCTCCTTTGTGGCGTGACGGCCCGAAAGTCGCCATCGCGTCAGATGTTCAACAGCTTCGGGATAGCCGGGGCTCGTCCGGCGACAGTCATGGCAGCGACTTCGCTTCTGGACCCGCTCATCCGGCCGCCAAAAACAAATGCGCTTTCTAAGCCGTAATTGATCCGCCGGAGCTGACCAAAGCCACCTTGCTCTGGGTTGCGGCAATGGCGACTGGGGCGAGAAGCCGAGAAGAACCGATGCGGCGAGAAATCCTGAGACCATCCGCCACGAGACGTCGCCAGGGAACGTAGTATTGCGTTCCGCGTTACACTAACGTATATACGTCCGCAGCACAGGAGCGCGCCATGGCCACCACACCCACCAGGAAGGAAGCACCTGTCTCGATGCGGTTTCGCGACGATGATCTCACCATCATCGACCGCGGCGCGGAGCTGCTCGGCCTGTCGCGCACGGAGTTCATGCGGCGCGCCGCGCTGCACGAGGCGCAGGCGGCCATCCTCAACGAAACCGTCATCCGCGTGTCCCCGGAAGCCTATGACGCCTTCATGCAGGCGATCTCAGCCCCGGCCGCTGCGCCCCCGGCGAAGGCGGCCGAGCGGCTGCGTCGGTCCCCGCCCTGGGACCGCTAGGTGGCGCTTTCAGGCATCGAACTCCTCGACCACGCACACCGCCTCGACAGCTTCGATTGCGGCAAGCCGGCGCTCAATGCTTGGCTGGCCGGCTTCGCGCGAACGAACCAGGCCCGCGGGTTTACCCGCGTCCTGGTCGTTCACGACGAGGGAACAGTCGTCGGGTATTACGGCCTCGCGCCGGGCGTGATCCAGCCAAATAGCGCACCGCGCGCCATCCGCACCGGACGCCCGCCCGATCCGATCCCCTGCCTGCTGATCGGACAACTCGCCATCGACCACCGCTATGCCGGACAAGGCGTCGGTAGCGGCTTGGTCAAGGACGCGCTGTATCGCTGCGTCGCCGGCGCCGACATCGTCGGCGGCCGCGCGGTGGTGGTGCGGGCGATCGACGCCGAGGCAGAGCGCTACTGGCAGAGCTGGGGCTTCATTCCCGCGCGGGACAATCCGTCGGTCCTCATGCGCTCGATCCAGGACGTGAGCCTCTGGCTGGCCGACAAAGGCCACTAGCTCCGCGCGCGTAGCGCCTCCGGAAGCGGCAGGTCTGCGCGCCGGCCTGCCGCCGACCGGGCTCTAGTTGCGGCGTCCCGCCGCTCCCCGAGCCGGCTTCGCCGTCTCGGCGTTCGGGTGACCCCTCACGCAGGGCCAGAGGGAGACGGCGGTCAGAGCGAGGGAGCCCTGGAGAGAAGGGAAAGTCATGATGTCGATGATATTCATAGGGGGTTCACGCGAGATATTTGAGCTGACGGAACCTGCCATCGCTCGGATCCGCCCAATCGTTGTTGCCGTGCACGGCGTGCTGATTGGCGACGCGTCTGGAGCCGATGCCGAGGCGCAGGGCCTGCTCGCGGGCTACGGCTACAAACATGTCGGGGTCTTCCATGCGGCCAAGGAACCCCGCAATGATCTGGGCGACTGGGCTGCCTACCGGGTCCCGTCTCCTGAAGGTGCTAGAGGATACTGGATCTACGCCGCCAAAGACCGGGAGATAGCGCGCGCCGATTTTGGGATGATAGTCTGGGACGGCGCATCACCCGGCACGGCCGTCAACGTGCTTCGGCTCGCCATGGCGAACAAGCCGAGGTCATCTACGATCTGGCCAGGGGCAGCATGGCGACTACGCACCATGTCGTAGACTGGTGCGCCATTGCTCCGCGATGCCGGTCCAGACATTCGGCGCGCCAAGCCGAAGCCCGCATGACGCGAGGCGAGCGCCTGGCGTTGCCGGGATGATGTACGCGCGGTCCCGGCGGGTCCAACGCGATAGGCTTGATCCGGCCCCGCGCCCCCAACTCCACTTGTATGAACGGCCGGGGCCGGCCCTTTTCGAAACCGGCTCACCGCCGCGTGGCGTTGTGCAGGATGATTGTCTTGACCCGTCTCGCATCTGAAGCGGGTGCAAGCCTGCCGCACATGCCGCTGCTTGGTCATGCGAGGCATCGCTACCGTGGGGCGTGGCGTTCGCCGATCTCCAAACCGCTGTGCCGCCATACCGAACACGCAAGGCGGTTTAACCGCCAGGCTGCTGTTCAAGGTATTAACGACGCAGGCGGCATGACCGGAGAGACTGGCGGGGTAAGCAGCTTCCATCGATCCGGCGGCATTGCGGATGTGGCTGGCGATGGCGGCCTGAGTTCTTGTCCATCTGCCGCATAGCGGGTGGTCAGATGCTGGTCACGTTTCCGGCGAGCCGAAGCATTTGTCTCTCAAGGTCACCCGTTGGAAATCCAGCACCAGCGGCTTGTCGGGACAAGATAGTTGCTATTGGGATTTGGCCGCCGCAACCGCGAGCATCGCTTCTCCCATCCCATTGACGCCTCGGGCATTCAGCATTTCACCAGCGTTCTGAATGTCGCGCACCTCTTTGTTCTGGCTGAGTTTTGATTTACCAACCAGGCTGGTGATCTCGATTTCCAGGGCGACGATCGCCTTCACCATCGTGTCAATGAAGTCCTTCGGCGCGTCGCCCATCTTCCACGGGGCAGGCTGCGAGGCTTCATGCATGTGAGTGAGCTTCGCCACGTTACGGCGCACATAGCGCTCATCATCCCGGACAGTGATGCGTCCGTGGGCGTGGACGACGAGATAGTTCCACGTCGGCGCCTGGTTATGGAATTCATGCTTGCTTGGACCAGTTCGGCGAGATGTAAGCGTCAGACCGTCGAGCTCGTCCCGGACCGCATGGCGCTACGGCGCCACCTCCAGCCCGGCGAGACAGTCGTCATTGTCCGTGAGGGTGACCGCCCCTCTATGGTGAGAATATTGATCGCCGGCAACTTATGGCGCCTGCCGACCTCAAATTCGTTGAAGTCGTGCGCCGGCGTGATCTTGACCGCGCGGCTGCCTTTCTCCGGATCAGAATACTCGTCCGCCACCACCGCGATCCTGCGGCCGACGATCGGCAGAGGATGAGGTTCTTGCCGACAAGATGCCGGAAACGCTCGTCGTCGGGATGCACCGCCGACCGCCATATCGCCCAGCATCGTCTCCGGGCGGGTCGTCGCCACGGTGATGAAGGTTTTAGGATTTTCCGGATCCAAAACCTCGCCCTCGACGGGGTAGCGGAAATGCCAGAGATTGCCGTTGACCTCCTGCTGTTCGACCTCAAGGTCGGACTCGCGGTCAAGAGCTTCGGGTCCCAGTTGACAAGCGCTTGTCCTTGTAGATCAGGCCTTTCCTTGTAGAGCGTGACGAACACTTCGAGCACCGCCCTGGACAGGCCCTCGTCCATGGTGAAACGTTCTCGGCTCCAGTCGGCCGAGGCCCCAGCCGATTCAACTGGTTGAAGATCGCGCCGCCGGATTCGGCTTTCCACTCCCAGACTTTCTCAATGAACTCGTCGCGCGTCAGGTCACGGCGGTGGATCTGCTTCTCCATAAGCTGGCGCTCGACCACCATCTGCGTGGCGATGCCGGCGTGATCCATGCCGGGCTGCCACAGCACGTTCTTGCCGCGCATGCGCTCGAAGCGCACCAGAATGTCCTGCAGCGTGTTGTTGAGCGCATGGCCCATGTGCAGCGAGCCAGTGACGTTCGGTGGCGGGATGACGATGGTGAAGGCTTCCGCCCTCCTCGGCGCCTGCGCCGACACGAAACGTCTTTTGAAGCGTATTATGTTTTTTGTGCATAGACCAACGAGTTGAACGGCGGCCCCATAAATCGCCGATGTGATAGGTCGGGCGAAGGCGTCCACCAGCTCGTACTTGTCAAGACGATGCCACCCTTGATCTTGCACCCGCCTCCGATACCAGCGATGCGCTGCGTCGTACGCTCATGCCTGTCAGGATGGGATGGGCGCTGCTAGCACCGTGGCAGTTTGACAACCCGGCCATCGGGGCGGTAGCACCGTCCAAGGCCAAGAGTCGCAGGGCAGACCGCACCCCATCGGGCTGCGCGACCCAGACCAGCTGACGCCCAACTGGCACACTCATCGCGCATCAGCACCGTGGATGCGACATCTACTTTGTTGCGAGCGCGATATCGGAACTTGGTTGTGACGCAGCTGTGCGTAAGCGCACCGCTGTCAGCAAGTGAGTGAGCGAAAGAACTACGTGGTGGAGGTGAGAAGTCATGCGGCGTCAAGATTCCCCGCCCTTTGCGGCAAACACACTGATCCCTCTTCAGAATCCGGTCTTTCGTTCGATCTGGACAGCCACGCAGATATCCAGCCTTGGCTGGCTGGTGCAGAGCGTGGCTATAAGCTGGCTTATGGCAACGATTTCAGCCTCCGATCTGATGGTTGCGCTCGTGCAGGCTGCATCGACACTGCCCGCCTTCTTCTTGTCGATCCTTGCTGGAGCGATTGCAGACAGCTTCAGCCGCCGCGGCGTGATGCTTGCCGGACATTGCCTGATCGCACTGGCATCCACGGCGCTGGCTCTCTCTGTTGGACTGGGCTTTGTCAGTCCATGGCTGATCTTGGGACTGAGTTTCTTGGCGGGATGCGGCTTTGCCTTGAATGATCCAGCCTGGCACGCCTCGGTCGGCGACATCCTGGAAAAGCGCGACATACCCGCTGCAGTGACGCTGATGTCGGTGGGGTACAACGTGGTTCGAAGCATAGGACCGGCGCTTGGCGGTGTAATTTTGGCTTTGCTGGGCCCCCTTACGGCTTTCGCCTTCGCTGCGCTGACCGACCTGGTCCCGTTGAGCGCTGTACTGCGCTCCAAGTGGCAAGTTCGCTCTTCGCCTCTTCCGCGCGAGCGGATGACGACGGCCATTCATGATGGCATGCGCTTCACGGCAATCTCCTCGGAGATCAGAGTGGCGATCGTGCGTGCAACCCTGTTCGGGCTGTCAAGCATCTCGATCCTTGCTCTGCTCCCCCTCCTGGTTCGCGACCAACTGGCGGGGGGGCCAATTGTTTACGGCGTCCTGTTGGCCGGCTTCGGCACAGGCGCCTTCATCGCGGGCATTGGCAATAGCTACTTGCGACGCATCACGTCCCAAAATCGATTGATCACGTTCGCGTCCGTTGCTTGCGCAACGTGTTGCCTTTTACTGGCTCTCACATCATCGGTGGCTGTAGCAGCGATCGCGCTTGCAATCGCTGGCGCAGGCTGGGTTGTCACCTGGACCGGAACCGACGTGTGTGTGCAGTTGGCAAGCCCAAGGTGGGTCGTTGGTCGCACCCTGTCGATCTATTACGCCCTGACCTACGGCGGCATGGCAGCGGGCAGCTGGATCTGGGGTGCTGTCGCGCAGAACTATTCCCTGACGTGGGCTTTGGAAGGTGCTGCAGCGGCGCTGTTGCTGGTTGCAGCTGTGGGAAAGCTATTGCCGGTCCGCCTATGGGAGGAATCGGATCAAGGGGCCTTCGACTTCAGGCCACCAGAACTGGCCCTCGATTTGAAGCCCAGGAGCGGCCCGATCGTGATCAAGGTGGAGTACTCGATACCCGAGGAGAATATCGAGGAATTTCTGAGCTGCATGCGCGAAAGGCGGCGCGTTCAGAGCCGTGCCGGTGCGCGGGACTGGACCCTCCAGCGCGATCTTCAGAACTCGACTCTTTGGACCGAGACATTCCGCACGCCGACATGGACGGACTATCTTCGTCTAAACCATCGGCTAACGGTGACTGACAGGGAAGTAGGCGAGCGCCTTGCCGCTCTGCAGGTCGGTGATTCTCCTCCTCGTCTCTCACTTTCGATTGAGCGGTCGACAAGCCCCGCCCCCGGCAGCCAAGTCCAGCCTGTGCCCTTTGTATCGCGCCCGTAAGGAACCAGTAACTTTTCTGGGTTCGGACACGGGAATGGCCGAGACCTACTCCTTCTTTCGTCGGGTCTGCCCGGATTGCCATACGTTGCAGCCGGTTAGGCGAGCATGAGGATTTGTGTGGCACGTATGTCCACCACGGGCCCATGTCCAGCCCCACCGCCTCTGCGGCCATCAGATCGGCTTGGGCACGGGTTCAGGTCGCCTGTCCCCTGCATCGCGGCGAGCAGCGGGAGCAAGGGGGGCGGAAGGGTCTCCCCGGTCTGCAGGGAGCGCAGCGGGCAGACGGAGGAATCCGCCAGCGGCGGCTTGCTGGGAGAGGGCCGCGCGCCTCTTTCCCCTCCCTGACAAAACGTGCCGCCAAGCACGTTCACGTCGGCGCAGCCGTGCCGCAGAGGCGGCCGCAACAAAGAAGGCCTACAAGGCGGAAGCATCGAAATGTTCGCCAGCGGGACCAATTCAGTTCGGTGCTGGAGAAAGCGATTCAACAGGGCGGCCATGGGAGCGCCAGCATAGCGCCGCTGTCAGGCGCGATGCGGACCGACAGCCCCGGCGAAGGGCGCTGATTGATCGACCGAAATTGGATCGGGTCATAATCCATGAATTTTTCACGATGCTTCAGCACGCGCGTGGATTTGTGCATTTAACTGCAGCGTCCAGGTGGTCCGGTGGAAGCGCGCCCGGGGCATCTTGGAACTTATTTGATGCAGCCATCCAGGACTGCTGCATTGCCACAGCAATGGTCACAACCTGCTAGGATCCGGACCCATAAAGGGATTGAACGAAGCCGCTGACGCGTCATTTGGTGCGTGGGTTTGCGGATGACGCTTCTGTTTTGAAGGATTGCGGCTGTTGAAGCGCAATCTTGAGAACAGGAGTTTGAGAGTTTGAGATGGCCGAGTTGAGCCCTCTTCGCCGACGCATGATCGAGGACATGACGATCCGCAATCTGTCGCCGGCCACCCAGCGATCCTACGTGCACGCGGTGGCCAAGTTTTCGCGATATTCGACCGCTCGCCGGACCGGCTCGGCCTGGAGGACGTTCGCGCCTCCCAGGTGCATCTGGTCTCTACCGGAATCTCGTGCCCCTCCCAGGCGCTGCGCCAGTAAAGCGTCGGCGAGCCAGCATCCGACGGTGCGTTCGAAGCGATCTCATTCGGCGGCCATGATCGCGCCGGTCACCATGCCGCAGCGGAAAGCTGCCGAGCTCGTCTGGTCAGGTCGCTGACCGCCTCGTCGTCGCGGGCGACGATCGAAATCTTCCCCACCGCAGCGAGGTTTCTCCCGTTAGAAGATCCTCAGCGGGATGGGCTGCCAGTTCACGCCCGGTCAACAGCATCCGGCCCGCGGGGTCGACCTTGTCTCCCGGTCGTGTGAGCAGAAGAACATCGCGAAGTGCGGCTTCATCCTCGACGCCGCGAGCCTGCTTCGCCGTACCACGGCCGCCGAAAGCCCTAGGCGCTGTCACCAGGCGCCAGCCCACCTCTCTAGCTGGCGGACCATCTCATCGAGCGCGCCGATGGCTGCACCGTCAGTGATTGCAATGTCCTCAATGCGCCGCAACTGTTTGGGTCGGGGGCAGCCCTGTGCAACCAGGCCGGCACCGCCGCGTCGGCGCGGCTTCCGTGGCACCGGGAAGAGTGCCGTGGTGGCGCAGGAGGGTTTTGGCTCAGAATCATGGAACACGATGAATCATCGCGGCGCATTTTGTAGAGCGAACGATAAGTCTTGCACGACCAGCCATTTATCCCTCGCGAGATCAATGCCGCGGGCAATTAGCAGGCGAACTCCGTCCGGACTGAGTACCTGTTTCAACGCGGGCAAAAGAAGTTGTGTAGCCATGTCACGAAATGCTTGGTCCGCTTCTCTGCCGGCCGATGGTCCATGAAATCCCCTCTGCACGCACGACGCCGGAAACCTCCTTGCCGATATGATGCTCAAGCACCGGCCGCCATGGCACCAGCGTGAACTCGCGCGATTTCTCGATGACAGCGTATTTTCCGCCGGCGAGCTCGACGGAGCGGCGGAGCGTGCCTTCTATTCGATCTCCACTCTGGGCTTCAGAATAGGGCAGACCGAGTTCGTTCGACAACTGGCCGGCCACGCGGTTCAACTCGCGTTGGCGCAGCATCGAAAGCATGTTCGCGCGATAGATGACCCGATCCTGGGCTTCATGCGCGAGACCTTGCGCGATCAGCCACTGCTGTCGACGGGCCTGGACCTGACGTACTTCGCGACCGAACCCAGAGTCACGCAAGGGCTCAGGATGAGCTGATACGAGCTCCTGGTCGATCCAGGTGGCGCCGTCGAAGCTGACTTGGCTCTCCAGCAGCATTGATGAGAGCTTGTCGACGACAACAGGCTCGGCCCTCGCTCGCTGACGCTCGTAGCCCGCGACGCGGTCGAGATGGTCCGGCGCGATAGTCCATGTGCCGTCCGGCTCGCGCTCGACACCACCGGTCGCCCGGCGGATCGCCTCCAGTCGCCGCACGTGCGTTTCGGCAAAGCGTTCGGTGGCCGACGGGTCATGCTTGAGATGGATATCGATGCTGTAGCGCCCGTCATGGGCTGTGGCGATCTCGGCAATTGTGCGGTCGACTCGCCTTGGCCCGGTGTCGCTCGGCGTGACCCGCACTATGCAGCCCTCTGGCGTCGGTTGGGTGGCCTCGCCTTTGCCGATATCAACATAGTGGCTTTTGCCGTCCACGCCGTCGACGACGAGGTAATGGCGGTCAGTGATTTCGTCGGCCAGGCCGCGCGCAATGATGCGGCCGACGACAGGCTGCATCTGCTCTGCAGAACGATCATGGACAACATAGTCGGCGACACTGCGGGCGAGCCCCTTGCCGGTCAGTTCGCGGTGCATGGTCTTGATGATGTCGCCCCGCTCGCCGATGCGGCGCAGCGTCGCTTCAAGCTCGCCATCAAGGCGCCAGCGGCCCGAGCCGACTTCCTCAGCCAGACCCATCCGCTCGAGCTTACGCAGGCGCCCCTGGTGCAGCGTCTGGCGAAACGTGTCTCGGCTGGCCGGTGAGACATGCCCGTCATCGTCGCGCAGGCGGAGCAGCTGCCGATCGATGCTGGTGAAGCGTTCCCGCTCCATTTCCTGGCGCAGGCGTTGCTCGATCTCGCGGTCCGTTCTCGGGCCAAGGTCGAGGCTGACCAGCTCGGCCGCCCGTTCACGGATTCCAGACGAGATGTAGTCTCGCGCGATGACAAGATTTTCGCCGCGGTCGTCCCTGCCGCGGACGATAATATGGGTATGCGGATGACCAGTGTTGAAATGATCGACGGCAACCCAGTCGAGCCTGGTGCCGAGGTCTTCTTCCATCTGCGCCATGAGGCGCCGCGTGAGCGGCTTCAGGTCATCATACTCGATGCCGTCTTCAGGGGCGACGATGAAGCGGAACTGATGCCGGTCGCCATCGGCACGATCGATGAAGGCCTTTCCATCGACGCGGTCGCTGTCGGCGCTATAGAGCTCGCCAGGCTCGCCTTCGCGGGTCACGCCGTCGCGCTGGAGGTAGCGAAGGTGTGCACGTGCCCCGTCAACACCCTTGCCGGCCAGCTTGACGATACGGGCCTTGACGACGGCGCGCCGCTGCCGAAACGCCGCGTGGGGGTCGCGCGCTCTGAGAACGGCGGCAGCAGCCCCGCCGCGCCCCGCCCGGCTTCCGATGAAGCGGCCACGGCGACCGCTGCCGCCGCCGGCTCGGTTGATCGCGGCGCGGATCTGGCCGGCGAAACGCTTGCCTGCCTTCGAGCCGCGCGATCCGATTTTGCCCAGGCTCGGCTTGAACTCTTCATCCTGCATTGAGCCTCCTAGTGATCTTAAGCAAAATCAGAGGTTTGTCGGCAGAAGCTCTCCTGACGCTGAAGGCAGCCTCCGTGAAAAACGATGTGCAGACAAAGACTTCGCCGCCTCCAGGAGGCGATGCCTTTATCTTGCCTTCCGCGGACCTGCCTCCCTGCCCCGCCCGACCCACGGCACCCCTGCCCTCACCTGCGATCCGGCCGGCCTGACCTTGCTCGCTCCGATCCGAGCGGCACCACAATTTGGCCATTCGGATCGGTCGCGGAAACACCGTTTCGCAGGAAAAACAGCGACTGCCCGGACGGGATTTCCGGCGCTTTTCCGGAACGGGATTTGCCGGTGAACGCGTCCATGTCAGCGGCGGAGATCCCCGCAGCCTTGAGCTCTTCCAGATACGAAACCGTCTCGCTGGGCAGCGGTCGCCCACGCTGCAAATGCTGTTCGTAACGGTCCGGCCCAGCGTTATAGGCGGCAAACAGGCCGGGAAAGCCGAAGCGGTCATACATGGCGCGCAGATAGGCAGTGCCTGCCAGAATGTTGTCGCGAGGGTCGTGCGGATCGGCCCCCAGGCCAAGCTCTGCGCGCATCTCCTCGTAGGTGCCGGGCATCACCTGCATGAGGCCAATGGCGCCGGCGTGTGACGCGATCGGCCGTCCATTCAGCTTTGTCTGCCCCCGGCTTTCGGCATCCATGACGGCATAAATCCAGGGCTGTGGAATGCTGAAACGCCGGCTTGCTTCGGCTACCAAGGGCTGCCATCTTGCCAGCTGCGGACCACGGGAGATGGCGGCCGGCTGAGCGTCGGTCGCGGCGGAACAGGCGCATGGCGCTATCGCGACCATGCCCAGCATCAGGAGGGTTACTCGGTCCATAGCGGCACGAGCCTCCCGGCAATATTTTCGGCCGGCACCGGCCCGAAATAGCGGCTGTCGAAGGAGCGGTTTCTATCGTTGCCGAGCAGGAAAACCTCGGCGGCGGCGAGCTTGCGGCAGGCATTCCACCAAGGCAGCGGACGGTGCTGCGTGTCGGTTGCCAGCCGGCGCGCGACAATTTCGCCGCCGATGATGATGGCGTCGCCGAAGGCGCAGACATGCTCGCCAGGCAGCGCGGCAAGGCGCTTGACCAGCGGCACGTTGCTGGGCAGGAAGAAGCGTTCGGCGGCGAGATCGGCGACCGGTTTTGGCGGGCGGACGAGCACGAGATCGCCACGAGCCGGCGATCCGGACGCGACGCGATAGAGGCCGACCGGCGCACTGGCCGAGGCGTTCCAGACCAGCCAGGGCGATGGGTTGTCGAAAGCGGCGAAGCCGATCAGGCCGAGGCCTATTGTGGCCACGGCGATCGTCTTGCGCGCCCGAACGCGCCGCAGATGGCTGCCGATCAGACGGATAGTGGGACGCCGGCTCATGAGCGGCCTCCCGCACCGGCCGAGCCGGAATCGTGGCCGCCATCCTCGGGCCTGGTCTCCTGCGCGCGCCCTTTCGACCAGTCGTCGAGCTCGTCGATGTGATACCGAACATAGCGGCCGTGCTTGCGGAATTGCGGGCCACCGCCTTTGAGCCGCATCTTCTCCAGCGTGCGCTGGGACAGCCCGATATAGAAGGCGGCCTGCGCGGTGTTGAGAAACGGACTGCCCTTCTTGGCACGGGCCGCGCGTTCGTTTTCGTCGTCCATGATGATCCTCGTTTCGCTACGGACAAGCGAAGGCGAGGATCGGCGAGCGAGATCGTTTTGGGGACGGGCGAAGAGTGGGGGGCGAGTTTTCGCCGCCCCTTCTTGAGAAGAGCCCCGCGCCGGTTGCGGCGCGGGGCTCGAGGCTGGCGGTTCAGTCGACGGGGTTCCAGATGATGGCGTATGTGTCGTCGTCATCCTGGCCGGCGGCGCGGCCGAGATTGGCGTAGAGCTTGCGCGGACCGAACTCCGGGGCGGCAATCGACAGGCTCACATAGTCCTTGCCGGAGGTCTCGCCGGTGCGGATCCAGCCGGCCCCTACTTCGACCCCTTGCGTCAGCACCCGGAAGTCGGGATGGGTGTCGGCGCTCTTTGCCTGATTGGGCACGATGTCGATGTCGGCGCGGACGCTAAGCGTCCTGAGCTGGCCCTTGTAGCCGCCGTTTTCCTGTTTGGTGACGTATCCGATCGCGGTCATTTTTAGTCTCCTTTTGGTGCTCGCCGGGGACCATTCCCCTGCGATGGCGGACCGTGATGGGCGCGTCCGGACCGCCGGAACCGGGACGGCCGCAGCGATAGCGGAGGACCCGAGCGGACAGCTTTTTTGAAGCGAAGCGGCGCGAGGAAGCCGCCGCAGGCGGCGGGGAAAAAAGCTGCTGGCGAGGGTTTCGGGCGGGCCGGATCCGCCCATAGGTCGTCAAGCCAGCCGCAGGGGAATGGTCCCTGAGACACATGGAGACAGGTGGCGCGATCGGTGGCACAAGCGGGGGCGGCAATGCAGGGGGCTGGCTGCGCGGGCTCTGTCGGCAACCCGATCGGACAATTGGCCCCATGCGCGGGGCGCCTCAGCAAGCAACCCGGCGCTGCAGGGCTGCCGAAATGGGGCGAGTTGGCGTCGGGATTTCTCGCGCGCGGCACCGGCTCGACAAGACGACCGATCGGCAGCCGGCGCGGCCCGGAGCGGCGCGCGCGACCTGAGCGGCGGCACTCGAAAGAACCGCCGCTTGGGTCCTGATCGATTATTCGCGGACGAACAGCGGCTGCACTTGTGCCCACTGATCGGCGGTGCGGAAACCGCCGCGGCTGGTGTAGCTTTCGGCCGGGAATTTCATCCAGCGCGGCAGCCAGGTCTCGACCCTGAGGCGGCCATTCTCGCCCGCCAGGAAGTCACGGATGATCTTCTTTTGCGTCTTGACCTTCTCGGCGACATTGCCGTCCGCGACCAGCTTGCCGCCGACCTCGGCCAGCATCGAATTGGCGATTTCCTTGTCGTGCAAGAGGTCGAAGAAGGCATCGTCCGGTTGCCACCATGCGCCCATATCGACGTCCAGATGGTTGCCGAGCGCCTCGATGACGGCGCTGCCGGCTGCAAGCGTCTCGGCCATGACAAGGGTGAGAACGCGCATGACATCGTCGTCGCACAGCGCCAAGAGGCGCGCGAACACGCCGGCGATAGCAAAGGCGTCGCCATTGCCGCCGGCGACCACGCCATCCGCATCCGGTGATCCGAGCAGGGCCAACACTTCGCGCCGCTTTTTGCCGAATGCAGCTTCAGCCTTGCAGCCGGCAAGGCTGGCAGTCACCGTCTCGTTGACTGCGCGCTGTGGCTCACGGCGCACCTGCCACAAGCCGGACCCGGTGATGGCGTGAGCCACCACGAGGCGCAGCGCCACGGCGGGATGGTCGAGCATGGCGGCGCGCACGGCGGCATGGCGATGCAGATCGATATAGTTCTGCATCGGGCCGGTGAGTTCGGGGCGCGGCGGCTTGGCGGCCGTTTCGTCTTGCTCGCCGCCCTCGCGGGCGCGGCGGGCTTGCTTGTGTGACAGCCAGCCCTCGTGACACTCGACCTCGCCGCGATACGTGACCGCGATGAAGACCTTGCCGCCCTTCTTCTTCGGGGTCTTCTCGTGGTCCCATCGGTGGAAATACTGGCCCGGCTCCAGCAGCACCACCTCGCTCCAGCCGTCGTTGAGATAGGTGTCGCGTCTGGCGGCAATCGCTTCGTTCTGCTTTTGCCAGAACAGGTCGGCATCGGCGAAATAGCTGTCCTCGCCGAACAGGTCCGAGGTGATCAGGCCGGGATATTCGTCGATGGCAAACAGCGCCACCTTGGTGGAAATCGACTGGCCGCCGAACAGCCATTGCTTCAATTGAAAGCCACGCGGCGCGTATTGATCGGGATCGGCACAGAGTGCCAGCCAGTCCTTCTGCTGCGCCTTGGACGCCATGGTGAGATGGCGCACCGTCTCGGCGTCGATCTCCTCGCGGCGATAGGCTTCGCGGATTTTGGGCAAGAGGTCGCCAAGCGCCAGAATGCGTTTGACCTTCAGGTCAGTGATGCCGAAGGTCGCAGCGATATCGGGAACGGTGCGGCCTTGCCTGACGAGCCGCGAAAACGTCTCCCATTGCGATACTTCGTCAGGATCAAGGCGGGCGAGGTTTTCGATCAGCGAAGCTTCCAGCGCATCGGCGTCATCACCGTCCTCCATGATGGCGCAGGGCAAGGGATCGCCTTCGCCGCGCTCGTCGGCAAGCGATTTCGCGGCGAAATAGCGCCGCCTGCCGGCAACGATCTCGAAGGTTTCCGGCTGGCCGTTCGGCCGCACAAGGAGAGGCACCAGCACGCCGCGCGCACGCACGGATGGCAGGATGTCGGAAATGTCGGGCGCGCGTTTTCCATGGCGCATGTTGAGCGCGGAAATGTTGAGCTGATCCAAGGGGATGTGGGCAAGCTGCATGGTTACTCTCCTTCGCTTTGGTTGAGGTTGTCCCGCCGCAGAGGCCGAAGGCCGGCGCGGCGGGACGGTTTTTGCGCCTATCGGCGCTGCTGTTCCGCCGTGTCGGGCGGAAGCTCGGAATGGGGCTTTGAAAGGGCGTCTGCTGCCTGCCGCAGAAGTCGCTCGGCCTCGGTGATGTGGCCGCAAATGCGGGCGGCTTCGGCATAGACGGAGAGCGTAAAGCGCGCCTGGAAATGCAGGTCGCGCTCGATGCCGAGGCCAAGCGGACCTTTTACGGATGCAAGCTCGGCCAGACTGACGCTGCCGAGTTCGGGGAAGCCGAAGCCGAGATCGCAAAGGCCGAACAGCGTGTCGCCATCGGCGTCGAGTTCGCTCAGAAGCCACGTCGCGGCACCTGTGGGATTAAACAGTTTCACAACGGGAAAATGGTCGATGTCGGCGTCGGCGGCGCCATTGGCGAGCAGTCGTGCGCGCAGCGGATCGGTGATCAGGATCATGGAAAGACTCCTTGTCCGAACAGGTCGAGTTGATTTCTGCTGGCTTCATCGAAGAGGCCGATATCGAGCGGCTTTTGCGCCGCGCGCGGACACATCGGCGTCCATCAGGAGGGTGAGCCGATCGCGCGTGGTGATCGGCCGGACACCGGGAATGAGCATCTGCTCGCCTTGCGGCGTCGGCTCGCTCGCGGTCAGTTGAGGATCGCGCATCGTCATGCCGCAATCCCTTCCTGCGCCTCGCCTTCGGCATCGGCCTGAAGGCCAAACAGGAAATCGGCGGCCTTGGAGGCAAGACTGGCGGCACGGAAGATGGCGCGGTTGTCCTCGCGCAGCACCTTCAGCCATGAGCCGATGTAATCGGCATGACGCACGGTCGGCTCGATACCGAGATTGCTGCAGACGAAGGCGGCAGTGATTTCGGCGACCAATTCTTCACGCGCGTAAGCCTTGGAGCCGAACGAGCCGGAGAGGTCGCGAGCAAGCCGCGTCGGGTGGCCGGTCCAGTGGCCAAGCTCGTGAAAGCAGGTCCGGTAATAGTCGATCTGGTGATGGAACGCCGGCTGCGGCGGCACCTGAATGTGGTCGCTGCCCGGCATGTAGAAAGCGCGATCGCCGCCGATCCTGAAATCCGCACCGCTGGCGCGAATGAGCGTCTCGGCCTGCGGCACGATCTCGCACTGAGGCAGCGGCTCGGCGGCGGCATAGAGGTCTTCCGGAAGATTATCGCACTGCGCGACATTGAAGACGGTGAAGCGCTTCAAAAAAGGCACGGCCTGTGGTTCATCGCCCTCGTGGCGTGCGCGCTCCTTCTCGTCCTTGGGGACAAAGCGGTCGGCATGCACGATGGTCGTGCCGCGCTCGCCCTTCCTGACATTGCCGCCAAGGACGAGCGCCTGCCGGAAGGTGAGCCAGTTCTGGCTGGGATAGCTGCGCTCGATGACCGCGCCCCACAGGATGAGGATATTGATGCCGGAATAGGTGCGCCCAGAGGATGCATTCCTCGGCAGGCCAAGGCCTGCCTTTGCGCTGCCCCATGGCTTGACCCATGGCACGGTGCCGCGCTCCAGTTCGGCAATGATGCGGTCGGTGATCTCCTGATAAAGGCTGGCGCCCGGGCGCCCGCCCTTGCCTGCGCCAGCCTCTGTGCTGGCACAACGCTTGCTGTTTGCATGCATCGTCTCATCCTCCGCTCGCCAATCGCCGCGCCTTTCCCCGGAAGCGGGGTGGGCGGCGAGTCGCGACCGGAAAGGCCCGCCGTGGTAGGCGGACCGCATCCGAAGGACCGGAACGAAGAGGAGGACCCTGAGCGGCACGCGAAGGGTTGCGGGCTGCCGCGGCGGGCCTAGAAGGGAGTGCCGCCCACCCCGCGCCACCGGGAAAGGCCAACAGACAAACCGCGCCGCCCGCAAGGGCGGCGGCCGTCTCAGCCCGAAGGGCTGCCCACGCCAAGGGGCGAAGCCGAATGGCCGAGACCGCCTGAGCTTGCCGAAGAAAAGCGGGCTCGGTTCACGAGCACCTGGTGCGCGTCGTCAGGCGCGCGGGCGCCCGCCAGGACGGCAGGCTGGACAGATTTTTCGAACGGATCGCGATAAATACTTCAAATGAATGCTGCACCGAAAACATGTGCGATGCAGCATTTTCGCAAGCATTTACCACGGACGCTCAGACCCGAGACTTCCGCCACCCAGCCTTGCGCGCGGCTTCCTCCGAACAAAACCAGCGCTCGCCTTTCAACAGGTTGATGCGCGTCTCCCAGTAATATTCCTGTCCGGGAACATGATAGATGCGCTCGCCCGTGTTATAGCTGATATTGGCTTTGATGTTGCAGCCGAGAGCGGCAGGGCCGATTTCGAAGGCAAGAAAGCCAGCCAGGATTGTTCCACCAGCAACGATCTTTGCCCACAACGGAACGTCGTTCGAACGATGGCGCTCGCCATACCTGCGACGGTTGTACCGATTGTCCTGATAGCGATGGTTGCCCACGCCCCTTCCCTCCGAAGAGAGAGTGCGACGTTTGCGGCCTAGAGTCTACAAGTCGGGTCTAATTCACCGGTCCTGTTCCGAACCATTGAATGAACGGCGCATCCTTCCCCGTGATATCCTTCACCGTCTTTAACAGCGCTTCATGGGTGCGCTGGAGAGCCAGGTAATGGTTGCTGGTAGGTGATAGAAGCGGCTGGACGATGCTCTTGTGCAGCCGTTCCGCCTCCGCCAGAAAGCGCTCGATTTCAGCCTGTGAAAGCTGCTTGGAAAGTTTGGTCCTAGCCATTGCGATCTCCGTTGAGGAATCGCCCCACCTAGGATTATCATCCTATATCGGCATGGGTTGGTAAAGACCCACCCGCAGCGGAATGGCAGCTTGCCGAAGAAAAGCACGCTCGGTTCACGGCACCGGCGCGAGCCGTTAGAGGCGCAGGCGCCCGTTAGCCCGCAGGCTGGACAGAATCTCGCACGGATCAGCGTCAAGCGCCGCAGTTAAGTCGAGAAACTCGATGACATCGAGACGCCGCTCTCCACCCTCGTACTTGGCCACGAAGGATTGGGGACGATCAAGCTTCTCGGCCACCTGCGCCTGAGTCAGGCCTTTGGCCTTGCGCAGGGAAACCAGCTGGGCCAGAAACCGCTGGTGGCGGGGCGAGCGAAGAGATTTGGGCATGTAGGCGAACCGGTCGGGTAAAGACCGGATCAGCGACTAATCCCGGTTTCGGATTATCCCATTTTGGGATATGCTGCGTTGCATCCAGCGCTCAACAGCCGAGGCTCGCAACAGGCATGAATCGATCAATGGGAACAGATGAGACTCGAAACTCAACTCTGTGCGACGAAGTCCCCTGGTCGGAGAACCTGACGGCCTACGATAGGCAGCATTTCACGATCTACCTGCGGATCCTGGATGCCTGCGCCGACAATGCCAGCGAAGAGGAGATGGCCGATCTCATTCTAGGCATCGACCCGGCCCTTGAACCGGTCCGCGCCCGCAAGGCTCTTCGCAGCCATATCGACCGGGCGAACTGGATGGTGACGACCGGCTACAAGGAACTGTTCGCCGGCTGACGCACAGCACGGATTGTCATGCTCTTCAAACAAGGAAGTTCAGATACCCGTCACTCATGAGCGCACGGCCGCGAGAGACGGCGCGGCGGGAGCGGTCACAACTGCTTCGCGTGCTGTTTGACTGCCATTTCCAGTGCTTGGCTCAGAGGCACAGCCTTGGAGAACAGGTAGCCTTGAGCGGTTCGGCAGCCAAGCTTGTGCAGGGTTTGCCGATCCGCCTCTGTTTCGACGCCCTCGGCCATGACCTCGATCCCGAGCATGTTACCGAGATCGATGACCGATTTGACAAGCAGTCGGTCCTCTCGGGACTTGGCCAAGCCGCGAATGAAGCCCTGGTCTATTTTGACCTTGCGTATCCGACTGTCCTTGAGCGATGCCAACGTAGAAAAGCCGGTGCCGAAGTCATCGAGCGCGATGGAAATGCCCGCATGTGAAAGCCGTCCGAGCTTTTCATCCACTCTGTCCGGGTCCACCGGGGATTCTTCGGTAATCTCGATTTCGAACATCGTTGCAGGGAGGCCTTTTGCCGCCAGACCATCCAAAACCATGTCGTCGATATCGCCGGCTTCCAGTTCGCGCGGCGAAACATTCATCGCCACACGGAAATCACGACAGTCAGCTTTCACCAAGCCGTCGATAAAAGCACAACAGTCGGCGAATACGGTTTGCGTCAGCAGCTGAAGCATTCCGGTTTCGCGTGCAGCTGTGATGATTTCGGGTGGAGAGATGGCACCATGAATCGGATGGGACCACCTCAGCAAGGCTTCAAAACCGACCACGGCCTCGGTGTCGAGTTTCACGATCGGCTGGAACCAAGGTTGCAAGCTTCTCGTCTTTATCGCCGAATGAAGGTCCCGTTCGACGGACTGGCGGCGTTGCAGTTCCCTGTCGAGTTCGGCATCGAACAGGCAAAATTCGTTCCTGCCACGACGCTTGGCCGTATAAAGGGCGATGTCCGCCCGCAACAACATTTCGGTCAGGCCCGGGCTTTCCGCCAGGTATATTCCTATCGATGCCCCGACACGGACGGACGCGACCTCGATATAGGGTCGGGCAATTTTGGCTATGATATTGGAGGCGAGATCACTGGCAGAAAGCGAAACCCTCGTTGAGGGAAAAAACAGCACGAATTCGTCGCCGCCGATACGAGCGAGCGTTGAGCCTTCCGGTGCTTCCTCCTCTATGCGGCGGGCGATCCTGACAAGCAGTTCATCACCGGTCCTGTGACCGTAGGTATCGTTGACGGATTTGAACCCGTCCAGATCAACCAGCATTGCCACGAAGGGGCCATCCGCGGTCTCGAAACGTCCGATTGCGTCTTCGAGGCCACGCCTGTTGAGAAGGGCCGTCAGGTGGTCCTGCCTGGAACTGGCCTTCATCTCCGCCGCAAGCCGCTCGGCCTCATGCCTCAGGCGGCTCGCTTCGCGGAACCGTGCTTGCCCAACAAACGAAGCTCGAACCAAGCCGCCCATGAAGAGCAGAACGGTAAAAGCCAGAATGTAGTCTTCAAAATTGCCTTTCGCCAAAAGGCAAGCCACCGTGATGAGGAGCGGAGGTGTGATGAAGTTGGTCGCCGCCGCGGCATACGAACTGCCGTATGTAACCGCACCAGCTGAAATGCCCGCCAGAATGACCAGATGCAGAGGTGCTTGAGGTGTCGTGTATCCAACAGTCAGGACGGCCAGGAAGGACCAGGCAAACCCTGCCAGAAGAGCAAGGATGCCAAACCAGCGAAGCCGCGGCAAAACCCCCACTAATCCGTCATGGCGCCCCGTTTCCTTTAGCTGATAACGCGCGAGTGCAAGGCGGGCGGCATTTATCGCATTGACGACCAGGAACCAGATTGCAGCTGCAAAGCCGCTGCCAGAAAGGGCGTGCACCGCCCAAATCAGGCCTGACAGGATAGCGCTTATCGGCATCGACACGAAGAGGCCGGCCCTCAGGTCAGCAAGCTGATCCTGACGGATTTTGGCCTCCAGCGTGTCTTCATTCTTCGGGGCCATGGACGGACCAGCTTGCTCCCATCGTTGTTCGCGAGGACAAGCCTACGCAGGCCCACTGAAGGACGGGTTAACTATCCAGCGGGGATAACCAGTGTGCTCACCATGTCTTCGGGGCGCACGTCTGCCTCTTGGCCTTGCCGTCTGACCATCGAGCTCTTGCCCGCACGCGTGCCTTGATCCGAATCATCCCAGGATCGGCAACGTCACCATGGAAGCAGCCCTACCAACGGCATCAACGCGCCCGGCGAGACAAAAGGAAGCCGGGCCGAGATAGCGTTCCAGAGCGGCAGCGCTGCCTGCGATTCACCGCCTGAGCATGGCCGAAATGCCAAGGCGGATAAAGGGAAGATATTGGGCAAAGCGAAGCCCTGCATGTCTTGCAAGCCGTGCCGCCGGGTGCTCGCCTGAGTAGAGAGCGACAAGTGCATTCGTAGCATGATAGAGCGGTGCCGCCGACAGACGCAGCCGGCTTTCGTATCTGCCGAGTATGTCGGGATCAGCAATGTCGCGGCGCTCGCGACATGCCGCCAGGATTCTATCGGCGAGTTGCTTCTGGCCACTGAGGCCGATGTTGAAGCCATGCGCGGTCACCGGGTGCATGCCGAGGGCAGCATCGCCGATCAGTGCCGCACTCGGAGCCCAGAACTTGTGCGCCCAGGTCGTGACCAGCGGATAGGCATGGCGGGTGCTTGCCAAGGTCATCTCTCCGAAGCGTCCTCGACACCGGCTCGTCGATTCCATGAGGAACAAATCGTCGTCGAGAGCAAGCAGTCTGTCGGCCTCGCTTGAGCGCAAAGTGAGAAGCAGCGACGACACGCCTTCCATGAGCGGCAACATCGCTATCGTCTGATGGTGATCGAACCATTCGACCGCGATCTGGTGATGGGCGCGCTCGTGCCTCACCCGGCAAATCAGCATGGAGTTGCCAAGCCGATTGATGTCGGCGCCAATGCCGAGCAGGTCGCGCGTCGCGGACAAACGCGAATCCGCTGCAACGAGCAGCCGAGCGGCCAATTGCCTGCCATCAGAGAGCGTTATGACTGCTTCTTTGTGGCTGGTTGTTGCATTGACGACCGAGCGGCCGCACAGCAGCTGGGCATGATCCTGGAAGTGGACAAGCTTGAACAGGGCGTCGCGGATCCGACAATTTGGGACCAGAATTCCGAGTGGTTCCCCAGATCCGCTGGGAGAATCGAAGCTCAGGGCGAAAGGGCTCGATCCGTTGAGCACGCGCGCGCCTTGTAGCGGTGATTTGTCCGAAGCGGGGATGGCATCCCAGGCGCCGAGCTCGCGAAGGATTCCAACCGATGCGTGGGTCAGCGCGATCTCGCGACCGTCGAAAGCCGGATTCGCCAGGCTTTCGAGCGACTGCCGTTCAACCACTGCCACCTTGAGTCGGCTCTGGGCAAGCGACGCGGCGAAGGAAAGTCCGACCGGCCCGGCTCCGACCACAATAACGTCGAATCTATCGACAGAGCCGGCCATCAGCGTGCCGCCATTGCGTCGGCTATCTGCGACGAAGGGCACTGGAACGCATCGCAATCGATCCACGGTTTGCGGCTCATCTCCCCAAGCGTCTCCACGCGACCTAACCGTCCGTTAGACATCCGTTCTCCGTTCAAAAATGCTCAATGAAACCATGCCTATGAAGAGATAACCCTGATGTGGATCAACCAGGCTCGATAAACGCGGCAACGGCGGGTTCACGGTCGACTGGTCGACCGCCACGCCATGGTCTGGTCAGGTCATCATGGAATGGCCGGCTTCCCGTTCGGTGCGGCCCTTTCCTGGCCGAAAGTTCGGCAACGTATTCTGGCTGATCCGTTCGCACCCGTCGCGCGCCGAAATCGGCATGACGCGAAGCAACCGCGGAAAATATTCGAGCGAGTCCTCGCAGGGCAGGCTGGGTCAACTGCGTTGCTCGTCGCGGTCGATCAGGATCCGCTCGGCGGCGCCATCGAGATCTTCATATTGGCCGCTCCTCAAGGCCCACAGGAATCCCGCCAGCCCAAGCGCTCCGAGGAACAGGGCCACAGGTATGAGGTAGGCGAGCGTCGTCATGAGGATTGTGCCAGTGCGCCAATGTCCGAGCGCCTGTCATGTCGGGCATCTTGCACCGATGCATTTGACACGAAACCTTGCAGACGTAGCGCATTGCCGATGACCAGGAGGGACGAGGCGGACATCGCGACCGCCGCGATCAGTGGCGTAACGTGCCCCAGAATGGCGACCGGCACGGCGATGCCATTGTAAACGATCGCGATGGCGATGTTCTGCCGGATCAGCCGTCCGGCCTTCCGCGAAATGTCTAAAGCAAGTGGGACCGCCAGAAGACTTTTACGCAGGAACACGAAATCCGCGGCGTTGCGACCGATATCCGCCGCCGTGGCCGGAGCGATCGAAACGTGTGCGGCGCCCAATGCAGGCGTGTCGTTGAGCCCATCGCCGACCATCAGCACCTTGTGGCCAGTTCGCGTCAATGCTTCGATGTGTTCGACCTTCCCGGAGGGAAGCAACGAGGGAACGAAGCGCTCGACGCCCAGTGCTTCCGCGACTTCGCCGCAGGCAGCCTCTGTGTCGCCCGACAGCATCTCCACCGACACGCCGGCGCCGTTCAGTTGCTCGATGGCCGCCTTGGCATCGGCACGCAGCTCATCCTCGAAATCGAAAGTCGCGACAATGACCCCGTCCTTCGTCAGAACGGTTCCGCCATAGCCTTGTTTGCCTTCGCCGCCGATCCGAGCTTTCCACTCACGCCATCCGCGGCGACCCAGCCGCCAGGTACTGCCCTCGCCGATGGCTTCGATGCCGAAGCCCGGATGCTCGCTGACGGACGCGAGTTTCGGCTGGCCGGCAAAGGCTGCATTGCCAGCGATTGCCTTCGAAAAGGGATGGCGGGAATGCGCTGCCATCTCGGCCGCCATGGCGAGCATCGTCGGATCGATGGACGGCGCATTGATCAGCCTGGGCAGTCCGAGCGTAAGCGTGCCGGTTTTGTCGAACAATGCCGTGTCGATCCCGGCCAGGCGCTCAATGGCGGAGCCGTCCCTGACCATGACGCCGCTTTCAAACAGCCGCCGCGCAGCGACCACCTGCACGATCGGCACGGCGAGACCGAGCGCACACGGGCATGTAATGATCAAAACGGCGATTGCGATTGTTATTGCCCGGTGCCAGTCGCCGGTCGCCGCCATCCAGCCGAGGAACGTCACAAAGGCGGTGAGGTGGACCACGGGGGCATAGAGCGCGGAGACGCGATCGGCGATCCTGCGATGGCGGGCGCGGCCGCCCTCTGCCGCTTCCATCAGCCGAACGATTTCGGCCAGGAATGAATCCTTCGCGGCGGCCGTCGCCTCGATGGTCAGCGGACCGGTGAGATTGAGTGTACCGGCCTGGACCTGCGCCCCCGGGCCCACCGTTCTGGGCGTGCTTTCCCCGGAAACCAGGGAACAGTCGAGATCCGATGCCCCGCCAATGATCCTGCCGTCGATGGGCACCCTCTCGCCAGCCGCAATCAAGAGCTCCATTCCTGGTTCGATCTCGCCAACCGGCAAGTAGTCGCGCGAACCATCCTCGCGCAGCACCATGGCGCCGCGCGCCGCCAGCCGAGCCAGTCCGTTTACGGCCGTCCGTGCCCGTTCCCGCATCACGTGATCCAGCGTGCGGCCGATCAGCAGAAAGAACAGCAGCGACACCGACGCGTCGAAATAAGCATGGTCGCCATGGTTGATCGTCTCGTAGAGGCTCATGGCGTAAGCGAGCGATACCCCGACCGCGATCGGCACGTCCATGTTCATGCGGCTGTGGCGCAGCGCATTCCAGGCCGAGCGAAAATAGATGCCGCCGGCGAAAGCGAGCGCAGGAATGGCAATCAAGGCCGAGACCCAATGGAACAGGTCGCGGGTCGCGCCTTGCGCGCCGGACCAGACGGAGACTGATAGCAGCATGATGTTGCCCGCCGCAAAGCCGGCGACCGCGACGGCGCGGATCAGTTCCGAGAGCGTCCTGTCCTTCCCGTCAGCCTCGGGATCGAACAGGTGCGCGCCATAGCCCAGCCGTCCAAGTGTGGCGACGAATGGCGGAACCTCGTCGCCGCGCCACCGGACCGAAACACGTTTCGTTGAAAGATTGACACGAGCGCCTTCGACGCGATCCAGCTTACCGATCGCCGTCTCGATCGTCTGGATGCAGGCGGCACAATGCACTGCCGGCACCGAGAGGTCGGTCTGGCGAAGATTTTCGCCGATCGAGCGGCTCGCCAGTCTGATTTCCTGGCCAGAAGGCAGGACCAGTGTGACCTTTTCCAGGTCCAATGCCATTTCGGCGCCTGGCGCGCAGCAGCTCATTGCAGCGCCCCGTGGGAAATCATGATCCGGCGAACGTCGCGATAGGGTTCCGCAAGGCTCGCATCGGCGTCGATTTCGACGATCCAGACGCCATCCGTGGGCATGTGGTGCGCGGCGAATATCTGACCGGAGGCAGCGGCAAGAGTGACGGATTTGTCCTCGGCCTCGTAGGCGGGATGACGAAACAGCACCTTGACGCCATGCAAGGCAACCGGCTTGCCGACAGCATCGGTGAGGCTGTAGCGGACCTCACCGCCTGCGATGGTCAGTTTGCCAGTCCAGCCGAGGGCTGCCTGAGCTCGCCCCTCCTCGGCCTTCTTGTTGAACTGCTGGCTCGCCACATAGGTGTTTTCGACGACAAGGCCGGTCCAGCTCGTGTTGGCGAGCGTCGCCATCGTCAGATTGACCGCTATGACCACGCCGAAGAAGCCAAGGATGGTGAACAGCATATGCCTGCCGGTGAATTCGCGAGATTGTCGCGAGGTGTCGCTCATCTGGCGCTCTCCGGTGCGTTGAAAGTGGCCGTGTATTCGTCCGACTCGAACGGTGCCTTGTTTTCGACCCGGAACTTGAAGCTTTGCGCTGCACCCCGAACCTGATCTGCCGGCTGACGCACGAAAACCTTGAGCATCTTGAGCCGGTCGGGTTCGACCGGGATGGCGAAGGAGCGATCCGCCGGCAGGTCGATGCCGACAACGCTCATTTCGGCTCCATGCAGGCCCTGCATCGTGACAATGATCGTTCTTGGTTCGGGGATCATGTTGAGCAGCTTGACGGTGTAGCCGTTGCGGATCGAACCGTCGGACAGCGTCACGAACTGCGGGTTGCGATCGTGCAGGACATTCAATTCGAGCCGTTCGCGGGTCAGCAGCGAATAGAGCAGCGCGAGACCGACCGCCGACCAGGCGCCCATGTAGATGAAGGTGCGCGGGCGAAAGATCTTGCGGATATGGAAACGGGCCACCTTGTCGGAGAACAGGCCGTCAGCGCTCCTGACCAGTGACGGGTTGACTGAACCGGAGCCGCCCGGGGTCGCCAGCATCATATTGGCGTTGTGGTCGGCCAGCGTCGCATAGGAAATCAGTCCGCGCTCCCTGCCGAGCTTGTCCATGATACCGTCACAGGTATCGATGCAGAGCGCGCAGGTGATGCATTCAAGCTGCTGGCCATCACGAATGTCGATCCCCATCGGGCACACCGCGACACAGGCATTGCAGTCGACGCAGTCGCCGACGGGCTGCCCGGCGGCAAGGACCCTCTTGGCGTGACGCGAGCGCGGTTCGCCGCGCCAGTCATTATAGGTGACGGTGAGGGAATTCTCGTCGAGCATGGCCGCCTGGATGCGCGGCCATGGGCACATGTAGGTGCAGACCTGCTCGCGCATCAGCCCGCCGAACGTATAGGTCGTCGCCGTCAGCACGGGCACGGTGATGTAGGCGACGGGGGCGGCGGTGCCGGTGAAGAGTTCCCCAACCAGCGTCGGCGCATCGGCGAAATAGAAAATCCAGGCGCCGCCGCTCGCCGCGCCTATGACCAGCCAAATGGCGTGTTTCCATGTTCGCAGCACGAGTTTGCGCGCAGTCCAGGGCCCGGCATCGAGCTTCATGCGCGCGTTGCGGTCGCCCTCGATGGCTCGCTCGACGACCAGAAACAGATCGACCCACACGGTCTGCGGACACGTATAGCCGCACCAGGCCCGGCCGACGGTGGATGTGATCAGGAAAAGGCCGATACCGGCCATGACCAGCAGGCCGGCCACATAATAGAATTCCTGCGGCCATATCTCGATGAAGAAGAAGTAGAAACGCCGGTTGGCAAGATCGACCAGCACGGCCTGGTCCGGGGCAAATGGCCCGCGATCCCACCGCAGCCAAGGTGTCAGGTAGTAGATCCCCAGCGTGATTGCCATCACCGACCACTTGAAGCGGCGGAAACTGCCAGAGGCCCGGTTCGGGAAGATCTTCTTGCGTGCGGCATAGAGCGGCTGACGGGTCTTGGCGGAGTTGACCGCATCGGCTTCGAGCCGTTCTATTTGCGTGTTATCGAGCACGAGAAGCTCCAGTCACCAGCGACCCATCGGTTTCTGGATGATGCCGAGGCCCGGCTCGCGCCGGGCCTCGTCGCTTGGCGGTGGGGGGGAGGACGAGAATAGGCTGCGTACCTATTCTCCGCCACCAAGCGAATGGACATAGACCGCGAGTTCCTTGGCCTTGATCTCGCCGAGACGCCCGATCCAGGCCGGCATGACGCCGTGCTTCGGCGCGCGGACCTGCGCGGCGATGGCTGTTTCGCCAGACCCGTATAGCCAGATCGCGTCGGTCAGGTCGGGTGCGCCGAGCTCCCTGTTGCCCTTTGCATTCTCACCATGACAGGCCGCACAATTCTCGGCGAAAACATTGGCGCCGAGTTCGATCAGGCTTGTGTCCTGAACAGGATCGGAGAGGCTTGCGACATAGGCGCCGACCTGCTTGATCTGATCCGTCGTGATGATGTCGCCAAAAGCAGGCATTTCCGACAGGCGCGTATCCGGGTCTGATGCGAAGCGGATGCCGTGCGCAATCGTCTGCTGGATCTGTTCGGCGTTGCCACCCCACAGCCAATCATCGTCGTTTAGGTTGGGAAAACCCTTGGACCCTTGAGCGCCCGAGCCATGGCACTGCACGCAATTGACCTTGAACGCGGCGCCACCTGCGGCGACGGCGAATTCGCGTAGCGTATCGTCGGCAGTAATCTCGGAGACGGTCTTCGCCTGAATGGCAGCGACAAATTTACCCTTGGCCACTTCGGCCGCGGCCAGTTCATTCTTGACGTCTCTGCGGCTCGAATACCCCAGCACACCCCTGGTCGCGGAAGTCAGCATCGGCCATGCCGGATAGACGACGGTGTAGCCGATCGCCCAGGCAATGGTGATGTAGAAGGTGATGACCCACCAGCGGGGAAGCGGGTTGTTGAGTTCCTTGATGCCGTCCCACTCATGGCCGGTCGTCGAGATACCCGAAACCTCGTCGATATGCTCGCTGCCCATGATCAGTCGTCCTTGAGAGGAATGTGAGCGGCTCTCTCGGCTTGCCTGCGGCTGCCGGGACGAAGTGCAAAGGCAACGCATCCGAGGAAGAAAAGCGCCATGGCAAGCAGGCCCCAGCTGTCGGCAAACTCCCGCATGAAATTGTAGGTCATCGCCATTCTCCTCAGCGGTAACCGGCGGCTTCGTCATAGGTCCTGAAATCGACCAGCGTGCCGAGCATCTGCAAATAGGCGACCAGCGCATCCATTTCGGTGACCTGCTGCGGATCGCCGTCGAAGTCCCCAACCTTGGCTTTCGGATAGCGTCTCTCCAGGCCCGATGTGTCGGCATTCGCATCGGCCTGCGCCATGAGATCGGCATTGGCATGAGCGATCATGTCGTCTGAATAGGGCACACCGACACGGCTGTTGGCGATCAGATGCGTCGAGAAATCCTTCACCTCGATGGGCATGTCCTTCAGGAACGCGTAGCTCGGCATGATCGATTCCGGCACCACCGAACGCGGCTCGGTGAGATGCTGGACGTGCCATCCGTTCGAGTAGCGGTCGCCGACCCGGGCGAGATCCGGCCCGGTGCGCTTCGAGCCCCACTGGAACGGGTGGTCGTACATCGACTCGGCCGCCAGGCTATAGTGGCCGTAGCGCTCGACCTCGTCGCGGAACGGCCTTATCATCTGGCTGTGGCAGAGGTAACAGCCCTCACGCACATAGATGTTGCGCCCGGCGAGCTCGAGCGGCGAATAGGGCCGCATGCCTTCCACCTTCTCGATGGTGTTGTCGAGATAGAAGAGCGGCGCGATCTCGACGATACCGCCGATCGTTACGACCAGCAGGGACCCGAGGAGAAGAACTGTGGCGTTCTTCTCGATGACCGCGTGTCTGTCCATCAGGACCATTTTCTGGCTCCTGATCGCACAGGCTGGAGGGCGGGGATGGAGCGCGGCATCGGATCCTCCTCGCGCTGGTAGCCGAGGATAGTCATGGCGATGTTCCAGGCCATGAGGAGGGCGCCCGACAGATACATCGCGCCGCCGGTGGCACGCATGATGTAGTAGGGATGCATGGCGGCGACGCTTTCGGCGAAGGAGTAGACCAGGAAGCCCTGCTCGTTGTATTCGCGCCACATCAGGCCCTGCATGACGCCGGAGACCCACATCACCGCGGCGTAAACGACGATCCCAAGCGTCGCCAGCCAGAAGTGCCAGTTGACGAGCCGCAGCGAATAAAGCCGGTCGCGATTCCATAACTTCGGGACCATGAAATAAATCGCGCCGAACGAGATCATGCCAACCCATCCGAGCGCGCCCGAATGGACGTGACCGATGGTCCAGTCGGTGTAGTGCGAGAGCGAGTTGACGGCCTTGATTGACATCATCGGGCCTTCGAAGGTCGACATTCCGTAGAAGGCGATGGCCATCACCATCATACGGATGATCGGGTCGGTGCGCAGCTTGTCCCAGGCGCCCGAGAGCGTCATCAGGCCGTTTATCATGCCGCCCCACGAGGGCATCCAGAGCATGATCGAGAACACCATGCCGAGCGTCTGGGCCCAGTCCGGCAGGGCGGTGTAGTGGAGGTGGTGCGGACCGGCCCAGATGTAGAGAAAGATCAAAGCCCAGAAGTGGATGATCGACAGCCGGTAGGAATAGACCGGTCGGTTGGCTTGCTTGGGCACGAAATAATACATCATCCCGAGGAAGCCGGCGGTGAGGAAAAAGCCGACGGCATTGTGGCCGTACCACCATTGCGTCAGGGCGTCCTGTACGCCGGAGAAGGCTGAATAGCTCTTGGAGCCCAGGAAGGAGACCGGCATCGACAGGTTGTTGATCACATGCAGCATTGCGATGGTCACGATGAAGGCAAGGTAGAACCAGTTGGCGACATAGATGTGCGGTTCCTCGCGCTTTAGGATCGTGCCGAGGAACAGGATGAGATAGGCGACCCAGACAATGGTCAGCCACAGGTCCACATACCATTCGGGCTCGGCGTATTCGCGGCTCTCGGTGATACCGAGCAGGTAGCCGGTTGCCGCCATGACGATGAACAGCTGATAGCCCCAAAACACGAACCAGGCGAGATCGCCGCCGAACAGCCTGGCACGACAGGTCCGCTGCACGACATAAAGTGACGTGCAGATGAGTGCATTGCCGCCGAAGGCAAAAACCACGCCGGAAGTATGCAAAGGCCGCAGTCGGCCGAAATTGAACCAGGGCTGGATGTTGAGATCGGGGTAGGCGAGCTGCAGGGCGATGACCACGCCGACCAGCATGCCGACGACGCCCCAGAATACGGTGGCGATGGCACCGTAGCGGATCGGCCCATCCATGTAAGCGGCGGGGTCGATCGGAACTGCCGGCTTGAACTCCGTGTTGCGCAACAGAATCGCAGTGAAGCCAGCCACGGCGAAGAACAAAACCCACATATGCCGGCGAAAAGGTTCATCTACGCCGAAGCCGGCAGCCACCAGGGCCGCAAACGCAAACAGGCTTAGAAGGACGATCTCTGTGCCGAATTTCATCGCAAGCCCCGATTTCCAATTCCGGCGGGCGCCAACCGCAGTGCCTTATTGCGCAGCCGTGGCCTGCTCGCCCTGATCCATGTCAGAGCCGCACGATTTTGCTTCGAGCAGCATCGAGTTCGGTGCGATCAGACTGTGGCGATCGAATGTGGAAGCGCGGCACCGGCCGCCACGCTTACGGACAGGCCCCGCGTCCCCGGTCGGGCCGGGTATGGAGGCGATCGCGGGCGTGTGGGGAAGCGCGCCTTCTGTGACGCTGGAAAGTAGGCCGATGCCTTGCCGAACGTCGATCGTTTCAATGCCTTGGGACATCCAGCGCCAGCGTTGCGCTGCCTTCGTGACATTCATGGTTCGGGGAGACGGCGATTTTCCCCTGCGTATGAGGCGTATTGACTTCGGCCGAGTGCAATCCTGCCTGGAACAGCCGGTTGCACGTCGAGCACCTCGAGGATGGATGCTTCGCCGACGAGTTGGCCGAAACACACCTGGCTCAGGCGATCGGATGGAGAGCGGGCTGTCGCTATGCGGCTTCTTCTAAGCCCAACGCGAGCATGCCCTGCCCCGAACGAAATAAGTGACGTAGGCCATGCAGCTTCGATGTCATTCAAAGGGCGGTTGCGCCTCGGCCGCCGCAGCGCCGTTCCAGCCGGCTCATGCTGTCCACGGTGACACGGCGGTTGTTCTCGATCCGAATCACGCCGTCCATTCTCAGGCTGGTCAGCTGACGGCTCACGGTCTCGTTTGTAATTCCAAGGAAATCAGAGATGTCGGCACGCGTCATCGGCAGCTCGAAGCACGCCGACCTAGCCGCCGGGTCAACACTGGAATCGATGTTCCGGGCGATCATGAGGAGAAAGCTCGCCACCTTCTCCGGTGCGGTCTTGCGCCCCAGAGTCACCATCCATTCGCGTGCCTCGTCGAGTTCGTTCAGCGCCTGCTTGAACAGGCGATGCACAAATTCCGGTGATTCCTTCATCAACCGTTCGATGGCCGCTCTCGGAAACGAGCATAGCGAGACAGCTGTTGCCGCTTCCGCATTGATCGCGCTTTTCATCTTGAAGGGCCGTCCCAGAAAATCCGGCGCGAACTGGAGACCGACGATCTGCTGGCGGCCGTCCGAAAGGCTCTTCGTCAGCTTCACCACGCCTGAAAGCACGTTTGAATAACAGTCGACCGCCTCGGCGTCGCCGATCAGTTCGACCCCCGGCTCGATATTGTGCCGCGACGACGTCTTGGCGAGCTGAGCCAAATGGTCTGGTTCGAGCGCACCACAGACACCGCGGTGCCGTGCCTCGCAAGACAGGCAAAGAACGGGAATGCCGGAACTGTGAATGTCCTGCCGTAATGTCATTCGATCGCTCTACTTGTCCAGTGCGGGCAGGATAGCAATCGACGGTAGAAAAATCCTTGCGGCAGTTTGTCCGTGCTGAACGCTGATCGAAATCAGGGCTTAGGCTCATCCAAGCATCCACAGTTCCGGCGACGCAAACACGGTGGACCACGACATGCGACTGGAGCTAGCTGCCAGACTTGGCGAGAACGTCCCGCGCTATACCAGTTATCCGACCGCGCCGCATTTCCATGCGGGGGTCGATGCCGTCGTTTACCGAGGCTGGTTGGAGGCGCTCGAAGGTGGTGACGAGATATCGCTTTACCTGCATATTCCCTATTGCGACAGGCTCTGCTGGTTCTGCGCGTGCCATACCAAACAGACGCGCCACTACGAACCAGTGACCACATATCTCCGTTCACTGCATGCCGAGATCGCCACCGTCTCCAGTCTTGTCACCGGCAAGGGCCGAGTTCGCGCGGTTCATTTCGGCGGCGGTTCGCCGACGATGCTCAAACCGGAAGATATCGTGGCGCTGGGAACCGTCCTGCGCAACAGCTTCACGTTTCTCCCCGGTGCAAAGATCAGCGTTGAGATCGAACCCAACGATATGGACGATGCCCGCCTCGATGCACTTGCCGAAATCGGCATGACAAGGGCGAGCCTCGGCGTCCAGGATTTCGACCCGAAGGTGCAGAAAGCGATCAACCGCGAGCAGACCTTTCTGCAGACCAAGACGGTTGTTGATGGCGTTCGTTCGCGCGGCGTCGAATCCGTCAATCTCGATCTGCTCTACGGCCTGCCGCATCAGACCAGGGAGAGCGTCGCCTCCACGGTTGCACAGGCACTGACCCTGGAACCGGATCGGATCGCGCTTTTTGGCTACGCCCATGTGCCGTGGTTCAAGAAACATCAGACGATGATCGACAAGGCCTGGTTGCCGGGTCCGGCGGAGCGGTTTGCCCAATCGCAATTGGCAGCGCGGGCGATCATGGACCAGGGATACGAAGCAATCGGGCTCGATCATTTCGCCAAGCCCGGCGATGCGCTGGCGCTTGCGGCCCGCGCCGGGACTTTGCACCGGAACTTCCAAGGCTACACCGAGGACTGCTACGAGACATTGATCGGCCTCGGCCCATCGTCCATCAGCCAGTTTCGCCAGGGCTATGCACAGAATATGCCTTCGACCGCCGAGTATGGACGCATGGTTGCTCATGGCGGGCTGGCCGCTGTTCGGGGTATCGCGCTTTCTGACGACGACCGTGTTCGCGGCTGGATCATCGAGCGATTGATGTGTGACTTCGCCTTCTCGGCGATTGAGCTGGTGGAGCGCTTTGGCGAAGCCGGCCAAAGACTTCTCGTCCGAGCGAGTTCCACGGCCCTCCAAGATCCTGCGCGGTTGCTTGAACTTGATGGTGACCGCTTCGTCGTGCCTGCGGAAAGCCGGCCCTTTGTCAGGAGCATCGCGGCAAAGTTCGACAAATATTTCGAAAGTGGAACGGCCAGGCACTCAGCGGCAGTCTGAGCACCGCAGAGGAACGGTCATGGTTCTCAGTCGATCGTGAACCGATTGCGCTACATTTTTCACTGTTGATCGGCGACCGTCGTGTCGAGACAGGATTCGGAGCGGACCAGACGCGTCTTGGTATAGCGACGATATCGTCCGGTCGTGCCTTCCGGCGCCGTATTCCATTTCGCAGTCCCTGAAGCGCCACGTCGAGTCCGGCCTCTTTTCTGTATCGGAAGCAGTCGACAATCGTCCTGGCCAGATCATGGTTGTCGGCCGACAGCTCCCTTCGGCCTTGCAACAAGAATCCGCAAGGACCCTGCCAGCTGCAGCAGGCGCCGCCGCATCGCACCACCACACTATCCACCCGTGGCTCGCGCTAACCTTTGATTGGTTCGCGCCAAGCCGACGCCCGTCGAAACCGAGCCTCGGCAACATTCCGAGTCGTAAGCGGCTGGCCACGCTCCTGGTGCCGGTGGCAGAAAGTCCGCAAGCACCCCGGCAGCGCCGTCAAGCGTGGGACAACCCGTCCACCCGAATATCCGCCGGCGCAGTTTCAGTGAAAAGCGGGCCCAGGCTAGACGGCTCTCTTGTTACCCCAGAGCATAACGTGCAGCTGCGGCAGCACACGGGCTTCGAACCACCTGTCGCGGGTCACGCTATCAACCAGCCACTCCATGCGCTTCAATATTCCGTCAAGGTCGACAGGCGCGTCTTCATTTGCGGGGCGTGGCGGCGTGTGATTGCCGGGTTGCAGATAGATCGGAAGTCGCGGAAATCTCGCAGCGGCGTCTTTCGCGTAGGCGTAGTCCCTTTCGTCGAAAACAATGAGCTTGAGCACGACTTGCGGCCTGCCTTGTGCCGCCTGGAGGCACGCCTCGAAAGCGGCCCAATCGGTCGTCATTTGGCTTGACGGCGGCTTTGGGCTGAGGACTAGCACGTCGAGGTCGGCAAACCAGTCCCTGGCCACCGAACCTTGGGTTTCCAGCGCAAAACGGTAACCTTCACCATGGCCTCGCTCGATGAGCGCGCCGAGCGGCTGGATGGCCGGATTGCCGCCTGACAGCGACACCATCAGCGGGCGGCCACCGGAAAGCGCAAGCACGTTTTGCCACACCGCGCCAATGGACATCATCTCCCATTCATGGCGGAATTGATTGTCCACCGCATGCAGGCTGTCGCACCAGGAACAGCGATAGTCACACCCGCCGGTTCTGACGAAGACCGTCGGCAAACCGATGAGCACGCCCTCGCCCTGGATCGTCGGCCCGAAAATCTCACTCACGCGGATTGCGGGATGCGTATCGGTCATGGCCGGTATTCCGCCCAGGTTTTCGGCGTTTCGCTCACCCGCACGGCCGAGGTTTCGCGCAGGCGTGCCTTGCACCATTCATAAAAATGTCTGGCCAGATATTCCGCCGTGACTTGCTCATGTCCCAGCACGTCGTTGAGATGTCGGTGGTCGAAGCTCTCGTCGATGTAGCGTTTGAATGGCGCCAAATCGTGATAGTCGCGCACGAAGCCGTTGTCGTTCAGTCCATTCGCTGAAAGCTCCACTTCAACGATGTAGTTATGCCCGTGCAGGCGCGCGCATTGGTGATCGGGTGACAACGAGGTGAGCTGATGCGAGGCTGAGAAGTGGAATTCCTTGGTGATGCGGAACATTACGCGGTCCTCCTTCGCAGCGCATCGAGCCAGAAGTCGGAGTCCTCGTAGTCGGTGGGGTCCGGCTGCCCAGAGAGATGAAACGCCTCGCGCCGCTCGACGCAGGTCCCGCACCTCCCGCAGTGACGCTCGGCGCCCTTGTAGCAGGACCAGGTCTGCGCAAACGGCGTGCCGTATGCTGCTCCATTCCTAACAATGTCCGCCTTCGTGAGATTCACATAGGGTGCATAAATGCGAATCTCCGCGTAGCCGTCGAGCGCGTGATCCTGCATCATCTGGAAAGCGTCGATGAAGGCCGGACGGCAGTCGGGATAAATGAAATGATCCCCACCATGCACGGCCGTCGCCACCGCCTCAGCGCCGTGCGCTGCGGCGAAGCCGAAGGCAATGGCCAACATGATGGCGTTCCGGTTCGGCACCACCGTGACCTTCATCGTGTCTTCGGCGTAGTGCCCGTCGGGCACGTCCACATTATCGGTCAGCGCGGAGCCGGAAAGGCCGCCGCCGATCTCGTGGATGTCGATGATGCGGTGCGGGACGCTCAGTCGCTCCGCGCAAAGGGCGGCGAAGCCCAATTCCTTCCTATGCCGTTGGCCGTAATCGAAAGATAGGAGGCCGGCGAGTTCGTGCTCCGCTGCCACCTTGTGAGCAAGGGTAACGGAGTCCAATCCGCCGGAGCAGACGACGAGAGTCTTCATTTTTGGGTCCTTGTTTTAACCGGGTAGGCTGCGACCGGAGATTTCTCTGCGCTCCCAGTACTTCAGGAAATCCATTTTGTGAAGTGAACGGGGGACGAGTTTCATGCGCTGACGTGCCGCTGTGTGCAAGGCGCCCTCGCGGTGAGCCTGCAAGGAACACGGACTAGCGAAACGTCACGCTTCAGCGGAATGCTCAAAGGCGAGCGCACCGGAATATGCTCTGCAGGAGGTCCGGACCTTCGTAAACAAAGTTCTCGACGATCAAGCGCCCGGCGGTCCAGAGCTTCGAGGGACGCCACCGCGAGGGTTTCAGGTACAAGACGGCCCGAAGATGGGCTTGCCGCAAGAGAACGGACTTACCAGTGGGATGTTCAGCGACGCCGATGCAGATGTCTGGAATGATCACGACATCAATTGTCGCGGCAACTTTGGCCTCGGGTTCCGTAGATCCAGCGCATTCCGCTTCAGGATCGGTTCGAACCGGAGCACGCCCTCGGTCAATGGACGACCGGCAAACCCTGAATGATCGGTCGTGAGCCGACATCTGTGAACAAGCGGTGTGGTCGATTGCTATCACCCATGTGTTGCGCGCAGGTACCTTATGGCAGTGGATGAACTGGATTTGATGGTTTTACGGCTGGCGGTCGAAAGCGTCCGCTCGCTCTCCTTAAGCTTCGCTGAAAAGGCCGCCGAGGTAGCCACCAGGAGCCGCGGCATCCTGCTTTTCGACGTGCGGGTCGACGGTCATGCGGGGGTCCAGCGGGTCGCAGCCATCCGATATCAGGGCGACCAGATCGGCGTGCTGGCGTTGGACAGACAGGGCCTTGTTACCCACCATTGCATCGTCAACGGTACGTTCTCACATTTCATTGCGCCCTTGGAGACCTGGCACAGCATGCCCCTGTCGATGCAGGCCAAGATCGATGCCAACGGCCATGCCAGTCTCTTCCTAGGGGCCTTGCGAAATGCCGGACATTTGCTGGGCAGCTAGCATTTGGCCAGAATGCATCTGTGAATTTTTGCATGCGCATCGCTGCCGAACCGCCGGCATGATTGTCGTGCTCGAAAACGGCGGCGGCGATCGCGGCAAAGCGATCGCCGCGATCATGGCGATCAACGCGTGGGCGTTGCATCGATGCGCGATCGTTTGAGACGGAGATCTCCGCCTGGCATCGAGCAACATGCACGGAGGTACGCAAAGCGCAAATGCATCAAGTAGTTGAAGGGACGAGCCCCTCGCGCAAATGGAGCTTGCGCTGCCGTTGTCGTCCCATCGTGCCGCCGAACTCGGGGGCGTGACGATCGACCACGATGGCCTATTTTTTTGCAAAGCCGAATGTCCCGATTCCGAAGCCAAGGAAAAAACTCCGACCACAGCGAAGAATAGTAACAACACGGCGACGCGAGCCGCCTTGCGCTCTAGCAGGGGAGGTGCTTGCGGTGCTCTCACCGACACAAGATCGCAAATGGCACGTGGGTGAGCACCAGAACTGGCGACACGCATGGTGATCGGCTTGACTCGCTGGAGGAAGCACAAGGCCTCAGTGGGCGGAGGCGCCAGCGACGGTCGAATACTGACTGGCTGCTCGGGATCTGATCGTTGAAATGACGTAGGATTTGGTTGCTTAAGCCGATCCGAACCATTTCCCGGAGACCACACCCACCATGAACGATCTTGCGCTGCCGCTGAGCGGTTTGTCA
>NZ_JAMYNW010000029.1:0-84853 GCF_040319365.1 Mesorhizobium sp. M0923 | reverse complement strand
TGCACCCGACCGATCCGGCCCAAGGCCAAGGATTGAAAGACACGATCCGCGTCGCCGGAGAGATGGGCATTCGCACCGTCTGCACCATGAGCGGTCTGCCGGCTGGCAGCGCTGGCGACAGCATGCCGAACTGGGTCGTCTCGTCTTGGCCGCCGGAAACGCAGACCATCCTTAGATATCAATGGGAAGATAAGCTGATACCCTTCTGGACCGAGATCGCGGCGCTGGCGAAGGAAAACGGTGTCGATCGCATCGCGCTCGAACTCCACGGCAATCAGTGCGTATACAACGTGCCCTCGCTCCTGAAACTGCGGGAAGCGGTCGGACCTGTCCTAGGCGCCAATCTCGACCCCTCGCACCTGTTCTGGATGGGCGCTGATCCTCTCGCTGCCGCCGACGCGCTAGGCGAGGCCGTCTATCACGTTCACGCCAAGGATACGATGCTCAACCGGCCGGTTCAGGCAACGACCTCGCTGCTTGAGAATGGGAGCCTGATGAACATTCCGGCACGGTCCTGGAGCTACATTACACTTGGGTTCGGGCACGGCGAGGAGTGGTGGCGGCAGTTCTGCTACCGACTCAAGATGGCTGGCTATGACGGCTGGCTTTCCATCGAGCACGAAGACGTCCTTCTGAATTCGCTGGAGGGACTCGAGAAGTCCGTCGCGCTGCTCCAGGGCGTGATGCCGTCCGCTCCCGCAGACTTCAAACCGCAAGATATCTGAGGAGAGAATCAATGCCCTGGGTTGACGCTTGTGCCGCTGATGAAATCGAAGCCGAGGAAGCTAAACGCTTCGAGAATGGCGACCGTACCTTCGCAATCTTCCGCAACGACGCGGACGAATTCTATTGTACAGACGGGCTTTGCACGCATGAGAAGATCCACCTTGCCGACGGTCTTGTCATGGGGAATACGGTGGAGTGCCCCAAGCATGCTTCCGTTTTCGACTTCACGACCGGCGAAGTAGAGACGCCACCGGCGTGCGAGAACCTCAAGACTTACAAGACAAAGGTCGAGGACGGCCGCGTGTATATCGAGGTCTGACATGTCCGATACCTTTACGCTTGCGGCATGCGCCGAGATGCTCTGGCGCGACCGGCCGATGGAATGGCGCGTCAAGCGCCTCACCGAAATAGGCTTCCAGGTCGGCCTCTGGAACTGGCCCGATCACGACCTCGCAATGCTGGAGAAATCCGGCGCGATCTTCTCGATCATGAACGGCTATCTGCGCGGCAGGCTTGCCGACGACGAGGGTGCCGCCGAACTGTTGAAGACAGCAAAGGAGACGGCGGCGGTTGGCAAGCGCCTCGGCGTCGCGCGGCTCAATTTGCACGGCACCGGGCTCGGCGATGGCGGCATGCCGGTCACGCCTTGCGAAACGATAACCGGCGCGATGTGGCTGAAGGCGCGCGAGACGCTGAACCGTATCGCGGATCTAGCCGAGGCCGAGGGAGTGACCTTCACGCTGGAGAATCTGAACCTTCCGGTCGACCATCCCGGCGTGCCGTTTGGGCGCGCCGAAGACACACTTGCGCTGGTGTCGAGCGTCAACCGACCGGGCCTGCGCCTCAATCTCGATCTCTACCATGCGCAGATCGGCGAAGGGAATCTGATCGCGCTCTGTCGCGCCTGTCTGCCTTGGATCGGCGAGGTCCAGGTGGCCGACGTTCCCGGACGCATGGAGCCCGGCACCGGCGAGATCAATTACCGGGGCATCGCCCGCGCGCTTAAAGACATGGGCTACCGCGGGCCGGTTGGGATGGAGGCGTTTGCCTCCGGTGATCCCGAGGCGGCGCTACTAGCCTTCCGCGAAGCTTTCACCGTCTGAGGAACAAGAATGGTCACCAAGAACACCCGGCCCACCGTCGCAGACATTCGCGCCATGAAGGCGCGCGGCGAGAAGATCTCGATGCTTTATGTCACCACGGAAGAAGAGGCCGCGGCCGCGAACGCGGCGGGGATCCAGATGCTGTCGATCGAGGGGCGCTTTTTCAGTCCTCAAATGCGTGAGGCGGCTGGGCGCTGCTTCGTCCAGGTCGGTCTGCCGTATGGTGGCTGGGGAACCTTTGAGGGCCGACCTCTCGCAACTGCCGAGGACTATCTGCGAGCAGCTTTCCACTTCGCAGCGATGGGAGGTGACTGCTTCTATTGCGCTGCCTCCTATGACATCCAGAAGACATTATGCGATAATCACGTGCCAATCGTCGCACATGTCGGCCTCATTCCTTCCTACATCACCTGGACAGGCTTTCGGGCGGTGGGCAAGACCGGGCAGGAAGCCCTGAAAGTCTGGCAGCAGGTGAAGCAGCTTGAGGCCATCGGCTGCTTCGGCGCCGAGCTTGAAGTTGTCCCTGACAAAGTCGGTGCATTCATCTCGAAGAACACTTCGATGATCATGCTCGGCATGGGGGCCGGGCCGGGAGCCGATGCGCAATATCTGTTCGCCGAGGACGTGCTTGGCCATACCGATGGCCATAAGCCGCGCCATGCCAAGACCTATCGCAATTTCGCGGCCGAGTATGCGCGGCTCCAACAGGAGCGGATTGCGGCGTTCAAGGAATTCGTCGCCGACGTCGGTTCGGGAGCCTACCCGCAGCCGCAGCACAATGTTGCGATCGCGGAGGCGGAATACCGCCAATTCCTGGAGCAGGCGAAAGCCTAAACCAGATCCAGAGACATCCTTCAAATGGGGAGGGACGGGCTCGTCCCCCATCAGCGGGCAAGCGCGTTCAAAACTTTCTCGCTGATCTAAAGATCAACCAGACACACAGCAAAGCTAGAGGACAACTATGCTCAAAGTCGGCCTTCTCGGTGCCGGACGTATCGCCGGCGTTCACGCGACGGCTATCTCGTCGCATCCCGACAGCACGCTCGTCGCGGTGTCGGACATCAATGCCGCAGCCGCGGAAAAGCTCGCTTCCCAGTATGATGCCGAGGCTCGGACCACTGACGCCATACTCAACGATGTCTCGATCGACGCGGTGCTAATCGCAACTTCGACCGATACTCACTCCGACCTGATCGAGCGGGCGACTGTCGCCGGCAAGGCCGTGCTTTGCGAGAAGCCTGTGGATCTGAGCCTTGCCCGCGCACACGCTTGCCAGAAAGTTGCCGCCGGAACTGGCCGCCCGGTGATGATAGGATTCAACCGCCGCTTCGATCCGAACTTTGCATCTCTGAAGGCGGCCGCTGACAGAGGTGAGATCGGCAAGTCCGAACTCCTGTCGATTACGTCCTTCGACCCGGCGCCGCCTCCGGTTGCCCACATCAAGGTATCTGGTGGCCTGTTCCGGGACATGATGATCCACGATTTCGACATGGCGAATTTCATCATGGGAACTGCTCCCGTAGCGGTCACGTCGGTGGCATCCTCTATCGTCGATCCGGAGATCGGGGCAGCCGGAGACGTCGACTCGGCTGTCGTCACGTTGACCTACGCGGACGGCCGGATCGCGGTCATCAAAACTCCCGCCGCGCTGTCTACGGCTATGATCAGCGCGTGGAACTTCTGGGGTCCGAAGGGCTACTGCAGGCGCAGAACATGCTGGAAAACACGGTGGTGAAGTCCACCACCTCTGGCGTGACGGGGGCCAAGCCGACCTACTTCTTCCCGGAGCGCTACATGCCGGCCTATGCCGCCGAATGGGCCGGTTTTGTCGAGGCAGTCAATGGTGGCAAGGCGGTTCCCGTCACCCTAGACGACGGCATTGCCGCGCTGGCGATGGCAGAGGCAGCAACGGTGTCGGCGAAGACCGGTGCCCCCGTCAGTCTAGCGAGCGTTCTGGGCTGAGCCGGCGGATCACCAAACGTCGGGACTCTTGCCGGATCAGAAAGCATGGGCCCTCCGGCTTCGTCATTCGGAACCGGTGCAGGCAGTATCTAGCGTTTTGGAAAACAGGATTTGCCATGGAAAGTCCACGTCCTGAAATGATCATCGACGGGAAGGCCGCTGCGGCCGTTCTGGCGGGCAAGGTCACCGCTGATGTTGCGACACTCAGAGCGAAGACCGGCCTGGTGCCTGGTCTGGCGGCCGTACTGGTGGGTGACGATCCGGCCAGCGCCGTCTATGTCTCCTCAAAGCATCGCCAGACTATTGCCGCGGGGATGGCTTCCTTCGAGCACCGGCTGCCCGTGCGGACCACCGAAGATGACCTCCTCGGGTTGATTGAGAAGCTGAACGGCGATCCCGCAGTGCACGGCATCCTCGTGCAACTCCCGTTGCCGCCGCAGATCGATGCAAGCGCCGTGCTCAATGCCATTGTGCCGAGCAAGGACGTTGATGGATTTCATATCCAAAATGCCGGCAGCTTGGCGACCGGCCAGGAGGCGCTGGTGCCGTGCACACCACTTGGTTGCCTGATGCTCCTGAAGGAAAGGCTCGGCGACCTGTCCGGACTGCATGCCATCATCATCGGCCGCAGCAACATCGTCGGCAAGCCGATGGCCCAGTTGCTGCTGTCCGAAAACTGCACCGTCACCATCGCGCACTCGCATACCCGCGATCTGGCGCCGGTCAGCCGACATCCTGGTGGCAGCAGTGGGAAGGGCAGAGATGATCCGAGGCGATTGGATCAAGCCAGGTGCGGTCGTGATCGATGTCGGCATCAACCGCGTGACGCGAGACGGTAAGCCGCAGCTCGTGGGCGATGTCGCATTCGCAGAGGCGGCCCACGCCGGCGCCATAACGCCGGTCCCTGGCGGCGTCGGCCCCATGACGATCGCCTGCCTGCTTTCCAATACGCTGACGGCGTTCCGCCGCAGCCTTCAGGCGTAAGTCCGCCCAGGAAGAGAGCCAATGTTGAACTTTGCACTTCGCGTCAAATGCCGCTCGACCAGGGGGATTGTCGCGGCGATCTCGACGTTCCTCGCCGACCAAACCTGCAACATTACTGACAGCGCGCAGTTCGACGACGCCGACACCGGCAACTTCTTCATGCGGGTGAGCTTCCGCTCCGAAGGCGGATGGGGGCTGGAAGAACTCCGTTCGGGCTTCAAAGCAATCGCCTCGCAGTTCGGCATGGAGTGGGAATTCTTCGACGAGAGCGTCAAGCGCAGGGTCATCATAATGGTCTCGCGGTTTGGCCATTGCCTCAACGACCTTCTGTATCGCTGGCGTATCGGAGCGCTTCCGATTGACATCGTCGGAGTGATCTCCAATCACATGGACTACCAGAAGGTCGTCGTGAACCACGAAATCCCGTTTCACCTCATCAAGGTAACGAAAGAGAACAAGGCCGAGGCAGAGGCACATCAGATGCGCGTGGTCGAGGACGCGGGCGCCGAGTTGGTCGTCCTGGCGCGGTACATGCAGGTTCTCTCGGACGAGATGTGCCAGAAAATGTCTGGCCGGATCATCAACATCCACCATTCCTTCCTGCCCTCGTTCAAAGGCGCCAATCCGTACAAACAGGCCCACGACCGAGGTGTGAAGCTGATCGGGGCTACGTCGCATTACGTGACGGCTGACCTGGACGAAGGACCCATCATCGAGCAGGACACGATCCGCGTGACGCATGCGCAGTCCAGCGAGGACTATGTCAGCCTCGGCCGCGACGTCGAGGCACAGGTGCTCGCCCGGGCAATCCACGCCCATATCCATCGTCGGGTTTTCCTCAACGGGAACAAGACCGTCGTATTCCCCGCGTCGCCTGGATCGTTTGCTTCAGAGCGATTGGGCTGACGTGGCTCGTGAACGCCTTGCCGTCATGGGCTGGATTTCAGGGCTAGCTGGCTACCGATTCTTCGAAGGTCTGGAGGGTTTCGGATGAAATCGCCTGTACTTGCACACAGACCCAAATGTCTTGATGAGATCAAAACTGCGATCGCGAAGCGCGAGCTTCGATTGACCCCCGCTCTCGAGAAGGTAGCTCGGCAAGCACTTGAAAAGCCGGAGATCATTGCATTTGAAAGCGCGGCCGCGATTGCCCGCCGCTGTGGCGTGGGCACTACTGCGCCGACAAGGCTTGCCCGCTGTTTTGGATTCTCCGCTTTTCGCGAGATGAAGAAGTTCTTTCAGGATAGTATGCGCGTTCGGGGCGGGCGTCCTTTGCCGCCAAGCCACGAACGTGGTTGACCAGCCTGAAAATCTTCGACACGCGTGCAGAGCTAGCGTTGGTCGTCAGATTGCTATGCCGACTAATCAAATCGCATTGAGTAGCGCCGCCGGCATGATCGCGTTCCGTTTACGCCGCAGACCGGCTGGAACTCAATGCTAGAAAAGGTCAGGTGGTGACGACGTCCACCCCACCTACGGTCCGCTCTCTAAGGTCAGTAGCACGAGAGCTGCCATTCCGCGTCCAGCCCCCATGAAGTCATTCCGGAACATGCCTCCGAACGGCCGCCATTGGCGCTAACTTCTCGTTCCGGCAGCGGGAACTCCCCTTCCATCCTGACCACTTGGGTAGCCAGCTACTTGAGTTTTGACCCAGACTCCCCGGAAGGATTGAGGGCCCGCCGACCTTGCGTCGGCGCACCCCCGATGGCCTGTCAGACGGCGTGAGGTTTCAGCCATGGCTGCCCTTCGGCTTCGGCGCTATCGACGACTGCATCGACGAATGCCACACCCTTCAGCCCGTCATAAGCGGTCGGCACGTTCAACCCTATTGCCGCTGCCTTGCGCCCCTCGCGACGGGCGTGGATGGCTTCGGCAAAGCCGCGATAGAGATTGGCGAAGGCCTCCAGATAGCCCTCGGGATGGCCGGGCGGTGTGCGGGTTCGCACCTTCGCTGCCTCACTCAGATCGTCAGCACCCCGCTTGATGGTCTCGGTGCGACCGAACAGCGGTGAGAAAATCAGCTCGTTCGGTTGCTCCTGGAACCAGGTTAACCCGCCCTTTTCGCCGAAGACACGCAGCCGGATCCCGTTCGAGCAGCCGAGTGCGACCTGTGACGACCAAAGCAGCCCTCGCGCGCCCCCTTCGTAGCGCAGCAGCACATGGGCGTTGTCGTCAAGCACGCGTCCCTCGACGAAGGAAGCGAGGTCTGCTGTCAGGGACTCCAGCTTCAGCCCGGTCACGAAGCCAGCCAGATGATAGGCGTGCGTGCCGATGTCGCCGATCGAGCCGCCACGCCCCGATCGCTTCGGGTCGGTGCGCCAGGCGGCCTGGACATTGCCGGCGGTCTCGATGGCCGTCGCCATCCATTCCAGGGGATACTCCACCTGCACGATGCGGATCGCGCCAAGCTTGCCTGCTGCCACGATCTCGCGCGCCTCATGCACCATCGGATACCCCGAATAGGTATAGGTCACGCCCATGAAGCGTCCGGTCTCGCGCACCAGCTGCTCGAGCGCGATCGCGTCTTCGAGTGTGTTAGTCAGCGGCTTTTCGCAGATCACCTCGTAGCCGGCCTCGAGAAAAGCCTTGGCGATCGGAAAATGGGTGTGGTTTGGCGTGCAGATCGCCACCACGTCGATGCGATCCTCGCGATCGTTTTCCGCGGCGATCATGGCCTTGAAGTCGTCATAGGATCGGGCGGGATCGATACCTTGCGTTGCCGCGAAGCGGTGGCCGCGCGCTGCATCCGCGTCGAACGCGCCGGCTACAAGCTGGAAGGCGCCATCGAACCGGGCGGAGATGCGATGGATGTTGCCGATATAGGCGCCTTCGCCGCCGCCGACCATGCCGAGCCGAAGCGGTCGCTGAAAATCAGCAGTCACGAGCGTGCCCCCCTGTCGATACCTAAAATGGCATCGTTGATCGTGCGGTCCGCACTGGCCTTGACGAAGTCGTCGAAGGCGCGTTCGGAAACGCGGATGATGTGATCGGCGATGAAGCGGGCTCCCTCAGCCGCGCCGTCCTCTGAATTCTTGAGGCAGCATTCCCACTCGAGCACCGCCCAGCCGTCGAAGTCGTAGCCGGAGAGTTTCGAGAAAATCGCCTTGAAGTCGATCTGTCCGTCGCCTGGGGAGCGGAAGCGGCCGGCGCGCCGGATCCAGGGCTGGAAGCCGCCATAGGCGCCGGTCTTACCGTCCGGCCGGAACTCGGCATCCTTGACGTGGAACATTTTGATGCGCTCGTGATAGTGGTCGATGTAGGCGAGATAATCGATCGCCTGCAGCACGAGATGGCTGGGGTCGTACATGATGTTGCAGCGCGGATGGTTGCCGACGCGCTCCAGGAACATCTCGAAGGTCAGCCCGTCATGCAGGTCTTCGGCAGGATGGATTTCGTAGCACAGGTCCACGCCACTCTCGTCGAAGGCATCAAGGATTGGCCGCCAGCGCCGAGCCTGCTCATCGAAACCGTCGTCGATCAGCCCATCCGTCCATTGCGGATAGGGATAGAGGAACGGCCACAGCAGCGAACCTGAGAAGGTGACATGGCGGTCTATGCCGAAACGCCTCGACGCCTTGGCGGCGAGATGAAGCTGCTCGACTGCCCACGCCTGCCGTGCGGCCGGATTGCCCCGCACCTCGGGTGCGGCGAAGGAATCCGCCGGATGATCGTAGGCGGGATGCAGGGCCACAAGCTGACCTTGCAGATGCGACGCCAGTTCGGTGACAACCAGGCCGTGTTCGGCGAGCTTGCCGGCATAGTCATCGCAATAGGTCTGGCTTTCAGCCGCTTGCTTCAAATCGATGACGCGCTTGTCCCAGGTCGGTATCTGCACGCCCTTGAAGCCCTTGGCCGAGGCCCAGCCGGCCAATCCCTCGATGCTGTTGAACGGTGCTTCGTCGCCCGCGAATTGAGCCAGAAACACAGCTGGCCCCTTAATGGTCCGCATCTTGCTCTCCTTCTGGCGGCAGGGCCGCCGGTTCATCCGTTATCGGAGCCGCCCAGAAGAGTGATGTGGGTCCTCACAGGGCAGCTGCTTTCTTTTCCGTCTCCGCTTCGACGGTTCCAATGGCTTCAGAGCGCCATCGCCTTCTCAGGCACGGCCATGGGACCGGGTGCGGCGCCAAGCACGGTCTGGTCGTAATCCACCACCGCACCCGTCATGAGACCCGCATCGTCCGAAACGAGAAAGTTGACCGCTCGTGCCGCCTCGCGGGGGTCGATCAGGCGTCCGAAGGGCAGGTGTGCAACGGCTTTCGCTTCCCAGTCGGGATCGCCCTTCTCGCTCGCCTGCAATTCCCGCTCGTGGTCGGACGCCATCCAGCCGATATCCAGCTGGTTGACGCGGATGCGGTTCTTCATGACGGAAAATGCCGTGTTGCGGGTCAGTGTCGCCAGTGCCGCCTTGGTGGCGCAGTAGACGTTGATGAAGGGCTGGCCGGCCTGCTGCGAAATCGAGCCGATGTTGCAGATCGCACCCTCGATGCCATGGCCGATCATGTGCCGGATGGCTTCCTGCATGAGGAAATAAGGTCCGCGTACATTCACGGCGAACAGGGCGTCGAACAATTCTGGCGATGTGTCGAGGATCGTGCCTCGGTCCGTCCGCGCGCCTGCATTGACCAGCACGTCGATTCTTCCGAAAACGCGCTCCGCTTCCGCGATCACGCGGCGGCAATCCTCGACATTGCCAAGATCGGCGTTGACATAGTGCACGGGCACGCCCGTGGCGTGCGAAATGTCTGCGGCCACCGCGCGGCCCTTGGTTTCGTTACGACCAAGTGTGACGAGGCCAGCGGCTCCGGCTCGGGCGAGCTGGCGAGCGATAGCCGCGCCCAGTCCTTGCGTCGATCCGGTGACGACGCAGATCTTACCATCCATCCGGTTCATGCCTTGTCCTCCACTGTGTAGCCAGCCGCGGCCATGACGCGCAGCAATTCCTTGTGACCTATCTTCGCCATTTCGAGCGGCGGGCTTTTGACGGGATCCTGCTCGGCTTCAACGACGAACCAGCCTTCGTAGCCGTGGCTCGCCAAGCGCTTGATCATCGCCTCGAAGTCGAGCGAGCCGTCGCCGGGCACGGTGAAGGCTCCCTTGACCACCGCGTCGAGAAAACTTTCCCGGGTGCGGTCGAGCCCGTCCACGACTGCCTGGCGGATATCCTTGGTGTGTACATGCGAAATGCGGGCGTGGTGCTTGTCGACCACCCGCAGCACGTCGCCGCCGGCAAAGGCCATGTGGCCGGCGTCGTAAAGCAGGGCCAGACCCTCGCCGGAATGTTTCATCAGGAAGTCGAGCTCTTCCTCGGTCTCGATCGGCGCGGCCATGTGGTGGTGGTAGGAAATCGGCATGCCCTCGTCCGAACACCATTCGGCGAAGGCAGTCATCTTGCGACCATAGATTCTGATCTCGTCTTCCGAGAGCCGCCGCTTGGTGGAAAGCGGCGCGGAGCGATCACCCTGTATGGTGCCTGCAGTCTCGCCGTAGACGATGCAGGGGGCATCGACGGCCTTGAAGAGCTGCATCTGCTGGGCGATGCGGTCTTTCTCCGCTTCGATATCGCCGTCAAGCAGCAGACCGGAGAACCAGCCGCCGCAGACGCTCATGCCGTGCTGCCTCAGAATGGGCTCGAGAACCGCCGCGTCCATCGGGAAGCGGCGGCCGGTCTCCATGCCGGTGAAGCCGGCCTCACGGGCCTGCCGCAGACACTCCTCCAGCGAAACGTCGTCGCTCAATTCGGCGAGGTCATCGTTCCACCAGGCGATCGGCGCGATGCCGAGCTTGGCTCTCATCTTGATCTCCATCATCATTCCAGCTGCCGCCGCCCACTTTTGGCGCCGCGAAAAAACTGCCGGAACAATGCTCAGGGAGTGTGGCATCGTTCCGGCAGAGGACGCCCCAGGGGGCGTCCGAAAAACCTAGACTCCGATGCGCTGCCGTTTGCGGCCTTCGGCTTGAACCGAATGGGCCTCGCGCACCTCGGCCCGCTCGCTGACCTGCGGCACGCCGACATCCCACCAGGCGTCGCCGGGTGTCCAGGTGTAGCCATCGGAGACGATGGTGATCACGGTGGTGCGATCCGTCCCTTTGGCCCACTCCACAGCCTGGCCGAGATCGGCAAGGCTCTCTACCCGCCGCGTGAGGGCGCCCATGGCCTCGGCGTGCTTGGCGAAGTCGACCGAAAACGGCTCCTTGACCCGGCAATCCTTGATCAAGTTGTTGAACGACGCGCCGCCCTTGGCATTCTGCAGCCGGTTGATCACCGCATAACCGCCATTGTCACAGACGATCAGGATCATCTTGTGGCCGGCGAGGACCGATGAGTAGACGTCGGAATTCATCATCATGTAGGTGCCGTCGCCGATCATCACGATTGGCGTGCGGCTCGGATCCGCCATCGCCGCACCCCATCCGGCTGAGATCTCATAGCCCATGCAGGAAAATCCGAACTCGCAGTCGAAGGTGTTCGGCTCTTTCACGCGCCAGTTCTTCATGACTTCCCCGGGAAGCCCGCCTGCCGCGGTGATCAGCAGATCCCGCTCGCCGGCCTTCGCGTTGACCACGCCGACGACCTGCGCGTAAGTCGGAACCGGGTCATTCGTGGGTTTTTGGAATCCGTCGAGCGCGGTGTTCCACTTGGCAAACTCGACCTTGCCTTTTTCGGTCCAGCCGCTTTCGGCTTTCCAGTCACCGAGCGCGGCCTCGACCTCGTTGATGGTTTCCAGCGCATCGCCGACCACGGCGAGAGCCCGGTGCTTCGTGGCATCCCACCGCGCGGCGTTGATCGAGACGAATTTGGCGTCGGGGCTGAACGCACTCCACGATCCCGTCGTGAAGTCCATGAGCCGCGTGCCGACGGCCAGGATCACATCGGCCTCACCCGCAAGCGCGTTCGCCGATGTCGAGCCGACGATGCCAATGGGCCCGACATGGGCAGGATGGTCGTGCGTCACCGTGCCCTTACCGGCGATGGTTTCGGCAAGCGGAATACCGCGCGCCTCGGCGAATTTCGCAACAGCAGCCTCCGCACCGGAGTAACGCACGCCGCCGCCTGAAATGATCAGCGGACGCTTTGCCGCCTTGAGAAGACGCACCGCCTCTTCGAGACGCGCGCGATCCGGCCGGGGGCGCGGAATCGCATGGACCGTGGGTTCGAAGAAGGACTCGGGATAATCCCAGACGACCTCCTGCACGTCTTGGGGAAGGGCGATGAAAGCCGGCCCGCAGTCGGCCGGATCAAGCAGAACCGCGACCGCCTGGGGCAGCGAGGAGATGATCTGTTCGGGATGGACAATACGGTCCCAGTAGCGAGTCACCGCCTTGAACGCGTCGTTGACGTTTACTGTAGGATCGCCGAAGTGCTCGACCTGCTGCATCACCGGATCCGGCCGGCGGCTGACAAAGGTGTCGCCGGCAAGCATCAGTACCGGAAGCCGATTTGAATGGGCGACGCCTGCGGCGGTCACCATGTTCAGAGCGCCCGGGCCGATAGAGGTAGCGGCGATCATGATCTGGCGCCGGCGCTTCGCTTTCGCGAACCCGATCGCAGCCAGTGCCATCGACTGCTCGTTCTGGCCGCGCCATGTTGGCAGGACGTCCTGCGCGGCCTCCAAGGCCTCGGACAGGCAGGTGACATTGCCGTGACCGAAAATGGCGAACACGCCCGCAAACAGCGGAGCCTTGCTGCCGTCGATAACGGTGAATTGATTGCTTAAATAGCGCACGAGCGCCTGCGTCATGGTCAGACGAATGGTCTTCGTCATCGCTTCCTCCCTGGCGAATTTCCGTTGTGCAGACTATTACGAAATAGCCATTGACAAATCAACCTCTTCGCAACGATCATTGCAAAAATATTGTTGCGGAGGAATGCAATGCTGAGAATTGGCGTGCTCGGTTGCGGGCGCATCGGGCGCATGCATGCGGCCAATATCGCTGCACACCCACGAACGAAACTGGCGGCGGTGTATGACGTCAATCGCGCCGCCGCCGACGAAGTGTCAGCCATGCTCGGCCTTCCCGCGTTGGACTCGGCCGACGCCATGTTTGACACGGACGATGTGGACGCCGTGTTGATCGCGACGGCCACCGATACCCATGTCGACTACATTGAGCGGGCAGTGGCGGCCGGAAAGCCAGTGTTGTGCGAGAAGCCCATCGACCTTGACCTGATGCGTGTCGATCGCTGTGCCGCGAACATCCGTGGAAGCAAGCTGCCCATCATGATTGGCTTCGTCCGCCGCTTCGATCCCGGGCATGCTGCGGTGCGGGCGGCTCTCCAGAGTGGCGAGCTCGGCGAGCTCCACCAGGTGATCATCACGTCGCGGGATCCTGGCATGGCGCCAGCTGCCTACATACGCGTGTCCGGCGGCATATTTCGCGACATGACAATCCACGATTTTGACATGGCTCGCTTCATGCTCGGTGAAGAGCCCGTTGAGGTCTTTGCGACCGGCAGCCGGCTGGTCGACCCGGACCTGATGGCCGAGACGAATGACTGGGATACGGTGACCGTGGTTTTGCGCACCGCCAGCGGCAAGCAGTGCATCATCAACAACTCACGACGCGCGGTCTATGGATACGATCAGCGCGTCGAGGCTTTCGGATCGGCCGGCATGGCGATTTCCGAGAACCGACGCGCGCATGAGGCCCGTATCTATGCCGATGGGCTGAGCGATCGGGCGCAGCCATACCTTCACTTCTTTATCGAGCGATACAGGGAAGCGTTCAACGCTGAAATCGACGACTTCGTCGACGCCATCGAAAATGGACGCCAGCCGTCGGTCGTATTCGAGGACGGACGCCTTGCGCTGGTCCTCGCCGAAGCAGCGATCAAATCTGTCGCAGAGCGTCGGGTGGTCAGCACCAGCGAGATCGGTGACGGCAATGTATGACAAATACGGACTTTTCATCGACGGTGAATGGCGCGCCGCTTCCGACCGAAGCACGGCGACCGTAGCCAGTCCCGTCACCGAACGCTCACTGGGCGACACTCCAACCGCGACGCTGGACGATACACAATCTGCCTTGGCGGCCGCCGAACGTGGCCTTTCTGCCTGGCGAGCAAAGAGCGCGTTCGAGCGCGCCGACGCGCTTCACGCTATCGCCGACGAAATGGGCCGGCGCAAGGACGAAGCCGCCCGCATGATTACGCTGGAGACGGGCAAGCCCATTGCCCAATCCGAACGCGAGTGGGTTCTGGCGACGGATCAGTTCCGGTGGTACGCCGAGGAGGCTCGGCGTGTTTATGGCCGTATCATCGAGAGCCGTGTCCCCGGAGGTCGCTTCGAAGTGCTGCATGAGCCGATCGGCGTCGTGGCGGCCTTTACGGCATGGAATTTTCCGGCCGCGCTCGTCGCCCGCAAGGTCGCCCCGGCGCTTGCCGCCGGTTGTTCGGCCATCCTTCGGCCTTCGAGCCAGACGCCAGGGGTCGCGATGGTGATGATCGACTGCCTGCGTGCGGGCAGGCTCCCCCCAGGCACGGTCGGTCTTCTCGTCGGGTCCACGGCCACAACCTACGTGCCGCTGATGGCGTCGGCGCTTGTGCGCAAGGTTTCGCTGACCGGGTCTACACGGGTCGGGCAGCAAATGCTGCGCGACGCAGCCGATACGGTGAAGAAGGTGTCGATGGAGCTTGGCGGTAACGCGCCTCTCATCGTCTTCGACGACGCGGATATCGAAAGCGCGCTCAACGTGTCCGTGCCCACGAAGTTCGCCAATGCCGGGCAGGTTTGCGTCACGCCAGACCGCTTTTTCATCCACGAAAAGGTCCATGATGCTTTCGTCGACGGGTTCGTCACGCGGGCGAAGGCCCTGAAGCTGGGTGATGGTCTCGATCCGACGGTGCAGATGGGCCCCTTGATCAATGCCAGGAGGACCGACGAAATCGAACAAATCGTTACCGACGCGGAAAAGGCCGGTGCCAGGATTGCCGCAGGCGGCCGCCGCTCGCCGGCGTTCAACGCCGGTCATTTCTTTGAGCCGACGGTCCTTACCGATGTTGCTGACGACATGACCGTGTTTGCCGAGGAGAATTTTGGTCCGATCGCGGCCATCACCCGTTTCTCGTCCGAAGAGGAGGTCCTGGGTCGGGCAAACGCCTCGAAGATGGGGCTTTCTGCCTATGCCTTCACCCGGGATGCGGGGCGCGCCCGCAGAGTTGTCGCGACGCTCAAGGCCGGAATGGTCGGCATCAACAGCTTTGCGCTAGCGGCTTCCGAGGCGCCGTTCGGCGGGACCAACCATTCCGGCATGGGCCGGGAAGGCGGCGCGGAAGGTATCCGGGACTATCTCGATACCAAGCTGGCTCATATCGTATTCTAAGGAGCGTTTTTCATGATCAAGAACAGGCTCAAGCAGCTTTGGGCCGATGGGAAGCCCACCATCAATGGCTGGCTTTCGATCGGCAACAGTTTCACCGCCGAGATCATGGCGGCGCAAGGTTACGACTGCATCGGCGTCGACCTCCAACATGGAGCGCTCGATTACAGCGGCCTGCTGCTAATGCTCCAGGCGATGCGTGCCTCCGCTACGGTGCCGCTCGTCAGGGTGCCTTGGCTGGAGCCAGGCATCATCATGAAAGTGCTCGACGCAGGTGCTTACGGCGTCATCTGTCCGATGGTGAATACCGCCGAACAGGCGGCCGAGTTTGTCAGCTACGTGCGCTATCCGCCACTCGGCAGCCGAAGCTTTGGTCCGACACGTGTGAATTTCGCGGCCGGTGCCAATTACGCTTCTGAATCCAATGGCGAGATACTTGCCTTTGCCATGGTTGAGACGGCCGAGGCGATGGACAATCTCGACGCGATCGCTTCGACCCCTGGACTGGACGGGATCTACGTTGGTCCGGCCGACCTGACCCTCGGCATGACCCAGGGCCGCTTGCCGCCTGCCTTCGACCGCGAAGAACCGGAGATGATCGAGGCCATCCAGCATATCGTGGCGGCCTGCAAAAAAGCCGGCATAGCCGCGGGATTGCACTGTGGAACTCCGGCTTACGCGGCGCGTGCGATCGGGTGGGGCTACAACATGACCACCGTCTCCAACGACGTGCGCATGCTGGCCGGTGCGGCGGAAGCGAACGTCAAAAAGTTCAGGGAACTCACGGGCGGATCAAGCGTCAGCGCCGGTTCCAAGGGAGGGTACTGATGCCGCATGTTCTAGTTGCCGGGAAACTCCATCCGGCTGGAATTTCCTTGCTCGAACAGGCCGCCGGCATCACCTACGATTACGTGGAGGAAGTCTCCGAGCCAAGTTATGCCCCGCTGATCGACAAGGCCGACGGGCTGGTGATCCGCACACAGCCTCTCTCGGCGGCGACCGTTGAGATGGGGCACAGGCTCCGGATCGTGTCCCGCCACGGTGTCGGCTACGACTCTGTCGATTTGCCGTCCCTCAACAAGCGTGGGATCACGCTCGCCGTCGTCGGAGACGTCAATTCCATATCTGTCGCCGAGCACGCGATGATGATGCTCCTTGCCTGCGCCAAGCATGCTGTGCGCGGCGACCGGTCAGTTCGCGAGGGTGTGTGGAATTGGCGCAACCGGCTGGAAGCTTCGGAACTGGCCGGCAAGCGCCTGCTGATTCTTGGCTACGGCCGCATCGGCCGGCATCTCGCGAAGATGGCGGCTGCCTTTTCCATGGAAGTCGCCGCCTACGATCCGTATCTCGAAAAAATCGGATGGCCGGAAGGCCCTGCTAAAGCCGTCTCCGATCTGGCGTCGGCCCTTCAATGGGCGGATGCGATTTCCGTCCATGCTCCCAAGGGCGATGCTCCTGTGATCGGCGAGCGCGAGTTCGCCCTTCTGAAGCCGGGAGCCTGGCTCGTGAACACCGCGCGCGGCGGCGTCGTCGACGAAAAGGCACTTCTTGCAGCCCTTGCGTCTGGCAAGGTGGCGGCCGCTGGCCTCGACGTGTTCGACGAGGAACCCCCCGCCGCCGACAATCCGCTTCTGTCCTGCGATCAGGTGATCCTGTCGCCGCATATTGCCGGCCTCACCGCCGAATGCGGTGAACGGATGGCCGTGTCAGCTGTGCGCAATGTGCTCGATTTCTTCGAGAGCAGGATCGACCCGATGCTCGTGGTCAACGGCAAAGAGCTGAACGGCCATTGATAGCATCGCAGCCGCTAAGCAACCACCGGAAGCCGCTACCCAAGGTCTGTCAGTCCGGTGCAACAGGAAACCGTTGCAACAAAGCAGATGCCGCAATTGGGCAATCGCTTGAAAGCGATTCCGCATGAAGTCGCGCAAAAACATATCATATTAAAAACAGTTAGTTAATTGGCATCAAAATAGTTGTTGCAAATTATAAAACTCTGCAATAAGCATTGTTGCACAAGAACTTCATATGCAATTTCCGTTGCAAAATGAGGCGAGGCGAGACTCCAAGAGCCGCCGGTCCACGGGAGGATGAACCACGTGTCTTTGCTTGAAGTGCAGGGCGTCGGCAAAAGCTTCGGAGCAATCCGCGCGCTGTCCGACGTCAGCTTTTCGATCGAACCCGGTGAAGTGGCCGGCCTGATGGGGGACAACGGCGCCGGCAAGTCGACAATGGTCAAACTGATTTCGGGAAATTTTCCCCCGACCGAAGGGCAGATCAGAGTCGGCGGCAAGGCCTGCCACTTCCATAAGCCGCTCGATGCTCGCGCCGAGGGGATCGAGGTCGTGTATCAGGATCTCGCGCTGGCGGACAATCTAACCGCCGCGCAGAACGTGTTTCTAGGCCGAGAACTCAAAAAGGGCATCTGGCCTTTCCGAATACTCGATAAGCAGGCGATGATCGATCGCTCCGCGGAGCTGTTCAGCGAACTGAAGTCAGAAACGCGGCCACGCGATCTCGTAAAAAAAATGTCGGGCGGTCAGCGCCAGGCAATTGCGATTTCACGGACCCGTTTGTCCAACGCCAGACTCGTCATTATGGACGAACCGACCGCTGCGATTTCCGTGCGCCAAGTTGCTGAGGTCCTGGAATTGATCCGGCGCATGAAAGCGCGCGGTGTCGCGGTGATCCTGATTAGCCACCGCATGCCAGACGTTTTTGCCGTGTGCGATCGCATCGTCGTTCTACGGCGCGGAACGAAGGTTGCCGACAAACCCACCCTTCAGACATCTCCGGAAGAAATCACCGGACTAATCACGGGAGCGATCCGTGCAGCCTAGTCAACCCGAAGCGATCCAGGAAAGCCACGCCTCGATTGCCGACGTCGTCGGCATCATGGAACAAACTGCGCTTCAGAAGTTGAGAAGTAGCCAGGCCTTCTGGGTCTCGGTCGCGCTCTTCGTCCTTGTCGCGTTTATGGCAGTGTTGGAACCGAGCTTCGGCACAGCCGAAAACGCAACCAACATCACCCGGAATTTCGCGCTGATCGCCATCATGGGCCTGGGCATGACCGTGGTGTTGATTACGGGCGGGATCGATCTTTCCGTTGGGTCAGTCATGGGCCTCGTGGCCATCGTGGCCGGTCTTCTACTGACCTGGCATTATCCTTGGTACGTGGCGTTCGCCTCCGGCCTTCTCGCTGGAGTTGCCTGCGGCGCGTTCAACGGCTTTTTCGTCGCCTATATCGGCATGCCGTCCTTCGTGGTCACACTCGGCATGTTGTCGATCGCTCGTTCCCTTGCCGTGGTGCTGTCAGGCAACCAGATGCTCTACCAATTCGGACCTGACGCGCCGATCGTGAAAGCGATCGGCCAAGCGAAGTGGCCGGTGCACTCGCTGGAGGGATGGGCTCCTTACTGGATACCGCAGTTCTCGTCCCATTTCTGGGTGATGGTGATCATGGCGCTAGCCCTCGGCTGGGTATTCATCTTCACCGCGTGGGCCCGCCATCTGTTCGCGATCGGCGGTAACGAGAATGCGGCACGCATGACGGGCGTGCCCGTCGATCGGATCAAGTTCCAGGCGTATGTTTTCTCGTCCTTCTGCGCCTCGATCGCATCCCTGCTGCTGCTTGGCTATAGCGGTTCGGCGATCAACGCCGTCGGCACCGGGTATGAATTGCGCGTCATCGCCGGCACAGTTATCGGCGGCGCAAACCTGATGGGGGGCTACGGCACAGCCTTCGGCGCGGTCATCGGGTCGGCCTTCCTCGAGGTCATCCGCAACGCCCTATTGATGGCAGGCATCGATTCCAACTGGCAGGGTGCCTTTGTCGGCATCTTCATAATTCTCGCTGTGCTTCTGGGTCTGGGTACTTCCGGCAAATCGCTGAAGTCCTTCTTCACCATCAAGCGTGGCTAGAGCTCTGCCGGCTTATGCCGGTGGAATATCCTGAGGTGAACACAACAAACGGAGGAACATCGATGAAGAAATATCTTTTGGCGGCGGCGGTTGCCGCGTCCGCCCTGACGGCGGGGCAGGCCTACGCCCAGCAGAAACTCGTATTCGCGCTGGTGCCGAAGAACATGAACAACCCATATTTCGACCAGGCTCGTGATGGCTGCAAGAAGGCAGAGGCCGAGTCCAACGGCGCATTCGAGTGCATGTACATCGGACCCGGCGAGCACGGTGGCGGTGAGGAACAGGTTCAGATCGTGCAGGATCTGGTTGCCAAGAAGGTCGATGGCATCGCCGTTGCACCGGCGAACGCGGCAGCCATGGCCGTCGCTCTGCAAGCCGCGAAGGAAGCTGGTATTCCTGTTCTGACCTGGGACGCGGACGTGCTGCCCGAGAACAAGGACCTGCGCGCCGCCTATGTCGGAACGCACAACTACGAGATTGGCGTGAACCTCGCCAAGATCGTGCAGACGATCAAGCCGAAAGGCGGCACCATCTGCATCCAGTCGGGTGGCGCAGCTGCAGCAAACCATAACGAGCGCATGCAGGGCATCCGCGACACGCTCTCCGGGACCAAGTCAGCCGCTTCGCCCGGCGATCCCTTGACCGGTCAGAACGGCTGGACCGAGGCGCCAGGCTGCCCGCTCTATACAAACGACGACTTTCCGCTTTCGGTACAGCAGTTCCAGGACTACATGGCGAAGATGCCGAACCTTGACGCATTCGTGCCGACCGGCGGCTTCCCGCAATTTGTCCCGGACGCGAACCGTGCTGCGGTCGATCCCTACAAGGACAAGATCGCCAAGAAGGAACTGGCCCTTGTCGTTGCCGATACCTTGCCCACGCAGATTGACCAGATGAAGGAAGGATACTCCCTCGGCCAGGTCGGTCAGCGTCCGTTCGAAATGGGCTACAAGACGATGTTTGCGCTCAAGGACATGAAGGACGGCAAGCCTGCTCCGACCGATCCGACCTACACCGGCCTCGACGTCTGCACGCCGGAGACGGTCGCCACCTGCATCGCGAAGTAATAAAAAAGGGGGCGGGAGACATCCCGCCTTCTATTTCATGGCCGACCTACGGCCGATCCGCAAACGGCCGTCGCTGTCATGCCGGCCCTTCCAGCGCGACCCGCCGTCGTCACGACGAAAACAGATGCCGGAAGGGCCGCCATCGCTTGACGGAACTCCAACGACGTCTCCGGTGCAGCCGCGGCGCTCATGGGCCAACCAAAGGCCGGTTTGGTCTCATCGAACGCCCGCTCGCTCCATGCCGGGGTATTCGAGCGGGAATTCCGAACGGCCCTTGAGGACAACCTAAGTGGTAATGTGAGGCTGTTTTAGCAGAAGCGAGGCGAACGCCTGGGTCGGCTAGACAGAGCGGTTCGGGCACAATCACTGGATCATGAAGCGCGAGCTGAACGGCAGGCTCGCCGCTCCCACGGCCTTCGGGCTGATGGTGACCCGCGCCGGCAACGCTTCGATGGTGACGAATTCGCGGTTGATGTCGGCGCACAACGCCTTGGCGATTTTCCGCGGCGCATAGCTGGACAGGACGACCGTCCTGAACTCAACAAACTGGGTCAGCGCCGAAATCGACGCTTTCAGGCGATTGGAGCATTCCCCCAGCCATTCGCTGTAGGCCTCTCCGAGATCAGGCCACTCCGGGTTGCTGCTCCAGATGATTTGGGACGGGCGCCCGCGCTCGGTCAGTTCGCTCTCCAGGCGCACAAGGCCATGAGCGAAGCTTGCGCTGGAGTTTCCCTTGTAGATCTGGTGATTGAGGATAAGCCTGCTTTGTAGTCTCGCGCCGAGATAGAAGAACAAATAGTCGTTCAGCGGCTTTGCGACGCCGAACATGCTCTCGCCGCCGGCTGCCGCGGTGATGTCGTTCTGCACGAAAACCGGCAGCTTGCTCTGCTCTTCGATCTCGCCTTGCAGAGCCTTCAAGGAGGTGCTCGATCCGTTGCGGATTGCAGCCATGGCGTCGACTTCGTCGGGAACAGCCAGCCCGATGCCGGCGACCCGGCCGCGCGCCTCGATCGGCAGGCTCGTCATGGCCTGCCCGATCGCTCCCAGCAAATCGCTGCTTTGCGGAAAGGGATTGGCTTCATCCGCCGGCAGCTGCTTGTGGAAGCGCACGGTGCCGATGAAGTCGATGAGCGCGATGTCGATCCTGCGCCGGCTGAAGCCGACGCCGACCGCATAGGCGCCCTCCGGATCGAGCGAAAGCGGGATGGTGGGCGGCCCGACGCGGCCGCGCTGCGCCTCGCCCTGCGAGACCAGGCCTTCCTGCACGAGCGAGCGGACGATGACCGAGGCCGTCTGCGCCGACAGGCCGGTCTTCTCGCCGATTTCCATCCGCGAAATGCCTTCGTTCTGAAGCAGCAACGATAGCACCAGCCGCTCATTGTAGCTGCGGACGCTCAACGCATTCAGCCCGCTCGCACGATCCGCGATGCGCAAGGGATTGGGTGGTGCGAATCTCATGTCAGGCAAGGGTCTCCCCGTCGGTAAGAGCGCGTTGCCTGGCAGCGGTTTGGTTGCTCATGTCGAGCGGCTCCAGCCGATGGCGTCGACCGCGCGGGCCAGCTCCGTGCCCAGCAATCTGTGGGCTTCGGCATCGATGTGAAACCCGTCCGCTTCGCTGCAGGATACCACCGAGCCGGCATCGAAAAAGTGCAGTTCGAGCGAGTCCGCCAGAACCTCGAACTCGAGCGCCAGCAGGCGCGATTTCTCCGGCGCGCCGGCGAAGATGGACTTCCATTCCTTGACGTCGTCCTGCATCGGCGGCGGCGCCACGATCATGATTTCGGGCGTGGTGCCGCCCGGACCTGGCGCCAGCTCCTTGATGTCGTAAACGAGGCAGCCGATTCCCATCGCCACTTCCGACGGCGGCTTGTTGAAGCGGATCTTCAGGTCGTTAGTGCCGAGCATGATGATGACGAGGTCGAGCGTCGCATGGCTCTGCAGGCAAGGGCGAAGATAGGTTCGGCCGTTCTTGTGTGCTCCCTCGATCGGATCGTCATGGACGGTGGTGCGACCGCTCAATCCTTCCTCGATGACATACCAATCGGCCCCCAGCTGTGCACGCAGTATCCCCGGCCAACGCTCATCGGGACCATAGCGCTCGAGCGGCCCCCTGCCGGGGATCTGGCCGTGCGTGTTGGAGTCGCCGTAGCACAATACTGATCGCATGTTTTTCCCGCCGGGACTGACAGCGCGCCGAAGCCGGCGAGCGCCATTCATGATGGATAGAGGAGCGGTGAAAGGCAAGCAAGGGAATAGTCATTCAACATGACTAACTATTGACAGGCCGAATCCGCTGTGCTTCTAAAGTGCCCGGAGGAGTTCTCAACCGTCATCATCGTCCAGCCCAGGTTGGACCTCGACACGCATGTGTTCGGGGGCGGGAGAATTGCGTGCATCGGTCGGTTTGCGACGACGAGCGTGCATTGGGAGAGCGTCTCGCGGCCGTACGCATTCGTACGGCCGGGGCAACCACAAGGAGGAGAATTCAATGTTAGGATTGCTGAAAACCGTCAGTCTGGGAGTGCTCGTTGTATCAGCGCTTGCCGTAACATCCCTGGCGCATGCGGAAGATGTCAAGCTGATGGACGGCGTCGCGCCGCGCCCCGACGACACGCGCATGACCGCGGCCGGTGCGTTCAAGAAGGACCCGCCCTGGGTCATCGGAATGAGCGACTTCGGCGTCAACGCAAACACCTGGACCGTGCAGGTGGCGCACGAGGCGGAAAATGCCGCAGCAAAGGACAAGCGCATCTCGAAGTTCATCCTGCTCGATGCCGGCTTCGACCAGAAGAAGCAGGTGGCCGATATCGAGGATCTGATCGCGCAACATGTCGACGCGATCATCGTTCAGCCGGTGACCAGCACATCGGCCAACGCCAGCATCGCCAAGGCGGTCGCCGCCGGCATCCCCGTCATTCTTCATACCGGCCGCATCGATTCCGATGCCTACACCACCGAAATCCAGGGCGGCGCTGAACATTTCGGCAAGGTGATGGGCGACTGGCTGGTGAAGACCGTCGGCGAGAACGGCAAGATCTGGGTCCTGCGTGGCCTGGCCGGCCATCCGGAAGACACTAACCGCTACAACGGCCTCTTGGAATCGCTCAAGGGCACGCATGTGCAGATCACCGCCGAGGAGCATGGCGACTGGCAGTACGACAAGGCCAAGAAGCTGTGCGAGACACTCTATCTGAACAATCCGCAGGTCGACGGCATCTGGTCGTCCGGCGCCGACATGACACGCGCCTGCGTCGACGTCTTCAAGCAGTTCGGCACGCCCATTCCACCGATTTCGGGCGAGGGCAACAATGGCTATTTCGGCCAGTGGATCACGGACGGATTCAAGTCGATCTCTCCCGAATACAGCCCCGCCCAGGGCGCCGCCGGCGTGCGCGCCGCTGTTGCGCTGCTTGAGGGTCAGCAGCTCTACAAGCGCTATGTCTACAACCCCGACGGCTGGGACAAGGACAAGGCTGCCAAATACTATCGCGACGATTTGACGGCCAATGTCTGGTGGCCGAGCGAACTGCCGGAGGACAAGCTCAAGGAATATTACGGCAAGAAGTGACGGCGCCGTGGCTGGCGGGGAGTGGACAAGCATTCCCCGCAGGCCGTTCCATCTGTCGAATCCGGTTCGTTCGAGGGTTTCGTGACCAATCTTATCGAGATGTCCCACATTTCGAAGGCGTTCGGAGGGAGCAAGGCGCTCCACTCCGTTTCCCTCGATCTGAAGGCGGGCAGCGTCCACGCCCTGATGGGGGAGAACGGCGCCGGGAAATCGACGCTCATGAAGATCCTGGCGGGCGTGCATCAGCCCGATTCCGGCGAAATCTTCATGAACGGGGAAAAGCTCGATCTGAAGTCGCCGCGCGACGCGCTGGATGCCGGCATTTCGACCGTTTTCCAGGAGCACTCGCTGCTGCCCAATCTGTCGATCGCAGAGAACATGTTTCTCGGCCGGGAGCCGACGACCCGGTTCGGCTCGATCGACTATCCCGAGATGAGCAGCCAGACCGCCAAGGCGCTTGGCGAACTCGGCCTCACCCTCGACCCATCACAACTCGTCTCCAACCTGACGATCGCCGAGCGGCAATTCGTCGAGATCGCGCATTGCATCCAGGCGGACGCCAGCGTGCTCATCCTGGACGAGCCGACGGCGGCGCTGAACGCGGCCGACGTCGATGTGCTCAACCGCAACATCCGCCGGCTGCGCGATAAGGGAAAGGCTGTTGTCTACATCTCGCATCGCATGGAGGAGATCTTCGAGCTGTGCGACACGGTCACGGTGCTGAAGGACGGCGCGCTGGTCGGCACCAGGGTGGTATCCGAGATCACCACCGACGAACTCATCGCCATGATGGTCGGACGCGAACTCCAGGACCTTTTTCCCGATCGCACGGGCGACAAGGGCGACGAGATCCTGCGCGTCGAAAACCTCAGGATCACCGAGACATCGCAGCCGCTGTCGCTGACTTTGCACAAGGGTGAGATCGTCGCTTTGGCAGGGCTGGAGGGGCAGGGCCAGCAGCGCTTCCTGAGATCGCTGATCGGCCGCTACCATCCCTTTGCGGGGACGATTTCCATCAACGGCAAAGCGCTCAAGATGCCGCTCTCGACATCATCAGGCGTTCGCCATTTGCAGCAGCTGAAGGTCGGTTTCGTTCCCGAAGACCGCAAGGAAGAGGGGCTCTTTCTCGCCCTGCCGATCGCCCACAACATTGCCATCGGATTGCATTCGAGGCGATCCGAACTTGCGTCGGCGCGATCCTATCGAAGCGTTATCGCCCGCTTGATGGAGGTCATGAACATAAAGGCGGTAGGTCCATCCGCTCCGGTCGCCTCCCTATCGGGCGGCAACCAGCAAAAGGTTCTGCTCGGCCGCTACCTCGCCGCGGATCTCGATCTTCTGCTGGTGGAGGAGCCGACCCGCGGCGTCGACATCGGCGCCAAGTCGGAGATCTACCACCTGCTGCGCGACTTCACCCGCAAGGGCGGCGCGGTGCTGGTGCTGTCGCGCGAGACGATCGAGTTGATTGGGCTCTGCGACCGCATCTACGTCGTCCACCACGACACCATCGTTGCCGAAATGCCGGCGGCGCAGGCGACGGAACACAAGATCCTCGACGCGGCCCTGATGGGCGGCTCCACGCGCCAGCATTAGGGGCTTCCATGTATCATTCGCTGTTCAACATCCTGAGTGGCCGGAACACACGACAGGGCCTGTGGGGCCTGCCGCTGCTGGTCGCCTTGCTCATTTCGCTGTGGCTGACCGTCGAGACGACACAGTTCGCCACGGCCGAAAACCTTTTCAACCTGGTTGCCCAGGCGATGCCGCTGATCATCGCGGCGCTCGGACAGCTCATCGTCGTGCTGATCGGCGGGCTCGACCTGTCGGTCGGCTCGGTCATCAGCTTCACGACGGCGGTGCTGGCGCTGGACCAGCCGGCGATCGTGCTGATCCCGGCGGTCTTTCTGCTGGCCGCGTTCATCGGGTTGATCAACGGCCTGGCGATCACCCGCTTCAACGTCCATCCGATCATCGCGACGCTGTCGACGCAGTATATCGTGCTTGGCATCACGCGCATCTTACGTCCCGTCTCCGGCGGCACCGTGCCGGAAATCGTCATCGCTGCCGTTTCCGGCAGTTTCCTCGGCATTCCCTATCCGGTTTTCTGGGGGATCGTCGTGATCCTGGTGGGCTGGAAACTGCTCTACGGATCGCGGTACGGGCTGCATCTGTTCGCGATCGGCGGCGGCATCGCGTCCGGCGCCGAGAGTGCGGCCCGCAACTTCGGCGTCTCCGACCGTCGCAACAGCGGTTCGCCAATCTGCTTTTCGAGCGCGGTGACGCGTCGTCCAAGGGTGGCTGCGCTGAGGCGCGTGGTTCCCGTCGCTGCGCTCAAGCCACCCAGCCGCGCAACGTCGAGAAACAACCTCAGATCGTCCCAGCCAATATCCATTTTGCAGAAATGAAAAACTCCTTGCGACCGTGGCTGTAGCGCGAAGCGGGCATCGCGCGCAAGTATGCAGGAATTGGAGGCGTTGGATAATCTTGCCTGACGGGACAGGGATAAGCGCCTCGGCTGGCCAAGAAGCGAGCGCCATCTTTTCGATCGAGCATGCGATTCGCGCAGATGCTTTGCGCTTTCGATCAACCCAGGCGCGCGGGCATTCTGCGCGCCAAAGGAGACGACCATGTTGTATGAACTTCGATACCGTTTCACCCGCTGGATTGCCTATCGCCAGACGCTTGCGAGCTTGAGGCAGGCCCCGGACAGCACACTGGTGGATGCTGGCATTTCCCGCGATGAGATCCGCGAGCGTGCCCGCCATGCCAGCCTGCGCCGTTGAGGAAACGGGCATGGAGATGATGGAGCTTTGGGATGGCCGATCGGTGCCGCGCATCGGGATCGGCACCTGGGCAGCGGGGGGTGCCGCGCGCTGGCGCGACACGGCGACAATCTATGGCGAGGTCGACGATATCAGGTCGCAAGCCGCGCTGGCGATGGCCTATGACATCGGCGCGCGGGTGTTCGACACGGCTGCCGCCTATGGCGCCGGCAATGCCGAACTAATCCTCGGGCGGGCGTTGAAGGGTAAGGACGAAGCCGTCATCGTCACCAAGGTCGGCTATTTCGGCGATCCCGAAACGCGCAAGATCGCTCCCGAGGATGCCTCTGCCGCGGCGATCCGGACATCGATCGACAATTCGCGGCAGCGCCTGCAGCGCGATTTTATCGACGTCGTGCTGCTACACATCAACGAATATCCGATCGAACGCGCCGGCGAGGTGTTCGATACGCTCGGCCTGTTGCGCCAGGAGGGCAAGATAGGCGGCTTCGGCTGGAGCACCGATCACTGCGAACGGCTTGCGGCCTACGCGCCGCGCGAGGGTTTCGTCGCCGTAGAGAACGACTTCAATGTGTTTACCCCGGCGAACGAGCTGATGGCCGTTGCGGCGCGCGAGCACCTCGTCTCGTTCAGCCGGCTGCCGCTGGCAATGGGACTGCTCACCGGCAAATACACGCCGGCCATGAGGCTGCCCACCGATGACGTGCGCGGCGGGAATGCCGATTGGATGGTGTTTTTCAGGGATGGCGCCGCCAACCCGCAGTATCTGTCAAGGCTCTCGGCAATCCGCGACCTGCTCACCTCGGGCGGACGCACGCTTGCGCAGGGTGCGCTCGGCTGGATCCTCGCCAAGTCGGCAATCGCCTTGCCGGTTCCCGGCTTCACGCGGCCCGAGCAGGTCGCGGACAATCTCGGTGCGCTGGAAAGAGGGCCGCTGCCGGCAGCGGTGATGGCCGAGATCGACGCCGTGCTGAAAATTGCCGAGACCGCTTAGTGTTGCGAATCCGAAATTCGCATTGGTGATGATGCCGACCAACTTCGATCTCTCCGATGTCCGCCGGTATCTTATCTTCCCTTGGCCAAGCTTCCGTGGCGCAATTGAACAAAGACGGAGCGGCGGACCCGACTCCATTTGAAGGTCCGCCACTCCGGGTTTTCAGATCACAAAGACTGATGCTGCCACGGGAAATGGGTAGCGAGCTGCGCTTGAGCTGCGCCGCCGACTTCATCGCTGTCGATAGAGAGCGATCCGGTTGTACTGTCAAAGATGATGTGGTGGGAACCATCATCGGCGGCCGTATCAGCAGAGGAAGCATGCAATGAAAGCCCGCCCGACTTAAGCTCGGTAAGAGCGGGTTGATCAAGGTGGAGCTTGTCCTGGAGCTTGCTGAAGTCGAAGGCGTCGTTGCCTCCGTGGCCGGACATGATCTCGGCGGCGCCATTTTTTGCCTGGGCGCCGACATTTTCATCGGGCTGGACGGTCTGCGCGAACCCGTGGCGAACCAGGCTGGTTGCCGTTGTGTCGGACGGGTCGTTGGTCGGGAGAAGCTCCGAGCCGGCCGAAAGAGAATGGTTCAACGCAGCCAATATGCGGTCAACGCTGCTGCCCTCGCTTACCTTGTCGCCGGCATTATCGTGGGTGGTGTCAGTCGAACTGCCGTCGCTGGCAAGGAGGTGCGAAAGCGCGGTCTTGCTATCACTGCCATCGCTTGTGGTGGCGCCGGAAGCGGCGGTATCAGTCGAACTGCCATTGCCAGCGAGGAGGTGCGAGAGCGCGGTCTTGCCATGACTGCTATCGCTGATGGTGGCGCCGGAAGCGGTGGTATCAGTCGAACTGCCATTGCCGGCGAGGAGGTGCGAAAGCGCGGTCTTGCCATGACTGCCATCGCTGGTGGTGGTGCCCGAAGCGGCGGTAGCAGTCGAACTGCCGTCGCTGGCGAGGAAGGGCGAAAGCGCGGTCTTGCCATGACTGCCATCGCTTGTGGTGGCGCTGGAAGCGGCGGTATCAGTCGAACGGCCATTGCCGGCGAGGAGATGCGAAAGCGCGGTCTTGCTATCACTACCATCGCTTGTGGAGGCGGCGGTGTCGGTCGAACTGCTATTGCCAGCGAGGAGGTGCGAAAGCGCGGTCTTGCTATGATTGCTATCGCCGGTAGTGGTCTCGGCAGGGGCAGTCGCAGTCGAGCTGCTATCGCCGGTGATGGCCCCGGAAGGGGCGGTGGCAGTCGAGGTGCTGTCGCTGGGGGTGGCCCCGGACGGGGCCGTGGCAGTCGAGGTGCTGTCGCTGGGGGTAGCCTCGGACGGGGCCGTGGCAGTCGGGGTGCCATCGCCGGTGGTGGCCTCGGCAGGGGCAGTCGAGGCGCTATCGCCGGTGGTGGCCTCGGACGGGGCCGTGGCAGTCGAGGCGCTATCGCTGGGGGTGGCCTCGGACGGGGCGGTGGCAGTCGAGGCGCTATCGTTGGGGGTGGCCTCGGACGGAGCCGTGGCAGTCGAGGCGCTATCGTTGGGGGTGGCCTCGGACGGAGCCGTGGCAGTCGAGGCGCTATCGCCGGTGGTGGCTTCGGAAGGGATGCTCGCCGTAGAACTGGGATCAGTAGCCGCGGCTTCGGAAGGAGCAGTCCCTCCAGTGTTGAGATTGTGTTCCCGGAAAACGGCCTGCAGTTCCGAAGAGCTCTCCAACGCTGTGTCGCCTCGCTGCGAACCCCAGGCGTATGCGTAGTCGAAGGCGGGTGACGGAACCAGCTTGGCCCAGTGGTCCATCATGGTTTCCATCTGGGTGGCGGTGGGCACGACATATTTGCCACCCATGTCGGTGTTATAGTCGCCACCTCCAAACGTCTGGTAGCCTGGAATGATCTGGCTCGTCGGGATGCCCGATGCCTGAGCGGCGGCGACGAATTTGTCGATCATGTTGTAGTCGACCGCGCCATCCGTGCGGACAGGATAGACATCCACGCCGTAGTAATCGATACCCGTACTGGCGGGATTGTAGGTGTTCGAAAAATCTGGATTCGCCGACGTCCCCAGGCTCATCATCGTGATATAGGTCTTGGCATCCGGCACATTGGAATGAATCCAGTCGGATTCTGCCTTCAGATTTGCGGCAGAGGCGTAGGTACCCCATTGGCCGGTGGGATCCGGCTCGTCAACCAGGAAGAATCCGAACAGCTTTGGATTACCGATGAAGGGCGTGACCTTGTCGACAAAGGAGGAGGTTACTCCGTCGGTTTCGTTCAGATAGACCATGCCTTTCATACCGTCCGGCAGCGCATTGAGTTGGTCAACGGATGAAACGTCAGCCAGATTGAATCCGGCTTGAGCAATTTCCGTGCCCGATCCACCTGACGTGTAATGCAGAGTTGTCATCCAATATTCCTTTTTCTGTTTCGACAGCGCCCTACCTACAGACTGCGTATATTAGCGCCAAATCACATACCGGCACCCCGTGAGAGAAACTTTGATCGTAAGTTGATACACACAGTGCGACCTTCTCCCCGATAAGCCCTTCGATGCGGTGCCAGGTCGCAAGAGAGTCTTGCGCCATGTGCCGGACCTGGCGTGCGCTATTTGGAGTGCGCTTCGCTGCTCTTGAAGCCTCGTCATGCGGGGTGCTGGGGAATCGGCTGAGCCGTCAATGAAACCGGAAGCGGGACACATCCAGTGTGCCGTACAGCGTGCCAAGCCTGGATACCCCGGTGTTTCGCGATTAACGCGAATCTTTCTGGCACACCCGCCGAGCGCTTCTGATCACGATGTTCGTGCGGACGAGGTTGGCCGGATTGGCTGCGACGCTGGTGCAAGGCGATATATCCCAGACACCAGAGCGCGAACGAGCGGCTTGCGTACCGGCGTCTCGATGAAGCGCCAGACGAGAAAAGAGGCAAGAAGAATCCCGGCAAAGACAACGAAGAATGCGGCGTTCTTTCCGACATGCGGCGCCAGCGCGTTAAGCGAGATGTAGCCAATATACTGATGCAAAAGATACAGCGGATAAGTCAATCCTCCGAGCATCATGACAACCTTGGATGGAGCAATCACGGAGCGGAGCAGTATCGCGCCAGAGAAGACTCCGTAGACCACTATATTGGCAGCGAGGAGACCAGGATACGAAATGGCAGCGCCAAAGTGCTCATGCATCCAGTTGTGAGAGAAGATTATGGTCTGGCAAGACACCAGGAATGCGACGGCAAGAAGCAGGAACGCAGCCGGCGAACGGCCCCTTGCAACGATGTCTTCCGCGAGGATGCCGGCGGCAAACAAAGGCGCATAGTTTGTAATAAAGAGAATGCGTATCACCGCGTTCTCAAAGAAGAACTCGTTGCTTGCCGAAATTGCGAGCCAGATGGCAGCGATAGGTATTTTCCAGCGCTGAAAGGCACCCGCAAAGATCAGCACTGCAACCCAGCCGTAGAACAGGATCTCGAGCATGATCGACCAGTAGGCCCCATCCATGGATGGTCTGCCGAAGAGGCGGGCGAACATAGAGAGATTGGCTACATAGGTCGCAATATCGGTCGGAAAACGCTGGTCTTTGGCGACGACGAGAACAACAAAAGTTGCGGTCATGCAGACGAGGAATCCGGGATAAAGCCGGGCGAAGCGGGCGACCGCGAATTCCTGCCAGGTTCGACCTTCGGCCGACCACGCGATGACGAAACCGCTGATCAGGAAAAACAGATTGACGCCGAGATAGCCATAGATGGCGTAAGGTGCTGCGGCAGGATATTCCACATCGAGACTTCCGGCGATCGCGCCGCCAAAAAGATAATGATAGAGCACGACCGCGAGGGCTGCGGCCAAGCGCAGCAGGTCGAGTGATGCCATGCGCGCCGGAATGGCCTTGCCTGCCGGTTCCACAGCCACCTCCCGTCGCCGTTTCAGCTTTTGACACCCATCAGCGGCTTGATCCGCAATGCCAGTGCTAACGCAAAGGCTGCAAACCGGCGGCAGGCCACGCCTTTGCCTTCTCAAGTACGAACAGCTGCTCGCAGGACAGGAACCGGAGGACGCTGAAAGAGCGTACCAGTTCGAGCCCCGCCTCTGCGAAATCCTGTCGTGCAACGTTAAGATTGACGGGATGAGGCGCCGACAGCCTTCCGGTGATTATCTTCCGCAGCCTTAGTCGCATTCTCTGGAGGCGGGTGCCAACGCCGTAGGATACGATCAGACGGCGGCTGGCAACGCGCGCGAGCTCCATGATAATGTCGCGCCTGAGATGTGGCGGGATAAGATGGATGAGGCGAAGACAGACCACCGTGTCAAAGCTTTCGTCGGCGAACGGCAGTTGCGTCACGTCACATCGGATGAATCCCCGAAATCCGGGCTGACCTTCATATGCTGACTTAGCCAGGGCCATCATTTCCATTGAAATGTCTGCAGCCAGCACCTGACAATCATGCCGGCCCAGCACGCCAGCCAGCTTCCCGGTTCCGCATGGGATATCGAGCACCTGGGATGGAGGCGGGCTGCACCTCTCCAGCGCCTTGGCGATGCAGCGCTGCTCCCGTCGCGCAATGACGTAGGATGCAATTGTAGACAGCTTCAAGCGGCCTGCATATCCGTCCAGGTACCAGCTCGCAAAGCTCGGATCCTGATATCTCTGCTTTGTTGGGAGATCATAGGCCGCGGCCGCGACTTCGGCGTCGTAACTAGTAGGCATAGCGGCTGTAGCCCCTGCTGACGGATATGACTTGAGGTCCTCGCTCATCTGCCCGCTTTCATACGATTTCTCCTGAGATGGAATCGAAGATTTTTTGTCCAACATATTCATTGGATGCCCCCCAAGCTGTTCTATTGGCGATAGAGGCGGCAAAAGATCAGTTCTGGGTGGGGCCATCGCAGAGGTAAGGTTTCCAGATGGCTGGGTATCTCGCATCCCCCGAACGGATGAGACATGCCGAACTTATGACTACTGAGCCCCGTGGAGGTGCGCTGGGGCATTGGGCTACTGCACAGCCCTGTCGGGGACGGAACGGCAAACGGATGGAAGGCAATCGGGAAGGATAGTGACCGAAACGCACTCCTTCCGTTCACGATTATGGCCTTCGTCGATATCCTAACGTGACCACACCGTCATTCATACGGATGGCGCGAATTCCTGGCTCGTCGGCTAGACATCCCGGGAAGAGATGGGCGTTCGCTTCAGCAAATGGACATAACATCACTGCCGGAAGGCTTCCCTCAGTCTGGATTGAAAGATGATCTTGGAGCTATTTGGGCCGTCCGGTGCTGGTAAGACGACGTTGGCGTGCGAGCTGGTGCACGTTCTGCGAGCTCAGGGCTACTCTGTTGTTTTGCAGACCGGCGACCGTCGACACCCGGTTAGAAGAGCCGCCTTCAAACTAGTCTCCGGCTTGCATTCAAAGTGGATTGGACAGCGTTCTCTCGGTGCAGAAGTGCTTAAGATCCTTCCACCCAAGAATGAGCTGTGGGCGGCTCGTCTGAACTGGCATCTTGAAGCTCTTCTACAAGCCTGGCGCGCGGCAATAGCGTCCAAGGACACGATCTCAATTTTTGACCAGGGTATGGTGCAATTCGTGTGCTCGCTGGTTTTGTTCAGCGGCATAACGGATCGTGAAAGGGTGTCGTGCGCCCTCGAGCTTCTACCCAAACCGGACCTGCTTGTCCGATTGCAGGCGCCACGAGAGATTCTAGAGGCGCGGTTGAGGGAACGCCGGCGTAATCTCGGCATCATTCAGAAGTTCCTCGAAGTTGATCTGCAGAGCAGTCTTGATCATATCGACCACGTTAATCTTATCGAGGAACAACTTGGATCGTTCCCGGTACCGACAACTTGCGTTGAAAGCTTAGATTCAGACGGGCTCGCTGCCGCCACCGAAATAATAGCGCGTGGAGTAATTGACAAGTTTGGCGCGGCGCGGGCGAAATTTAAAAGGGTTGAAGCTTAGAGAGATACGGTTTTGAAGCGTCGAGAAGAAGGTGTCCAATAAAAACGGAAATCGAACTATTGAGACGGAACCGCGTGAGTTGACACGACATGCGCTTTTTTCGCTACCAAATTGTCTTGGCGTTGACGCTAGCTGCCAGCGCGACATCCATAGATCTGCGCGGAGCGGTGAGTGAAGAGGATGTGGCATCGACAAAGTTCGTCGCGCCGGTGGCCATGGACCTGCCTGATTACCTGCACCCGGCGAAGGATGCGGCATTTGGCACAACTTTCACGCGAATAACCAAACCCGGAATCCTCGGCGCCGGCATCGCATGCGGGAGCAAATATTGCAGCCACCGCTATTCGAGCGCTCAGGCCTGGAATTCGGATCAGAGCCTTCTTGTCATCAGCAACGGCTGCGGCGGCTTATGCTTCCTGGATGGGCGCACCTACGCTCCGCTTTTTCGCCGTGTTCGATCGATCGAATGCGAATGGCACCCTCGCGATCCCGACCTGATGATCTGCGTCGGTGGTCGGAAAATCTCGACGTGGGCGCCACGCACCAATCATGAGGAGGTCCTGTTTGTTTCGACTGACAGTAGCGATCTCCAGTTCGGCCCTTATAAAGGGAATCCGAGCCGTGACGGCAGCCGTATAGCCGTGCGCGCGGTTCGCGGGGACGGCAAAGCGGTCGTCTTTGCCTACGATCTCAAACAGCGGCGGAAGTTTCCGGAAATCGATCTCGCACAGCTTGTCGGGACCAACAGCGCCTGCTCAATCTCGCCGCTAGGCGTCAACATCTTATGCATTCAGTACCTAAAAGACGAAACTGAACAGACGTTCATCTTTTCGGTTGACGGCGTTCTGCGCCAAAAATGGACCGAGCATCATCGGCCTGGCCATGGGGACATGACGGTCGATGCCGACGGCAGCGAAATCTATGTGGGGATCAGTAAATCCGATCCGGACATATTCCAGGTGATCAAGCGAAGGCTGTCAGATGGGAAAGTCACCTCGCTGATGAGATATGGCGAAGCACAGCATGCATCGCTCAGGTCACTGGACAGGCCGGGTTGGGTGTTCCTTAGCTATTCCGGCGACCCGGACGAAGTATCGAAATATCCGAATTGGGCGCCGTATGCGCGGGAAGTCATCGCGCTGCGCATCGACGGCAGCGGAGAGGTTCGACGTATTGTGCAGACGAAGAACGCTCCATTCGACTACTGGAGTGAGACCCACGCCTCGCCGTCCCCAGACGGTTCACAGGTGGTCTGGTCAAGCAATTGGGGAGTACCCGGCGGTCCGGTTTACGATTTCGTCGCCCGTATTGACTGGCCGGAACGGTCAAACACTGGCTCGAGAGCATTAACCGCGAGCGGTCTTCAATAACGAAACCTTCCGGTCACCTATCACGGTTGTCTGCGATCGTGCTTACCCATTGTGCGTTCAACACCTCACCTCCAACTTCGCCGCCACGCAGCTCCGTTCAATGTCAATTCATTCAAACAGACGACGACAGGTGGCCAAGCCTGCACCTACCGTGAAAGTGCAGTTTGCAAGGCTTATGACACTTGCCGGAACTCTACGATTTACAGAAATGACTCGAACGTCGGGTGATGGCTTTTGTGCGAAAGACGCTCGCGTCGGAGCCGAGAAAGGAATGGCAGATGGATGCGGATAGGCGAGCCGAAGAGAATGCCTCTTTCAATCCTGAGTTGTTGAAACGGTTAGTATGCCCAGTGACCAAAGGCTCACTTGCCTGGGATGGGGATCGCGACGAACTCGTATCGAAGAGCGCAGGACTTGCCTACCCGGTACGCGACGGCATTCCGATCCTGCTAGCATCGGAGGCACGGGCGATCATCTCCCGCGTGGTCAAACTTCGCGCATCCAGAGGATGAGCTAGCCGCGCAAATTAGGCGGCATTCCGACGGCAACCAGCACCAAGACAGGAAAGTGCCGCGGAGCGCGAGCCGTTTGTCAACGGACCACTCCGTGCTCGGGCATCTGGGCAGTGCCGACCTTTTTGATGCAACGCGCGGCTACCTGAACCGGCTGGGCACGGCGATCCGTTTCCGGGACACGGTGTGTGTCATTCAAACAGACGAGGACAGTGGCAAGGCCTGCCCCTACCGTGATCTTGGGCGTGATGGGTAACGAAACCAACACTATGAAAGCAAATTCAACGGCCGGCCACTTCGCGCGATCGGGCTACGGCGAACGGTCAGGAGACGCAGGATGAATCCGCACCTCGTGTGTGTTGGAGGCGAGGATCACGCCCTGCGAATCCCCTTCCTGATGTCGCTGCGAGAGAAGGGATTCCAGGTTACTGCGGTTTCGAGCGGCGGTGAAGCCGCATTCCTGCGGCATGGCATTCCGCATCGCAGCTACGGTTTCGACCGCTTTTCCAGCAGCAGCGGGGAATGGGCCGCCATCAAAACCATTCGAAAGCTGATGGCGGAACTCCGGCCGGATATTATCCAAAGCTTCGACACCAAGCCCAACCTGGTGACGCCACTTGCGGTGCGCGGGAGCGTTCCAGTCGTGCGCACAATCAACGGTCTGGGCTGGACGTTCTCGTCCCTGGAACCGCGCGCCCTGGCCCTGCGCCCAATCTTTTGCGGACTGCAATGGCTTTCGTCCTTATGGACGGCCGCTACGGTGTTCCAAAATCGGGACGATCAGTCATTCTTTGAACGCTACCGACTGATCATACGTGGCAGCGGACGAGTGATCCGCAGTTCTGGAATCGACGTCGATGCGTTCGCCATGGCAAGGCATCTTGGCCCGTCGGCGATGAAAATGCGCGAGGAGCTTGGGCTCCAATCCGCCGAGATCGTAATTTTTGTCGGCCGGCTAACTCGCCAGAAAGGCATCCCGACACTCCTCAAGGCAGTCCCTCGCATTTTGGCTGAAAGGCCCGATGCCCGTTTCGTGCTTGTCGGGCCATTGGAATCCGAGGGCCCATTTGCGGTGGACAAGGCGGAGATTGATCGACATGCGCCCCATGTCATCGCCTTGGGCCCACGACGCGACGTTCCTGCCCTGCTTGGCATGGCCGATCTGTTCGCCTTTCCGACACAATACCGCGAAGGGATTCCGCGCGTCCTGCTGGAGGCAGGGCTGGCAGGATTGCCTATCGTCGCCTCAAGGATGCCTGGCTGCAATGAGGTGGTCGAAGACGGATGGAACGGCCATCTCGTCCCACCGCACGATCCGAACAGCCTTGCGTGTCGAATTATAGACGTCTTGTCCGACCGCCGGAAAGGAAGGACCATGGGCGCTCGCTCTGTCGAGCTGGTCCGGACGCAGTTCTCGCTGCCCTGGGTGGTCGAGCAATATTGTGATCTCTACGACAATGTCCTTAGCGCCAAATCCCATGGCGGCTTCGCTCGACCGGCGTCGCCGGCGTTGCTTGAAGAGGCTGCTGTAAACCGCGCATTGGGTGGAGCGCGCCGATGATCCGCGACGCGTTGCTGGCCTGCGGCGTTGCGATGTCCTATGCGGCGCAGCTCACCATTCCGGGAGTGCCGCTCGGCTATGGCGAGCTGTTTCTCGCGCTTTGGATCATGCTGTCGATCGGCCGGGTGCTCGCCGGCGGTCACTTGGTAGTCAGGCCCGCCCTGATCCGTGTCGCGGGCTTCTGGCTGATCATGACGCTTGCTCTGGGGATTGGCACCATCGTCGGCTATCTGACCACGGTGCTGTACCTGTCGGTGGTGATGCACGATATGATAGCCTACCTGCTGCTGATCTGCGTCACCTGCCTAGCCGCCGCGGAGCCCGAGGCTGATCGTCATCTGCGCAGTACTGCGTGGTGGGTGGTCGCGATCGCGAATGCAGGCTTTATTGTTCAGCTGGCACTTGGATGGGGTTGGATCCACCAATCCGGCGTCGATCCGTGGTACTGGGATCGCTTCCGCGGCTGGTCCGAGAACCCGAACCAGCTCGCGCTCTATTGTGCACTCTTTGGCCCATTCGCCTTGCATCTTGCGACGACCACTAGCAATCCGTGGGCGAGATTGGCCGGGCTCAGCAGCCTTATCCTGACCATCTATATCGGAAGGCTGACGAAGAGTGATACCTATCTGTACACGACGGTCCTGGCCTGCCTGATATTTCTTGGGCTGCGGGTTCGGACATGGCTCGCAACCGGTGACGGCAAGGCCAGCTTTTCCCGGCAAGTTACCCTCCTGTTGATGATTGGCTTCCTTCCGTTGGCCTTGTCGATGACGCCCTACATTCTCACGGAAGCGGGCAGCGTCGAACAGTTCGCCTTAAGTCTCACCAAGGACAAGGGCGGCGACGCGACCGCCGAAACCGCCGCACTTCGCCTCCATCTCTGGGGAGATGCATTGGGCAAGGGCCTGACGTCAGGATCCCTGGGCCTTGGTCCTGGGCCGCATCTGGAGCGCCCGCCCATTTCCTACAGCCAGTTTCTGCCCCGGCCTTTCGAGGCTCACAACACGATTCTCGATCTATACACTCAAGGTGGTTTGATTGCAGTCCTAGCCCTGGCCTGGATTGTCGGCGCGGCGGCTTTATGCGCATGGCGTGCAAAGCTCGATGCCCTGTTCGTGCTCGTCGTGTCGATCGTTATCTTCGGGATGCCACATCTGATCATCCGCCATCCAATCGTGTGGTTTGCGCTGACCATTTGCCTTGTTGCCGGAACGCCGCAAACGGTTTCGGCAACCTCGAGCGACCGGAGGTGATGGCATGTGTGGGATTGCCGGAATTCTCCTTGCACCCGATGCAGCCAGTGCCAGGCCGCTCACGGCCATAGGGCAGATGACGACGGGCCTTCGTCATCGCGGGCCTGATGGTGAAGGCTTCTGGGTCAACCGTGAAGCCGGCATCGCCTTCGGCCACAGGCGTTTGGCTATCGTCGATCTATCGGAGGCGGGACGCCAACCAATGCATTCGGCAAGTGGCCGATATGCCATTACGTTCAACGGCGAGATCTACAATTTCCGCGATCTGCGCCGCGAACTTGAAGGCGCTGGCCATCGGTTCCGTGGCGCCAGCGATACCGAAGTCATGCTGTGCGCAATCGAGAGTTGGGGTCTCGACACCGCACTGACGCGCCTCGCTGGCATGTTCGCATTTGGATTGTGGGATCTGAAGACCAGGACCCTCCATCTCGCCCGCGACCGAATGGGCAAAAAGCCGCTCTATGTTGCTGCAACACGCGATGCGCTTGTTTTTGCCTCCGAGTTGAAGGCGATCAATCGTTTTCCAGGGTTCTGTCAGGAGCTCGATCTCGACGCGGCTGCGACGATGCTTTCGAAGGGATGGGTGCCGGGTAACAGTTGCATCTGGCAAGGCGTATTCAAGTTACCTCCTGGCTCGGTTCTGTCTGTGACGGCGGCAGATTTTGCCGAGGCGCGCAGTGCCGCATCCCTTTCGCAACGCGTCCGACACTGGTGGTCGCTGCCTGAAGTCGCCGCGAACGGTCGACTGAATCCAATCGCCGGCACCGACGAAGAACTGACCGACGAACTCGACGACCTGCTGCGACTTGCCGTTCGGGAACGCATGGTAGCCGATGTGCCGCTGGGTGCCTTTCTGTCTGGTGGCATCGACAGCTCCGCCGTTGTGGCGCTGATGCAGGCTCAGTCGCCGAAGCCGGTGCGCACATTCACGATTGCTTTCGGAGAAGGCGGGTTTGATGAGGCTCCCCACGCCGCGGAGGTTGCGCGGCATCTGGGCACCAATCATACTGAACTACACCTTTCGGCCGCCGCTGCGCGCGAGGTCATTCCAGAATTGCCGCAGATCTGGGACGAGCCGTTCGCCGACGAATCGCAGATACCAACTTTGCTGGTGGCGCGGCTCGCCCGCCAGCATGTTACCGTGGCCCTGTCAGGCGACGGTGGCGATGAATGCTTCGCCGGTTACGCCCGCCACTTCATGGCGGCGCGGTTGAAACGACAGCATGCGCTGCCGTCGCCGCTGCGTCACACGCTTGCTGCAGGGGTCGAATTGCTGGCCCGTGCGGCGCGCTACGATCTCGTCAGCAAGCTGCCGCTTTCGGCGAGTGCACGGCTCGCGCTGCGGAGCGATCGGCTGCACCGCCTCGCTCGGCTGCTCGCCGCAGCAGATGAGGACGAATTGTATCAACGGCTGACCGGAGTATCGACCGAGAGCCTCACACTCCACAAGCCGCCCACATCAATTCAAGAGTCACCCCGGCTTGATGGCCTGCTGTCCCGTCTCTTGTACGACGACATGGCCGGCTACCTGCCCGACGATATACTGGTGAAGTTGGACCGTGCCAGCATGGCCAACAGCCTCGAGGGCCGGTGCCCGCTTCTCGACCATCGGGTTGTCGAATTCGCTTGGCGGCTGCCCGCACATGCGAAGGTTCGCAATGGCAAAGGCAAGTGGATACTTCGTCAGTTGCTGAGCCGCTATCTTCCGCAACGGCTGATCGACCGGCCGAAGCAGGGTTTCGATGTTCCCATAGCGGTCTGGCTGAGAGGCCCGTTGCGCGACTGGGCCAGCGATCTGGTCGCCGATATGCGCCTCTCCGGAGATGGGATCTTCGACTTTGCGAAGGTCGCGATGTGCTGGCGCGACCACCTTGACGGAAGACAGGACCATTCTCGTGATTTGTGGCCCGCATTGATGTTCCAGGCCTGGCGCAACGAGGCCGGGCGGCCCCCAGGGCCGGCAACGGGCATGTCTACAGTGCTCGAACTGACAGGAGTATAAGATGGAAGGTTCCATAGTCAGCCGCATTCACCTTCCGCGCGCCACTGAAATGCACGTGCCGACGCGCGAGATCAACCCGCGCATGAGGCCATTCCTGCGCGAACAGATCGACGCGCAGACCCCCTTCCATCAACTCCTTATTACCGTCGCGAGGAGAAAATGGTTCCTGCTTGCAATGGTGATTTTGGGCGGTGTGTTGGCTGGGCTTGCGGGTTTTGCGCGTCCCGTCCTGTTCGAGTCGACCGCACAGGTGATTGTCGATGCTCCTGGCAGGAATGCGGCTCCCGGAGGCGCAGATTCTGCGCAGGAGATGCTGGATGCGAGCATTGATGACCACTTAACCATGCTCTCTTCGCAGGGGCATCTGCGTCGCGTGGTGGCAGCCCTGCGCAAGACGGAGGTTGGTAACATTGCTGAGCAAGGGGATGTCGTAACCGGAAATTCACGCCCCGCTCCGGCCGGCGGCGACTTGCAGAACATACGCACCTTCGCAGCCGGTCTGCTGGAAAGCATTTGGCCGCAGGGCAAGCCGGCGGCCGCCGATGAAGACGAACTCAAGGCATTACGGAAGGGCATGAGGGTTGGACAGGAACTGCGATCAAGAGTGATCACGGTCGGCTTTACCGACAACGATCCGGCGCGAGCCGCCCTTGTGGCCAATACGTTCGTCCAAGTATACATCGACGATCTCGCACAGAAGCGCAGGGCGTCAGACAGACTGGAACTCGCCTCGATCGTCGCTAGCCTACCGGTCGTACAAAGCGACTTGGCGAAAGCAACCGACCGCCTGGAAAAGTATCGGCTGAGCCATGGCGCGGTCGATCAAGGTGCGGCGGACAACGCTGCCAAGGAGACAGCCGAGCTCAGCCAGCAGATATCTTTGTCGAAGGCGGATCTCTCCGCAACGGAATCTCGCCTTCAACACATCGAGGCTTTGCGAAAGGAAGGAGCATCGGTCGCGGCGCTCGCCGAAGCGATCGGGTCACCGGTACTGGCCGACATGGCGGCTCGCCAAGCCAACGACAATGCGGATGCGGGCCTGAGTACTGCAATCAACCGCGAGATCGAACAAGGCACTGCTCGCATTGCTGCGGAGGCGAACATCTACCGTGCCCAGATTGCGGCTCTGGAGGGGCGCAAGAATGTGCTTGATGCGGTGGTGGCCGACACAGCCGGCCGGCTTTCCGGCTTGCGTGCGCTCGAGCCGCAGGTCAGCATCTTGACGCAGCGATACAACCAGCTACTCACGCAACAACAGGATCTGGTGCAGCGTATCGCAACTCCCTTGCCCGGAGTCTCGATCCTTTCAGCGGCGTGGCCGCCGACGAATCCAAAAACCCTGCCGCCCATCTTCCTTATTCCGCCCGGCATGATCGTGTTTGGTCTCATTGGCGGGATCTTCGTGATGGTCCGCAGCCGCCTCAATCAGACCTTGTGCGGCGAGGCCGAAGCTGAAGCCGCGCTCAGGGTCCCATGCCTGGGGCTGATACCGGAAGCGCCCACAATACACGCGAAACGACTACAGCAGCTGGTTCTTGGCCAACGACAGTCCAGCTACAGCCGAGCCATCACTTCCCTCCTCGTCACCGTGACACTCAACAAGGCGAGGGGCCGCGCTTCGCACGTCATCCTCGTAACGTCCAGTATCCGGCATGATGGCAAGACCGAGCTTGCATGGAGCCTGGCGTTGGCAGCTACCCGACTTGGGGGACGAGTGCTTTTTCTCGATCTTGACAGCACGGGCGCCCGCCTCACGAACGAGTTCCTGAACGAATTCGGCGCGCTCCGGCCGCATAAATCCTTTGGAGACTATATGAACGACCGTTGTCCCCTGCACGACGCGGTCACGGGAATGCCTGAAATTGGAATCGACTTCATGGCGCTGGCACCATCAGAGGATCTGCTGCCGCAGCTGTCGATGATCGACGGATCCCTGGTCACAGATGAGCTGCGCTCAATCTACAGCGTCGTCATTATAAATGGACCGCTGGGACTTGGAGGACCTGAGGCCAGGCTACTGACGGGCTGGGCTGACGTGGTTCTGTTCGCCGTTCGCTGGGGCAGGACGCGTCGCAGCATCGCGCGCGGTGTTCTGCAGCTGCTGACGGAGGACGAGACGGCTCAGGTCCCCGTAGGCAGCGTTCTCACGCACGTCAATCTACAGAAACACGCTGGCTATCGGTTTGGGGACAGCGCAGATCTCTTGCTCGAGAGAACATCATGAGTGTCACATGCGGGCTTCCGCGTAACGACCGTCGCGGCAGTCAGTCTGTCGAGCGGAAGATAATATCGAAGAGTTCGCAGACCGGAGCTGGGCCCGCCGGCGCAAGAGACATCGACGATTGCAGCGATCCGAAGCTCGCCCGCTTCCCTGCGGCCTCCGTTGCTCCAACAAATATGGTTTTGCCGCACAAGGAGGACACGGGCCGGGGTCTCGGCTATGCCAGCATCTTCGCTCTTTTGGTCTATATCGGGGGTGCGGGCTTGACCAGCTTGGCGCAGTTATTGATTGCGCGCATCGTTGGCTCCACCAGCTATGGCATCTACTCCTATGTTCTGGCCTGGACCTCGGTGCTTGCCTATCTTGCAACGCTTGGGTTCCATGTATCCTTGCTGCGTTTCGTCTCCGCCTACAGTGCCAAAGGGCGGCTTGACCTGGTACACGGGGTAATCAGGTTTGCTCTGCAAAGGTCGCTGGCGGCAGCGACACTATTCGGCATCATTGGCGCCGCCTTGGTCTTGTTCTTTTCGGATTCTTCTCACAAGGAGCTTCAAACCAGCCAGCTGCTAGGCATGGCAGCAGTGCCTTTGGTCACCGCCTACGCGTTGGGCGCAACACTTGTTCGTGCTTTCGGCGGCGGTGTCTCGGCCCTCATGCCGGAACGCATCGTGCGCGACGGCCTATTGTTGACGTTGCTGGGAATGGCGGTCTTATCCGGATCATGGACCCCCAACGCACCCCTGGTGATGCAGGCGGTGCTGGCAAGTTCAGCCATCACGGTCGGCCTGGTGTTCATCATGGCGGCAAAATTTCAGCCGCCCGGCTTGCGGCAGGTTCAGCCAGGCGACGAGTCGCGGGAATGGTGGTCCGCGGTTCCGCCAATGATGCTCATGGCCGGGCTCGATGTTTTCATCAGCCGGGCCGGGGTCATGGTGCTGGGCTGGACGCATCACATTCGCGAAGCGGGCATTTTCGCCTTGGGATTGAACGTCGCATTGCTTGTGAGCCTTTCCCTGGTCGCTGTCTCGACGATGTTTGCGCCGACAGCGGCCGCCCTTCATGCCCGAGGCGATCGGATGGCTCTGCAGCAGCTGTTTTCACGGGCCGCCCTACTTTCCTCTGGCGGCGCCATAGCGATGGCCATCCCGATGCTTGCGATTATTGAACCTCTGTTGAGCTGGTTCGGCGGAGATTTCAGTACAGCGGCACCCGTCGCGCGGATACTCATTCTCGGATATGTCTTTGTCGCGCTATGCGGACCCCAGATGCTCCTCTTGATGATGACTGGAAACGAATGGGCGGCAGCCGCAACCATGATCGCCGGCGCCGCGGCCAGCATCATGGGCTGTGCCGCAGGAATTGCGCTCTACGGCGCGCCGGGCGCCGCAGTGGGCCTCGCGCTTGCGTTGGCGATTTGGAATGTGGCGATGTCGATTTATATCAGCAAACGGCTGAAAATTCTCCCTGGGCTGATCTTTGCGCTGGCGTCGCTCAGAACGCGCGCAGTCGAAGGCCAGCCGCCTCATTGGTTCCTGCGCTGATCTGATGTTATCGCGCCCGATACTCGACGGCATCAGCGTTCAGAAATTTCGAGTCCAAGATTGTGTCGGATAGAGGCTGGCGGGGGCGGCTTTGGGGCCGACACTCGCTTTATTCTCTGTCCGAAAAAATGCGAAATCTCAAATTTGCCGAGTGGCAGATCGTTGCCCGACAAGGCGCGGCCTACACCGTGGCCTCATCATTCACCGACGTTTGTTGCCGTATGCTGACCGCGGCATCCGTTCCATGAAAGTCCCGGTACCATTCGACAAAGCGTTGCACTCCGTCCTCAAGCGGTGTCGCCGGGGCGAAGCCGACGGCCTTGCGGAGATCGCTGACGTCGGCGCGCGTCTCCAGAACGTCGCCAGGCGGCAACGGCACATCCACGCGAAGCGCCCGGCTGTCAAGGGCGGTCTCGATGATCGAAATCAGCCGGTTGATCTCCTCGGGCCGGTCGTTGCCGATATTGTAGACGCGACACGGCGCGGAACTTGTAGCAGGGTCGGCGGTGCAAGGGTCCCAATTCGGATCGGGCCGCGGCGGTGCAGCGAGTGCCCGAACCACGCCCTCAGCGATATCGTCGACATAGGTGAAGTCTCGCCAGACGCGGCCGGCATTGGCTACTTCGATTGGCTTGCCCTCGATGATCGCGCGCGTGAACAAATAGACCGCCATGTCGGGCCTGCCCCAGGGGCCATAAACGGTAAAGAAGCGCAGTCCCGTCACGGGCAGGTCGAACAAATGGCTGTAGGAATGCGCCATGAATTCATTCGAACGCTTGGTGGCGGCGTAGAAGCTGACGGGATGATCGGCGCCGTGGTGCTCGGAAAACGGTATGGTTCGATTTAAGCCGTAGACGGAGCTCGAGGAGGCGTAGACGAGATGACTGACGCCGTAATGCCGGCAGCCCTCAAGGACGTTTAGAAACCCCACTATGTTCGATTGCACGTAGGCGTGCGGGTCAACAATTGAATGACGCACGCCGGCCTGAGCCGCGAGATGGACAAAGTGTGAGGGGCGAACGTTTGAAAACAGCAACTGAACGCGCGCGGCATCCGCCAGATCCATTCGTATCGGCGTGAACTCCGCCTCGCTACAGAGGCGTGCAAACCGCGCTTCCTTGAGCCGCAGATCGTAATAGGGTGTGAAATTGTCGACGCCCACGACTTTGACACCCAGACGCAAAAGCCGCGAGGCCACGTGAAAACCAATGAAACCTGCTGCGCCGGTGACGACGATCGGTCCTGTCCGCGCAAGTCTCTTCACCGCTTGATCCGAACGCGATCGGGCGATTTCCACCTTCTCCGTTGCGGCAAGGACAGACTCGCTGCATAGATCGTTGTCCAACTTGTCGCCTTTCGAATTCCGTTCGACAGTACCGAATTGCCGGTCCGAGATTCCAGCTTCCGATATTTACGTCAGCGCATCGAACCTGGTGGAGTTCAGGCGACGTCGGTGCCACGAACCGCGCAACGCGATGCACGACCTGCCAAATCATGACACTCCAAATTGCGTCGTCTGGATCCCGGGCGGACGCCGACGTCCGGCGATTGCATTTAAGTGGCCGGCCCTTATGGCAGGACCGAAATACGCCCAAGAAGGGCCACCAGTTCCGCCTGGCGTTTCGTTTCGGTCTTGGCGAACAGCGAGGCAAGCTGGGAACGGATCGTGGTGCGGCTGAGACGCCAGCTGCGAGCGATCTCCAAAGGTGCGTCGCCCTGAGCCAAACGCAAGGCGAGGTGCGTTTCTGCGCTCGTCAAGCCAAACATTCTTTGCAACGTGCGAGGATTTGGCCCCGACCTGTTGTCCCGGTCCAGCAACGCCACGATGCTCGTTCCGTCGGGAGCAATAACTCCGTTCTCGTTCAGTATCACCGGCCGGTCGCCCCTGCTGCGGATTACCACCCAGGATAACGAGCCCGGCAGGAATTGGCCCGGAACATTCGCGATCAGCCGCCTTAGTGCGGCCGTAAGCCCGCTCGCCGTGTCAGCCGCTTCGCCCTGGCGCTCAAGCGTGGTTTGGGCGGCTGCGTTCCACTCGACTACTTTTCTTTCGCGATTCAGCACGAGATAGCCACAGCCAATGCGATCAAGCACGCCGGTTATGGATTCCAGACTGCGGCCTTTTGGTTCCCCAAGCCGTGCGTCCAATGGATCCGATGCGCGATCGGGAAGGTGACCAGAAGAGGGTCGCGTATTCCGCGCGTCAAAATCGTACTTGGTCCTCGTAGCAATGTACCTACCGCCCGAAGAAGCATCAACATGTCTATCGATCAGATTCATTTTCTACCCCTAACCCAAAGTTTCACACACGCCCGAAAATAAGTATTCGGGATTCGGATAGTCTTTTATGTTTAGATGGATTCTAGTCTTCTATGCGCTGACGGATAACGTGTTCATCACCACCTTGAAAACTCAATATGATCTGACAGTTCTAAGGCAGCTCATAGCCCCTGCTGCATCCGATAAAATGCGCGCTATGATAGCGGTATGGCAATCCGGCAGTGGTACTAAGCTGTACGTTTTTTGCTCTAGTCTCGACGGGCTAGTCAGAAGGTTGTAGTCTGTGTCCATGAGCTCGCAGTCGCGCAGGTCGAATTCGAACCCGTCGGGCAGATTGCTAACTCATATTGCCTCTGCATCCGTACTAGCTGCCACACTGATATTTGAAATAAAATCGTCAGCCTATATTGGGCAAGGCGCCAGTTTTCTGGAATTTGTTCCGGCTATTATTATTATCGCTTATCTCGAAGATCGTGTGCCTGCGCTCGCTGCGACCATTCTGATGGTGGCGGTCGGCCTTTGGGCGCGAGGATACGATCAGATTTCAAATGGCGATTGGGCACGCGCAATCCTGCTTCTGGTTTCGGGTGGGGTGATTGCCATGACGTTCCATCGCCTACGGCAGGACTTGCGTGAGCTGCTGGAAGTCGCGGAGGCCAGGCTCGCTGCCGTCGAGGCGACCGAAAGCCGCTATCGTTGGGCCTTCGAACGTGCTGCCATGGGATTCGCGAACACCAACGAGAAAGGTGAGTTGCTGCAATCCAACAGACGCCTTTGTGAGATGACCGGGTACAAGGAGGAGGAGCTTGCCCAATTGCAGCTCGATACGCTCGCCCACCCGAACGACCGGGACACCTTGGCGCAATTGTTGGCGGGCCTAGGCAACGACATTGCTTCGTTCGTTTCGGAGGTCCGTCTTTTAAGAAAGGACGGTACGGCATTCTGGGCCAGGCTAACGCTTTCTTCGTCCGTGCCCGAGGGGGGACTCTCGGAGAGCATCTTCGTGGTGGTCGACGATATTTCGGAACGACGAGCTGTTCACGAAGCGCTTCGGGCTCAGAAGGAATGGCTAGACCTCGCTCTGTCTGCTGGACGCTTGGCCACGTGGCGGATCGACCTTAAAGACGGGACAGTCACAGGCTCGGACACGTTCTGGGACGTTCTCGGCTTGGCCCAGGCCAATAGCCGCAGTTTGGAGGAACTATCAGCTGTCGTTCATCCGGCGGACTGGCCAAAGCTGGCGGCATCGAGAAAGTCCGCATCATCGGTCATGAATTACGATGTTGAGATACGCGTCCGTCGACCGGACGGGCATATCCGCTGGGTTGCCCTGCGCGGAAGGGAGGAAAGACAGGGTGATGGAGGACAGCGGCTTGGAGTGGCTGCCGACCTGAGCGAGAGACGACAAACCACGCTGCTGCGCGCCGCGGCAAAGAAGCGGGAGCGCATTATGCTCGAACAACGCCACAGGTTCGGCAACGTTTTCGCGGTGATCACGGCGCTCGTGAAAATGGTCGATGTTCCTGGAAACAATGTTGCCAAATACAAGGAAATGCTGATCGACCGGATACGCGCGCTCGAGGCAACCCATCTGCTTCTTTCACGCAACGGCAGCGTATCGGGGGCGCTAAACGATCTCGTTGCTCAAGAGTTGCAACCATATATGGGAACACGCGCCATATCGGTCAGCGGTCCTTCCGTGGTGATGTCGGGAGGCGCCGCCGAGAGTTTTGCAATGATCGTCCACGAGCTTGCCACCAATTCCATGAAATATGGAGCGCTTGGCGATCCAAAAGGCCGGATCGACGTAAGCTGGACATTTGCACCTGAAGACACAGGCAGTGAGATCGTGTTCGAGTGGGTGGAATCGGGACGGCGGCGGACCTCGAGCGTAGTCCGTCATGGCTTCGGTTCCATGATAATCGGAGTAGATGGAGCGCCGCTTGTCGGTCACTCTCCCAAACTGGAAATAACTGACCACGGGTTGCGGTATTCGCTGCGGCTATCACGCAAGGAAATCGGATCCTAGTGCAGTGCTCCGATCGAAAAGCAGATACCTAAAAGACGCGTCGCGCTGAATGGCCTTGGAGATGCGCTTAGGTTCTTTTCCAGGGATGTCGTTGGCCAAAGGCCGCAGCGCAGTTTCGGTATATGCAGTATATGCATGAAACCTTGGGCGCCGTTTGCATGTCCAAAAGGACGCGCGGCGCTCTAGCTGGCATGTCTCGAAAGCCATGTCTTCAGCATAACGGCAGCTTCTGTCCGATTGCGTACCCCCAACTCACGCAGGACCGCAGCAGCGTGGATTTTCGTGGTCGCCTCTGCGATTTCCAGGTCGCGAGCAATTTCCTTGTTTGAATAGCCTTCCGCCATCAGCTTGAGGACTTCCTTTTGCCTCGAGGTCAGCCTGCCAAGGTTGAGGCCTGTGGTACGTCGCTGTGGGCCTTTCTCGGAGTGTGTATGCGCGTGGGTTGTTTGCGTTGCACCCGGGCGTGACAGAAGTGCAGGAACATAGATGCGGCCGGAGAGGATTTCATTGACAGCCAAAACGACCTCTTCGTCCGTCTGCGACTTTACGATGTAGCCATGAAGCCCGATCGAAAGAGCCGTGAGTATTTCCGAGCGTGAATCGTTTCCGGAAACGATCGCAAATCGCGTGTCCGGATAGGCGGACAGGATCCCGCCGAGCACCTCCTGATTGAACAGGCCCGGCATATTCAGGTCCAGGATCGCAAGATCCACGAACGATTGCTCTGCCAGCAAACTGAGCACCGCGTCGAAACAAGACGCTTCAAATATCTCCACACCTGGAATGCCTGCGGTCAGTGCCAATCGCAAGCCACGACGATACAAGCCGTGATCGTCGGCGATGACGATTCGATACATTGAACTACCCCAACGCGTATCTGAATGGATTGAACGGTGATGGGCCTGAAAGTCGTAGCCATTCACTCGTCGATTCATCCAGCCGACGCCGCGGCACCCCAACGCCGCAAACGCCAGATTTCTAATATAATCTTAAATGACGGGAAACGCTCCTCTTTTTTTGCCCCTTGTGAGCGAAACCCGCCGAACGTCGTCGAACATGTGTTCTGACCTCTTGGAAAGCTGACAGACCGGCTGGTCTCAGCACTGCCATAGGTCTGTAGGTATAGAACAGCAAAACGGCTGAATTGTTACCATTCGAATGCACGACGACACGCACCCCGACGGCCACATACCATCCAGATGCAATGTCCGGATCAGGGATCGGTGGGGAAATCTCACCGGTCTTCTACGGGAAATCTCACCGGTTCTTCTGAGGGGACAAGAACGCGTTTCCCGGGTGCTGACCAGGGTAGGATAACCGGCCCGTGACGATGGCGTTCAGGCCGAATGAACAAGGGAGGACCAGGATGAAAGCGGTGATTCAATGTGGTGGAATGGGAACACGCCTCCGCCCCTTCACTTCGATCTTGCCGAAGCCGCTCATGCCGATCGGTGCACGGCCGGTTCTCGAGATGCTTCTGAAATGGTTGCGACGCAACGGTATTCAGGAAGTCTATATTACAACCGGATATCTCGGCCACTTGATCCGCACCGTGTGTGGAGATGGCTCGCAGTGGAACCTGAAAATTCGATACACGCAGGAGATGGAGCCGCTGGGCACCATCGGGCCATTGTCTTTGATCAGGGACGAACTGACGGAGCCATTCATCGTTCTCAATGGCGATGTCCTTACGGATCTAAGCCTCAGTCGATTTGTAGCAGCGCACCGTAAGCACACCGATCCAGTGACGATCGCAACAGCCTGTCGCCTGATCAAGATGGATTTCGGCGTCATCGACGAAGTCGACAATACCGTGCAGACCTTTCGCGAGAAACCGACGCTGTCGCATCTGGTCAGCATGGGGATTTATTGCATGAATCCAGACGTTCTGCAGTTCATCCCGTCCGGCATACCCTTTGGGTTCGACGACCTGATGCTCCAGATGATGCAGAACGGCACAACCGTGCACGTGTACAAGCATGAAGGTCTCTGGCTCGATATCGGGCGCGTCGACGACTTTCAGAACGCACAGACCATTTCCTGGGAAGACCAGTCGGCCTCGATCGAGGTCACTGCGACGGCTGCATGATGAAGTCACAAGCGCGGTTCCCACAGTTATCAGTCTAGGAGGTTGTGATGCTCTTGGTCAGTGCCCCGATCTTGGGTGTGCCGGAGAAGACTGCTTTGACCAAGGTCATCGACAGCGGCTGGCTGACCATGGGGGAGCAGGTACGAGCCTTCGAACAAGCCTTTGCCGACGTGCATGGTGCGGAGGATTGCGTCGCGGTCAGTTCTTGTACCGCAGCGCTTCATCTCATTTTGCACGCACTTGGTATCGGTCCGGGCGACGAGGTGCTGGTCCCATCCTTGACTTTCGTGGCGACCGCAAATGCGGTCCTCTATGTTGGTGCGACCCCCGTTTTCGTCGACATCGAGTCGGCCGATGTGCCGCTGATGTCCATCGCGGAAGCCGAAGCGAAATGCACGGCCCGCACCAAGGCAGTCATTCTCGTCCATTTCGCCGGCTACCTCGCCGATCGGGAACAATGGCAGAAGTTCGCCCGTGCCCGTGGGCTGCATATCGTCGAGGACGCGGCGCATGCGCCCGGCCTGAAGGAGGTGGGGACATTTGGTGCCGCGGCCGCCTTCAGCTTCTACGGCAACAAGAACATGACCACGGCGGAAGGCGGGGCGGTGATTGCCAGGGATGCCGGTCTGCTCGAGACGATCCGCCAGGCGCGTGGACATGGGATGACCACCGGGACACGTCAAAGGCTGAACAGCCGCACCCCGCAGTATGATGTCACCATGCTCGGATTCAATTATCGCATGGATGAATTGCGGGCTGCGATCGGATTGGTCCAGCTGCAAAATCTGCAGGAGTGGAATGAGATCAGGCGTATCCTGGTGATGCTGTATCGCCGTCTCATCGCGAAGCATTGCCCGGCCGTGACCATCCCGTTCCACGAGCCGCGGACGTCGGCCTACCACATCATGCCTATCCTTTTGCCGCGTTACGCCGACAGGCAAGACGTCATCGACGCACTGCGCGCGCAAGGGATACAAACCACTATCCACTACCCGCCGGTGCACCAGATGACGCTCTATCGTGAGCTCATTCCCGGTACTCATTTACCGCGCACGGAAGATTTCGCCCAGCGCGAACTCACTGTACCGCTGCATCCGCAGATCACCGCACCTTTGGTCGAAACGGTAGTGGTCGCTCTTGCCGCGGCGGTCAATAACTGCGCTCAGACAGGAACAGCCGCATGAATGCCCTGGACCTAGCCATTCACCGGCCTAACGTCTCGAGCGCCGCCCACGGGGCTGTGAGACGAGCAATCGATCTCGTCATTGCTGCAGCCGCGGCGATCGTCTTCGCTCCGCTGATGCTGCTGATTGCCCTGGCGCTGCTGCTGGAAGGCGGTCGGCCAATCTTCTTTACGCAGACCCGCGTCGGGGCCGGTGCTCGCCCATTCCGCATGTACAAATTCCGCAAATTCAGAGTGCGATGCGATCCCGGTGGCCTGGCGCTGACCATGGCCGATGACAGCCGCATGACGCCAATCGGGCGGTTCCTCGCCGCCACCAAATTCGACGAGCTGCCGCAGCTATGGAATGTCTTCAGAGGCGAGATGGCAATCATCGGTCCACGCCCGGAGAGCCTTGCCTTTGCCGATTGTTTTCGTGGGGGCTTTGAGGACATTTTACAATACAAGCCAGGCTTGTTGGGTCCGGCCCAGGTTCTCTTCCGGAATGAAGCGCATTTTTATCCGCGATCCGTGGACCCGCTATTGTTCTACCGCCAGGTTCTGTTTCCTGCCAAGGCCAGGCTCGACCTTTCCTATTATCCGCAGCGCACGATCGTCTCTGATGTCGTCTGGATGGTGCGCGGCTTGCTGGCGGTGCTTGGCGTCGTTTCGCCGCCGCCGATCGGAACGTGAGAGCAGGTGGAATACCCGCGCTCTCGTGGATTTGCAAAGTCAGTGCCTCACGTCATAGGGGGAACGCTTGGGTCATGGCATACAAGGGCAGGAAAGTTCTGGTTACCGGTGCCGATGGGTTCATCGGGTCGCATCTCACCGAAGCACTCGTCCGTAGCGGCGCGGATGTCACTGCGCTGGCTCTCTACAATTCGTTCGACAGCCACGGCTGGCTGGACGATTTGCCGGACACCATTCGAAGCCAGCTGAACCTCATCCGCGGTGATGTTCGTGACAGCGCGTTCCTTAACCGGATCGTGCGTGGCCAGGCGGTGGTGTTTCATCTCGCCGCACTGATCGCGATCCCATATTCGTATGCCGCGGCCCAGTCCTATGTAGAAACCAACATCCTGGGCACGGTCAACGTCCTCGAAGCGGCGCGGCAATGGGAGACGGAGCGGGTGGTGCACACCTCGACAAGCGAGGTTTATGGCACCGCGCTGACAATGCCCATCAGCGAATCACACCCGTTGCAGGGACAGTCACCATATTCGGCATCCAAGATCGGTGCGGACATGATGGCGGAGTCGTACGCCAGATCGTTCGACGTCCCCGTGGTCATCATGCGGCCCTTCAATACGTATGGCCCACGCCAGAGCGAGCGGGCCATCGTACCGACCATCATACGTCAGGCTCTCGACAAGAAATGCTCGGCGATCATGGTGGGAGACACCAGCCCGATCCGCGATCTTACTTTCGTGGAAGACACTGCGGCGGCGTTTTTGACCGCAGGTTCGGCCGAGCTCGAATTTGGCCATGCCTACAATGCCGGAAGCCAGCGCGCCGTGACGATCTCGGACATATTGGATCTGGTGGTCGAGTTGAGTGGCTGCAAGAAACCAATTCACCGCGACGAGCGCCGCCTGCGGCCGCAGAATTCAGAGGTGCGTGCCTTGCTGGCTGATTCTTCGCTCCTCGAAAGCAAGACTGGATGGCGCGCCCAGACCAGCCTGCGCGAAGGGTTGGAGCGGACCATCGGATGGTGGCAGGGACGCCTCAGCGAAGGCCGGGTGCGCCATGAGATGGGTTACATGACATGAGCTTTCGCCTGGGTGGATTGGCTCCGCCGTTGTCGCTGGATTCGAACCAGAAGGAGATTGTCACCAATGGTCCTTGTTAACCGAATCCTTCTTGTCGTGCTCGGCATGCTGGCTGCCATGGATACGGCCGCTGCAGCGGAAGCGCAGGTCGCCTATCGACTTTCCGCCGGCGACACCGTCGAGATAGGAATTGCCTCCATCCCGGAGCGAACGCAACGTGCCGTGGTCCAGATGGACGGCACGATCGCGCTTCCCGAAGTCGGGATGGTTTCGGTGGGCGGCCTAAGCCCGGCCGAACTGCAAACACGCATGCAGACGATCCTGCCAACCAAGATATTCCACCATCGTCTGCCTGACGGGCGGGAGCAAATGATCGTCATCAAGCCGACAGACGTGACCGCCGTGGTCGCAGAATATCGGCCGATCTATGTGACAGGGGATGTGCTCACTCCCGGACAGCAGGCCTACCGGCCGCTGATGACCGTGCGGCAGGCGATTGCCGTGTCAGGTGGTTTCAGCCTTTTGCGGTCCCGGGCAAACCAGGTTGGCCCCGATCCGGTGGATCTGCGGCGCGATTACGAATCGCTTTGGGGGGAATACACGAGAGACTACTATCACAGCGCCCGCATTCGCGCCGAACTTCAGGGCAAATCGAGCTTCGACATGCAGCCACCACAAGGATCGCCCTTGCCGGCAGTTTTTGCATCGGCGATCGCCCAGGCCGAAGCAGAAGGGCTGAAGCTCTCGTTGGACAACTTCCAGCAAGAGCAGAGCTTTCTCGATAAAAGTGGCAAGGATGCCGCTGCACAAACCGAGACCTTGCTCAAACGCGAGCAGGCCGAAGCGGATGGCGTGAAGGCGGACGAAGACGAGCTGGCGCGCGTAAGGAAAGCGTTTGAGTCCGGAAATCTCACCAATAACCGGCTCGCCGACGTCCGGCGCGCTTTGGTACTCTCTTCCAGCCGGGCACTCGAAACGTCGGTTGAACTTATGAGAGCACGACGTCAGCAGGCTGATTTTGCCAGACAGCACGAACGCAATGACAACCAAAGAAGGATAGGTCTGCTGACTGAGTTGAAAGATACCAATGTGCGTCTTGCCGACATCAATGCAAGACTTCGCGCCGCCAGCCAGAAGTTGCAGCCCACGGGAGCTGCCGCCCTGCCGTTGCCGGTTGCCGGTGAGACGATCCAAGCCGAGGTCACGATCGTTCGCAGGGTCGGCGAAGAATGGCGGAAACAGCCGGCCCAAGAAGACACCGAGGTCATGCCGGGAGACACGATCGAGGTAAGGTTCAGCAGCGCTCTCGAGAGCGCGGCGATCCGATAGATCGGCTGCGCCTCGAGCCAAGCGGCCGCCACTGGGTTGGCAGCCGCTTACTGCCTGAAAGCTCTGGAAAATTGGTCGGTAAGAGGTTTCATCAAGTAGGACCAGACACTGCGCTCGTCGGTTCTTATATGGACTTCGGCGGGCATGCCCGGTTTGAGGATTTTCTCTCCTGTCAGGCAGGTCGCTTCGTTCTCGACATCGATGCGCGCCGAAAAATAGGAAAGCTGACGTTGCTGATCCTTGATCAGATCTGCGGAGACGCGGTTGACCGAGCCTTCGCAAGCCGGTGTAGTGCCGGCGTCGAACGCCGGAAAGCGGATCGACACCTGCTGTCCGGGATGGATCTCATCAATGCGCGACGGAGGAATGGAAGCGTCTACGACAAGGTTGTCGGAATCGGGCACAATCATCATGAGCACCTCTCCGGCGCCAATCACGCCTCCGACGGTGTGGACCGAGGATTCTTGTACCGTGCCTGATTGCGGGGCGCGAATGTCTGTCCTGCCGAGCTCGTCTTCGGCCACCACCTTGCGCTCACTGAGTTCGGTCTGCTTGGCTTCCGTTTCGCGAAGTTCGTTGGTCACGTCGCTCCGCATTTGTTCGTCGAGCTGAAGCACCTGCAGGTCCGTTTCACTGATGTGAGCTTGTACCTCCGCTATCGCTGCGACAAGGCGTCCCGATTCGCCGCGAGTCCGGGTCTTCTCCAGGCTGACAGTGCTCAACCTCTCCTTGGAGACCAACTTCTTTGCGTAGAGAGATTCAACGTCAGCAAGGTTCTTGGTCAGCAGATCCAGAGACTCATCCGTCGCAGACTGCTGCGATTTGAGGCCATCGATCTGACGTTCCAGCTGCTTCGCGCGGCTTTGCAATTGTGCCTTCTGGCCAGCCAGCGCCGCAGCACGGCTTTCGAACAAGGCACGTTCGCCACTGACAAGCGCCGCCACTTGCGGGTCACCCATTTGAACCCGAAGGCCAGGCGGGATCTGCATTTCCGGCAGACCCTGGCGCTCGGCTTCCAGCCGGGCCAGACGAATGGTGGCTCGATTGAGGTCCTCGGTGATTATCTGCAGGTTTGCTCGGGTCAATGTGTTGTCCAGCCTGACCAACACGTCGCCGGCCTTCACGTGATCGCCGTCCTGCGCGAAGATTCCGCCGATGGTGCCGCCGGTTTGATGCTGGACTTTTTTTATGTTGCTTTCGACCACCACAGTTGCAGGCGCAATCACCGCGCCGGCAATCTTGGTCAATCCCAACCACAGCCCTCCGCCAAAGATCAACAGCAAGCTGGTTGCCAAGCCCAAGAGCAGATTGGCCCGGATGCCATCCGGATCCGGCTTCGTTTCCAACGAACGGCTTTCGCCACCGGGCGCGGCGTATGGCGACACGGTAACAGTAGAGCGATACCTCACATATGCCCGGCTGCACCTCTGTGCAGCGGAACGAGAATGTTCTGCCAGGCTCCGGAGCAGATTGCCCCAGGGTAAATTGGCTCGAATGCCATCCGGCTCTGGCTTCGCCCCGGTCGGCTGGCCTTCGCCAGCGACCGCAGCATATGACGACATGGTCACGTTAGACACTAAGCAATACCTCACGCATGCCCGCTTGCACCGTGCTGCAGCGGAACGACAATGTTTGGCTTGTCCGGACGCGGGAAGGGCCGGATCACATTTGCCAGAACGTCTTCGCGCGAACCGAACGAATGGAGCATCCCGTTCGACAGGACGAGTACCTGATCGATGTTGACGAGAGCGGAGGGGCGATGCGCAACGACGATCACGATACCGCCGCGCTGACGCACTGCCAGGATCGCGCCGGCCAAAGCAGCATCGCCGTCTGCATCCAGATTGGAATTTGGTTCGTCAAGAACGACGAGGAATGGATCACCGTAAAGTGCCCTGGCAAGTCCGACGAGCTGCCTCTGCCCAGCCGACAGGGCTGCGCCGCCTTCTCCGATGCGTGTTTGAAAACCCTGCGGAAGACGCATGATCATCTTGTCCACGCCCGCAGCTTTGGCAGCTGCCAACACGCCCCTTGCGTCGCTTTTGCCGCCGAACCTTGAAATGTTGTCGGCGATCGTGCCGTCGAACAGCTCAACGTCCTGCGGCAGGTAGCCAATATGAATGCCGAGCAGCTCTGAATTCCACTGATCGAGCGAGGCGCCGTCCAATCTTACCGTTCCTCGAAGCGGCTTCCATGCCCCGACCAAAGCGCGCACGAGCGTGGTCTTGCCGGAGCCGCTCGGGCCGACGACCGCCAACCCTGCGCCCCTCGCCAAGCGGAAGCTTACATTGAAGATTGTTGGCTTCTGCAGACTTGGTGGCGCGACCGTCAATTCCTCGACCGCAAGCTCCGCCTTTGGGCGTGGCAGTTCCATTGGCTCTTGCTGGCTATCAAAAGCATCCAGCGCTGCCGCCAGCTCGGAATAGCTTTTGCGGGTTGCCAGAAACCCTCTCCAATTTGCGATCGCCACATCGACCGGCGCCAGTGAGCGGCCCAGCAATATGGACGACGCTATGATCACACCCGGCGAGGCCTCGCCCCCGATCACGAGGTAGGCACCAAGCCCCAGCACGCATGATTGCAAGGCCATTCGGAGCGTCTTCGACAGTGAGCTCGCTGCGCCAACGACGTCGGAGAGCCGTTCCTGGTTCTTCAGATAAAGATGACTGACCTCGTTCCAGCGCCGGCTAAGCGGGGCGGACAGGCCCATAGCCTGAACAACCTCTGCGTTGCGGCGGCCGGAATCGGCCAGAAGCCGCTGCGCAACGAGTGTTTCAGACGCACGAGCCGCAGGTTTGCGGCCGATGATCTCCGCAGCCACCGTCAAAAGCACAACGGCGCATGCGCCGAGCGTTGCCAGCACGCCAAGCGCAGGGTGCAGCAGATAGATGACCACCATATAAAATGGTATCCAGGGAGCGTCGAATAAGACTGTCGGCCCCAGTCCGGAAAGAAAGCCACGTAGCTGGTCCAGATCACGAAGCGGATGTACCCGGTTCGCATCCGGCCCGGCAACGAGGGGCAGGGAAAGCGAGGCTGCGAACGCCTTTTGCTGCAGATTTCTATGCAGGCGGCTGCCGATGCGGACCAACAGGCGAAGCCTCACGAAATCGAGGAGCCCGTAGGCCGCGTAAAGTCCCAGCATCCCGACTGTAAATCCGACAAGAGTCGGCACGCTCTGCGAAGGCAGCACGCGATCGTAGACCTGGAGCATGTAGACGGAGCCGGTCAAGGCGAGGATATTTATCAATGCGGAGAAAACGCCTACGCCAACGAGGCCGTGCACACAGCCGAACATCGCGGATCGTAGATCGAGCGAGCGCCCTTTGGTTGACTTCATGATATGCGCTCTTTGACGCGAAATTGCCGCGCAATCTCGTCGGTTCTTTCGATGAGGGACAAACTTTAACCTTCCGGGAAGCAGCAGCTCCGCCCTTCGCTGCTGGAACATTACGAATTGCTTACATATGTGCCTTCTTTGATTAAAATGTAGCAAAATCGTGACGCCAGGCTGAGAATTCGGCAACTGGCTCGCCAGGCTGGGGATAACCGGGTCTGGTAAGGAGATATTCCTAATCATGACACAGCGCAGAAGCTTATGGTCATCTTTGTAGCATCAAGGCGTCGAAGCGTCTGGGGACGGATGGGTTTTGATTTTGTCGATCGAGAGTTAAACGGTTTTGAGATACACTTCATCGGAACGCAATTGTCGGCCACCAACGCCGGCTAAAACGGGGAGGCGAGTGTCGTGAGCGAAGAGATCAATGTTGCCGACGCCTACGGCAGGGGCCGCAGCACCTTCATGGGATTGCAGCTGCTGGTCTCGCCCGGTGCGCTTGTTCCTCGGCCGGAAACGGAACTGCTCGGCAACGCCGCTCTCGATGTTCTGAGCCAACTGAACTTGCCGGTGCCTCGCGTTGTCGACATGTGCTGTGGGGCGGGCAATCTGGCGTGCGCCATCGCGCACCACGCTCCCACCGCGCGCGTGTGGGCAAGCGATCTTACCGACGGATGCGTGGAGGTCGCGCGCCGCAACGTCACCCATCTTGATATGGAGGAGCGGGTAACGGTGCTTCAGGGCGACTTGTTCGGCGCCTTCTCCGGCTTGGAGCTTGACGGCACGATCGACGTGATCGTTTGCAACCCGCCCTATATTTCGGAAAAACGGCTCGAGGGCGATCGTTCGCATTTGGTCGAGCTCGAGCCGCGTGAAGCGTTCGCAGCCGGACCCTACGGTCTGAGCATCCATATGCGAGTGCTCAAGGACGCGCCGCGTTATTTGCGGCGCGGAGGCATCCTGCTTTTCGAGGTTGGGCTTGGCCAGGACCGGCAGGTCATGAGTTTGCTCGAGCGTTCCAAGGCTTATGAGAGTATCCGGGCAGTCACCAACCAGGCCGGCGAGGGCAGGGTGGTTGTGGGGCATACGAAGGCGCAGGCGTAAGCACCGCCGTCGCGACAGGCCTAGACGCGCTGTCGCAACCGGAAACGGTCGGGGACTTGAAACAGAGTTGCGCGAGATGTCGGCAAATCAGTTTCTCTTGCGCATGACATATTGCGCAATTCCCTCGATGGAATCGAGATTCTCGGGCAGCAGCTCGCTGTCTTCGACCGTGATGCCGAAGGTCTCCTCGATGAAGCCGATAACCTCGAGCACCCCCGTCGAGTCCACGATGCCTTGGTCGAGAAGCGAGGTGTCGCTCTCCAGGCTCTCTGGATCGGCTATATAGAAATTCGACGCCAGGAAAGCGCGAATTTGATCGCTGCAGGTATCGGTTCTATCCTTGGTAGACAACATTGATTTCGCCTCCGGTACAAAAAATGAATGCTGATCAACTTCGCCCTGATACCGACTCATGACAGGGCGGTTTTTTTGAGTTTGCCCGTGTCGGTCATCGGCAGACTGGGTACGATGACGATCGACTTTGGAACCATGAAGTTTTCCAGTCGTCTCTGGCACTCTTTCTGCAACTGCTTTTCACCGATCATGCTTCCTTGCTCCATCACGACAAATGCCTTCACTGCTTGTCCAAGCAACTCGTCCGGAACGCCGATGACCGCGGCTTCCCGTACGCCCGCAATCTCCATCAACACGTTTTCCACCTCCTTCGGCGCTATCTTCTCGCCCCGCGATTTTATGATCTCGTCGCCGCGACCGACAAAGTAGAGGTAGCCCTCGGCGTCCATCCGGCAGTAATCGCCGGTGTACAGGACCTGCTCGCCCGGCAGCGGTCCGGGCTTGAGCTTCCTGGCCGTCGCCTCCGGCTTGCCCCAGTAACCCTTCATCACCGTCGCTCCGCGGATGACGAGCTGGCCAACGACACCGTGGCCGACCCGCCTGTCATGCTCGTCGACAATCCACATTTCCGTATTGGGGATGGCGATCCCGACGCTCAACGGCTTTCGCTCGAGATCCTCCGGCGGCAGGTAGGTACAGCGCTTGCATTCGGTAAGGCCGTACATCGAATAGATACGGGCACGAGAAAATAGCTCCTGAAGCAGGAGAATGTGCTTGAGCGGCAGAGCGGCCGCAGTGTTCGTGACATAGCGAATACTCGAAAAATCCTGATCCCTGAGAGACTTGAGCTCCCCGAGTGCGGCAAAGATGGTCGGTACGCCGGGAAAGCCCGTCACCCTTTCTTGCTTGATCAGCCCAAGGATCTGCGCGGGGAAGGCGAACGAGCGTTCAAGCACCAGCCGGGCGCCCGCGCCGAATGCCATGATCATCTGGTACAGGCCGTAGTCGAAGGCGAGCGGCAGGACGTTGAGGATCACCTCGTCTTCAGCAAGCGCCAGGTATGAGGAAATCGAGGCGCACGCGGCAACCATGTTTCGGTGCGTCAGCATCACGCCCTTGGGCTCGCCCGTCGAGCCGGACGTATAAATGATTGCAGCAAGATCGATATCGATGCAGCGGCGCGCGGGCGGCGTGCTGCGGGCTGCCGCGACCGCAGTTTCCCAGCGCACAGCATGCGGCGGTTCTTGCAGGTCGTCGCGTTCGATCGGCCCGGAGACGATCATGCAGCGCAACGATGGGCAATTCCGCGCCGGCTCCCTGAAAATCGAATGCAGGTGGTTGTCGGTGATCAGTGCCGTCGGGCGGCAATCGTTGAGCAGATAACCAAGCTTGTCGCTTTTGGTGAGTGGATTGACGATGCACACCACGGCGTTGGCCTTGAGCACGGCCCAGAAAGCGACGACGGCCTCGACAGTGTTGTCGGCGAAGATCACCACCCGATCGCCGCGCGCGATTCCGGCCTGGCTCAAATGATGCGCTATGGCGTTCGAGCGCATATCGAGATCGCCGTAGGTGACACGTTGATTACCGCACACCAGGGCCACCTTCCCGCCGAGCCGGCTGGCAGAGTGGATGAGATAGTCGTGCAGGAGCGGTACGGCGCCATGCATCATGCGAGCACCTCTGCGCGATGCTCGCGGTCGATGTCGACGCTGAGCTTGAGCGTGCGAGCTCCACTTGGTCGGCTCGCGATAAATTGCTCATGAAGAAGCTGCGTCGACAGCACCCCGACCAGCGCCATATTGTCGGAGTTGGACAGGTCGGCGCCGCCGGCGCTGGCCTGGCACTTGCTCAGGAGACGGGCAACCGACTTAGGATCGAAGACGTTTGCCTCGCGCAGCGCCGCCTCCGAAAGTGCTTCGCGAATATAGGCCGGAGCGCCATCGGCGACGAAGCAAAGCGCGTTGGGGGCCCGGTAGGGCTGCTTCTTGCGAGTGACGATTTCCGACGGCACAATCGGTTGCGCCACACGCTTCAGAACATGCTTTTCATCGAGCACGCGCAGCTTATAGGCGGCCGGAAGCGAATTCGCGAGCCTCACGAGTTCATGATCGAGGAATGGGAAGCGCCCCTCGACGGAATGGGCCAAGAGCATCCTGTCCCCTTGCGATGAAAGCAGGTATCCCGACATCAGCGTCTGGATCTCGATATGCTGGTCCTGCGCAAGGGAGCCCCATCGCGAAAACTCCGCCGGCAGGCGGGCAAGCAGCTCGGACACGGCGTTGCGGCGCTCCGTTTGGGCCCGCATGTCTGCCGAAAACAGCCGCTTGATAGCGCTCGTGGTACGCCAGCGCGTGCCATGCGCAAAACCAGGCGCGTCATGGGCGTGGATGTCGCGCCCGAAGAACTGGCGTGCCATCGCCTGCTGTTGCACCGGCGAGCGGCTGAGATAGGGATAGAGGCGCTCCAGCAGCCGGGAGCGTCGCGTCGAGGCGGGCTGGCGTCCCCAGAAACGGCGGACCTTGCCCTCGCGGAACAGATCGTAGCCGGCGAACATTTCGTCGGCCCCTTCGCCGGTCAGCACGACCTTGATGCCATGCTGACGCACCAGTCTCGATAGCAGGAACAGCGGCGCCGGCGCGGTCCTGAGGATTGGCCGCTCGGTGTGGTAGATCACCTCAGGGAAGATGCCAGCGATATCGCTGCGCGAAACAACCACCTCATGGTGCTCGCTTCCCGCCACGCCGGCAACCAGGCGCTGGAAATGAGTCTCGTCATACTCGGCGTCGGCAAAACGCAGGGAGAAAGTCTGGAAGCGCCCGCCGGCGAAGCGTCTTCCAAGCGCGGCGACCAGCGAGCTGTCGAGCCCGCCGGACAAATAGCAGCCGACCGGCACGTCGGCGCGTACTATCCTGAGCGCCGTAGCGGCTTCCAGGGCGCCGCGCACTTCCTCCACCGCGTCATCAAGTGAACCGGCGAATTCGTCATCGCCGGGTCCGTCAACCTCTGGATAGCTTGGCTTCCAAAAAGCCCGCTCGCGAACGATGCCACTGTCATAAATGCGAATGTGCCCTGGAGTGAGTTCGCTTACTCCTCCAAACACGCCTTGTGGCGGCACGACGGTCCAGAGCGTGAAAGTCTGATCGATGCCGGCTGGATCGAAGGCGCGGGGTATATCCGCATCGGCCGCGAAAATGGCCTTCACCTCGCTGGCGAAGTAAAGCCGTCCGCCGTGCTCGCAAAAATGCAGCGGACAGATGCCGAACCGATCCCGCGACAAGACGAGTCGACCCGCCACGGAGTCCCAAATGGCGACTGCCCATTGCCCATTCATCCGCTCGAAGGCGGCCTCGCCCCAGGCATGATAGGCATGGACGATGACCTCCGTGTCGCTGCGTGTGCGGAAGCGATAACCGAGCGCGACCAGGTCTTGTCGCAGCTCGATGTAATTGAAGATTTCGCCGTTAAAGACGATCCACATTGTGTCGCCCGCGCCAGCGAGTGGCTGCTGGCCACTGGCGAGATCGATGACGGACAGACGGGCATGCGCCAATCCCGCACGTTTGTCCCGGTAAAGACCGCGCTCGTCCGGGCCGCGATGCGCCAGTGTGCCTACCATGCGCATCAGCGCATCACGGGAAGGGGGCGCCGCGGCGGCGCTCAGCGACACAATTCCGGCGATGCCGCACATCGCCTAGCCCTCGCCCATTGAAGAGGACACCAACGGCCGCGCGTGAAGATAGCGTGCGGCGCGCCGTTTGCTGTCGATATCCTTGAAAACTTTCTGAACCTGCACCACGGTGAGACCGGTGGCCTCGGCGACGTCTTCGCTAGCGATCCCGTGGTTTAACCCGTAGAGGCACAAATCCATCAGATAATAAGGCAGTGCGAAGTAGAACTCCTCCTGGCTCTGCGCCATCGAGAAGGTGTCCGTGGTGGGCGGTCTGCGCCGGACCTCTTCCTCCACCCCAAGATATTCGGCCAACTGGTAGACCTGGGTCTTGTAGAGGTGAACGATTGGCATCAGGTCGGCGATTCCGTCGCCCTGCTTGACGAAGAAGCCCTGGTCGTATTCCAGGCGGTTCGGCGTGCCCGCTACCGCGTAGTTGAGGCGGTCGGCATGATAGTACTCGGTCATCTTGCGCAGGCGCTGCTTGTAATTGGTTGCGGCGACGATCTGCAGATAGGCTGCCGACGGCAGACGCACCGTGTCGGTCCTGCCCTCAGGGTCCTGAACCGTGAGGCGCGTGATGTTGAGACCATTGCTCTCGAGAACTGAGGCCAGCACCAGCTTGCATTTCCAGCCGTCCCCATAGTCGGGAACGACAGTCTGGATTGCCTCGGTCTGCCGACAATAGGCGCCGATCGCTTCGAGGGCCGGTGTTATGTCCTCCAGGATCGCATCGATGCCAAGCTGTGCGGCGACAGTGCGGCCAAGCCTTAGCGAGTCACCGGAGGAGTGGCGCTCCGGCATGAATATTCCGAGGACCTTGTCTTTCCCAAAGGCGCGAACACACAACGCCGCGACGACGGAGCTGTCGATGCCGCCTGAGAGGCCGACAACCGCGCCTCGACGTCGCAGCGTGCCAAGGACCTGCTGGCGCAGGATCTGGACGATGCGATCGACCTCCGCAGCAGCGTCGAGCACAAGCGCGTCCTTGCTGAATGTTGAGATCAGGTCGATAGCTTGTACTCCAGTTTGCGAGACTCGGTTGGCGAATAGGTTTGCGCCACCGCTTTCTCGATAAGCGGGCGGTTGGTGGCGAGGTGAGGTTCTACGACCAGATCGATGTGGCTGCCGACGATCGGAATCACGTCCAGATGTCCGAAAGCGCGATCCCAGCCGATGGCCAGAGGCATTCCGGGTCGAGCACAGCGGAACAGGGTGCCTGTGATCGGCAGCGCCGGCTTTGGCTCGGCCACCCACTGGAAGAAGGCTCGCGCGCGCAAAACCTCTTGCAGTTCCAGTTTGGTTCTAAAACTCGTCGCGTTGAACTGTCCCTGAGCGAAACGATCGAGAAACCGGACCAGTTGCGCCTCGCGCCGCATTGCCACGGCGACTTTCGCGAGGGCCCGGCAAGCCATCCGATAAGCGGATACGCGGTTGGTTCGGATTCGATTGAATGTGCGCGTAAACGTCTCCCAGCGAGCGCTTCGCTCGCCGACGAGACTGGTGTCGAGAATGCCAAGGAACCTTACGGTCCGCCCCGCGGCCAGCAGCCGCGCCGCAACTTCGAAAGCGACAGCACCGCCGAGCGAATGACCGAGAAGTCGTATATGACCCGCGGGTTGAGCGCGGCGGATCTGCTCGACGGCGGCATCGGCCATGTCGGAGAGGCTGTTTTGCCCGCGCAGGATCATGGTCAGGGCTGGGTACCTGATCGGGGCAACGCGGGTGATCTTGCCCATCGCTGCTGCAAAGGCAGCAAGGCTCGGGCCGTAGCCGACGGATCCCGGGAACAGAAAAAGAACTGGAGGATCATGCTTCTGGGCGCGCGCGCTTTGGTCGCCTGCCTGTGCAGACGCGACCGCCTTGACCATCTCGTCCAGGCTCATTCCAACGGTGAACGCCTCAAGGCCGAGTTCCTGCCCGATGGCGCTTTCGATTTCCATGACGCAGTGCAGCAGCTTCAGCGAGTCTCCTCCGGCGTCATCCCAGCGTCCCGCCGCTACGCGCGTATTGAGGATGCTGGTCCACGCCCGCTGGACGATCTGCTGCGCCGTCAGCTTGCCTCGCGGCTCGAGCGGACGCGCCGTCGCTGCCGTCCCTCTGGCTGAAAGATCCATCTCTGCAAGTGTCGAGATGTCCACCTTGCCGCTTGGCAGACGCGGGATCTCGGCGATCGTGTGTAACCGCAAGGGACGCAGCGGCGGTGGCAGATTGGTCCTCACAAGCTGGCGAAGCTCGTCCGAAAAGCTCGCTTCGGCCGAGCGCCGAGGAACGGCAAAGGCGACAAGCTCATTGGCCGCAGTCACGATTGCCACGGCATCCGCAACAGCAGGCGCGCAACGCAGCACCCGTTCGAGTTCGGCTGGCTCGACGCGTCGACCGTTGATCTTTACCTGCCGTCCCTTGCGACCGACGATGTGCAGTAAGCCTTGATTATCAAGTCGGACGAGGTCACCTGTCGCGAAAATCCGAAGGCCTGGATCGTCCGGATCTGATGTCGCCGGCATAACCGCCCCGTCCTCCCAATGGCCAAGCAAGACATACGGGCTCCTGATCAGAAGCTCTCCGCTGCGGCCCGATTGAACGCAGCGGCCCGCTTCGTCGACAATTGCGAAGGTGATTCCAGGCAGCAGCCAACCAACTGGAACCGAATCTCCATGCTCCGGCCAGTCTCGCGGCAAGAACCATTGTGAGCCGGTGGTCTCGGTTGACGAGTAACCGATCTGGATGAGGCACGTATCGGAGACGGCCTTGCGCAGCAGTGCGATGTCGGTCCAGGGCACCTTCTCGCCACCGATCCGGGCGACTCTAAGCGAATGGAACGCTTCAGCAGGTCCGTCGGCCATGAGCGCGCGAAGCAGCGCCGGCACCAGATAGGTGATTGTCACGCCTTCGGATCGCACTAGGCGCTGAACGGCGCGCAAGCCGACCGCTTCGACTTCGACCAGATGCAAAGTGGCCCCGGTGAGAAGGGCTGCAAGAATCTCCCGGTACCCGGCGATTGTGGCGGGTCCGGTCAATGGCAGGAAAACATCATCCGAGTTGATGTGGCATGCATCGACATATTGCTGGACCCGGCACAGCAAGCTGCGCTGGCTGTTAACGATGCCTTTGGGGCGGCCTGTGCTCCCTGACGTATAAAGCACGATGGCGGGCGCATCGACCGAGACGGGGTAAGGCTGAGGCACTTGTACCGATTGCGAGGCCGCACTGGTGGGCACATCGATCCAACTGACTTGGTGAGGCAAACCGGCGGGTCGGACATTGCCCTCGCCCAGGATGGCCGAGAGCCGCGCCCCCGCCACGATTTCCAGGATCCGCGAGCTGGGATCTCGCGCGTTGAGTGGCACCGAAAGTCGCCCAGCCGTCATGCTTGCCAGGATGGCGATGGGATACCAGGCCGAGTTGGCCTGAAGAATCCCTATCGCCTGTCCGTCTGGGACGGCGGCAGCGATCTGGTAGGACAGCGTCTCAACTGACCGGAGAAGCTGGGAATAAGTCAGACGATTGGCGCCGTCGCTGATTGCGAGCTTGTCGGGGTACTGGCGGACCATATTTCTCAGGTGATCGAATACGGCAACGTTGGTAAAATCGGTGCCCAATCCTTGAAATGGGCGCAGTACCGGACCACCCTGATCCAGTGCGTATTGTGGAACACTTGACCATTTATTGGAGGTCGTTGTCTGACAATCCACCGCTAGATCCTGATCCGCGACTTCTGATCCCAAATATGCCGAAGACATGAGTTGCCCACGCTAAGATTAGGATCACTTATCGCCTCCCGCCCCAATCTTTTCATCGATCATTCTGATGATGCCCCGATCTTCGCCCAAGGACGCTTGGTTAGTCACTTCGCCTGTTTCGCAAGCCGCCGGCAGAGCCAATCATGCCGGGCTCGCGTGGTGCGCTTGACGCAGCGAGCACTGGCGTTCGTGCCAAGTTGGCAACGCCTGTTACACATCTGCCAAGGTGGGATCGAAGACGGAATCGCCGCTATTCAGGCACATTGCCTATTCTGTGGTTCTCCCGGGCGATACCGGCAATGGTTCAGTATCGGAGTAGCTGCCGGCGACAAAACAATATGCATAGATCTGTCCCCGATTTTCGTCAGTCACGCGGATCCAGTCTTTTTCCCACTTTCGGAAGGTAATATGTCCATCGGTCACCATGGCCGCAGCCTTGAACGGACTCGGCGCGTTGACGACGCGCACCGAGATCACATCGTCGCCGTCCATACGCTCGACGAGATACGTCTGCATGAAAGCCTCCCGCTAAACCACCCGCACTTTAACGCCGGCTAATAGATTCGGTTGCAACGTGCTTGGCGAAACTTGGGGTGGACACGTTCCATACCTGCAGGCACCTTCGCACTCGGCGTCGGCCGCGATGGTCTCGCCTGTCGGCAACGGTTCGCGCGCCCTGAGCGTCGAGACCAAAAGAAGCTCAAGACAGCTCAGCGGGCTGAGATATCGGCCGGATGGCTGAGCGCGCAGCCTGCGCGCCGCCCAGACCGGCACCATCGCCGCGCCGATTTCGGACGTCACCAATCCCTTTTTCGCCGAGTTCGTACGCGGACTGGAGACGCAGCCCACCAGCGCGCCGAGCGCTATAATATTCTGCTGTTCAGCACCGAGGAGAAACACGGCACGCGAAGCGCGCGAGATCGACCGGGTGCTGGAGCGCCGCATCGACGGCATCGTCATGGCACCGGCGGCGGCAACGAGGAGTTGCTCGCCGACCTCGCCGAGAGCGGACTGTCACTCGTCTTCGGCCACCGCAGGCTGAAGGGCGTGCTGGAACGTCAGTCGTATTTGGCCAGGAAGCGCCCGACGGCGGCGAGGCAGTCGTGCTTTTCCTCGACATGCGGCATGTGGCTGGAATTCGGGAAGACCAAACCTTCGACGTGCGGGATAAGATCCAGAAAGGGCTGGACGCAGGCCTCGGTCGCTTCGTCGTAGAAGCCGCGGAAAACCAGGGTCGGCGCCTCGATCTGATGCAGGCGGTCGACGATGGTCCAGTTCCGCATCGTGCCGATGACGTGGAACTCATTGGGACCATTCATGGTGTGATAGACGGTCGGATCTTCCTCGATTGCCGCAAATGTCCGGGCGACCTCTGGCGGCATCGGAACGACGCGACAGACATGGCGGTCGTAGAAAGCCTTCGTCGCCGCAACATATTCCGGATGATCGGTGGTTCCTGCCGCTTCGTGCCGGTCGAGCGCGCTTTGCACATCGGCTGGCAGCCCGGCGCGCAATTGCCGGGCTCCTTTCACCCACAGCACCATCGAGGCCAGCGAATTGGCCAGGATCAATGCCTTGAGCCCCTCCGGGCGGCGCACCGCGTGCTCGGCCGAAAGTATGCCGCCCCAGGATTGGCCCAGCAGGGCGTAGCGGCTGGCAATGCCGAGATGGGCGAGCAGCGCATCGAGTTCGCCCAGGAAGAAATCGACGGTCCAGAAGTCACCGCCCTTATCCGGCAGATGGGTCGATTTGCCATTGCCGATCTGGTCGTAGTGGATGACGGCTCGTCCGGTTTCGGCAAGCTCCTTGAATGAATCCACATAGTCGTGCGTGCAGCCCGGTCCACCATGAGCGACGATCAGGGGCAGCTTGCCCGAGGTGAGGTTTCCGGTCACTCGGTACCAGGTGCGATAGCCCTGGTATTGGCTAAATCCTTCGGTGATCGCATGCGCCGTCACAATCAAAGCTCCGCATCATGGCGCGGCAGGAGCCGAAGTGTGGACCCTCCCAAGCCTTGTTTTGCGGCCGACGGTACTAAGCGGCCCGGCGCATTTACAGCTAGCACTATTTATAGGTTTGCCGGTTATGAGTTTGCCCGAGGCAAGGCCGATCGCCCGCAGGTCGAGAGCCTCAATGCTCCGGTTCAAGCAGCCGGTAATGGGCGGCGAGCGCGATGGCATGGAAGCGGTTGCGCGCGCCAAGCTTTCGCGTCGCCGCGTTGAGGTGCAGCGTTGCGGTAGGCACCGCGCGGCCAATCTCACGCGCGACCTGCTTGGCCGTCAGTCCGGCAGCGGCCAGGCGCAGGCACTGGCGTTCGCGCGACGTCAGATGGACATATTGGCAGGTGCGGATTCCAGCATCGAAACCGGCATAGACGGAATCATGCAGCAGATGACCCAGATCGCCGATCTCGGCGATGAAGGGTCTGGCTTCGGCCTCGAACCCGGCCTCCGGATCGGCACGGATAGCGGTGAAGGTGGCGAGATCGCCGCCGGCAAGGCGAATGGGTACGGTGACGCCGCAGGTCATCCTCGTGTCAAGCAGATAGCTGACCACAGGATCGTGCTTGGACTGAAGCACACGCTGCATGACGTTGCTCTGAACGCCGTTGTGCGACCAGAGAAACGGTCTCGATACCGCGAGCGCGGCCTCCTGCACCGGGTCGAGCTGATAATATCCGCCCTTGCACCAGAGATCCTGCATGTCGCGCGGCACGTTGCGCAGAGCCATCAGCGAGGGCGTGATAAGCTCGCCCTTGTGGCTGACCGGCACCGGCGTATAGTCGTAGATGAATGCGGTGAAACCGATGGGCTCCAGCACCTCCGTCGCCATCGCCATGGCAGCGTCGATGCTCATTCCAGTTCGGAACCGGCTCTCTAGATCGCCTGGAAGGCTTTGCATCCGGCAAGCTTACCCGCTGATGATTGCTTGTCAAATAGCCATGTCGGGCGACTGCTCAACAAATAGGCGGGAATAAGCCTGTCCGACCCTATCTATCTTAATAGCTATCCCGTCCGGCTTCGCTCGCCGTAGTCTTTTGCGATTGGGCGAAGTAGCGAACGCCGTTCGCAAACCCAGGACTGTTTTCAGCCGCGCGGCGGTCGATCGACCGGATTCAGCGCGGCAAAAGCCGACACGCCTCCATGAGGGAACAAATATGCGACCCCAAAAAGCATTTGCAGCGTTGATACCCGGGCTGGCTCTGCTCGGCGTGACGATGATGTCGCCGGCAAGCGGTGCCTTGGCCGCCGAGGGCAAGCCAGGCGGCACGCTCCGATTGCTGGCCAATGCCGCGGCAGGCACCGCCGATCCGCACATCAATTATACGCTGCAGTATTTCCAGATCAATTATGTCCTCTACGATGGCCTGGTGACCTACAGGAAGGCCAGAGACAAGACCGGCTTCGAGGTCGTCGCGGACCTGGCGGAAAGCCTCCCGCAGGTCGAGAACGGCGGCAAGACCTATGTCTTCAAGCTGCGCAAGGGCATCAAGTTCGCCGATGGCTCGGACGTCACGACCAAAGACGTGGTCGCTTCGTTCCAGCGCATCTTCAAGATCAGCGGGCCGACGGCCGGGACCTTCTACAAAGGCATCATCGGCGCGGATGCATGCTTGAAGGCGCCCGCGACATGCTCCCTCGAAGGTGGCCTGTCTGTCGACGATGCGGCCGGAACCATTACCTTCAACTTGGTCCAGCCGGATGCCGAGTTCCTGCAGAAGCTTGCCGTTCCACACGCGTCGATCCTGCCGGCGAGCGCGCCGCTCAAGGACGCCGGCACCGATCCGATTCCGGGCACCGGACCCTATATGATCGCCAGTTACGACCCCAACAAGCTGATGAAGATTGTGCGCAACCCTCACTTCAAGGAATGGAGCAAGGAAGCGCAGCCGGCCGGATATCCGGACGAGATCGACTATGAATTCGGCCTTACCGACGAGGCGGCGGTGACGGCGGTCGAGAATGGCCAGGCGGACTGGATGTTCGATCCGCCGCCGTCCGACCGTCTCGCCGAACTCGGCACCAAATATGCCAAGCAGGTCACGGTTCACCCGCTGACGGCGATGTGGTACGCGCCGATGAACACCAATCTGGCGCCGTTCAACGACATCCGCGTTCGCCAGGCGGTGAACTTCGCCATCGACCGCGCCGCGATCGTCAAGCTTTTCGGCGGCAGCAATCTGGCGCAGCCGGCCTGTCAGATCCTGCCGCCGGGCTTCCCGTCATTCGCAGCCTATTGCCCGTTCACCGCCAATCCGGGTGAGAAGTGGTCCGCGCCGGATATGGATAAGGCCAAGCAATTGGTTGCTGAATCGGGAACCGCAGGTCAGGAGGTGACGATCATCACCGAGGACACCACTGTCTCCAAGGCGATCGGCGTCTATCTGCAGGACGTGCTCAACCAGCTTGGCTACAAGACGTCGGTCAAGCCGATTTCGCAGAACATCCAGTTCACCTACATCCAGAACACCAACAACAAGGTGCAGATTTCGATCTCGCAATGGTTCCAGGATTACCCGGCGCCATCGAATTTCCTGCAGGTCTTGTTCAGCTGTGCCTCGTTTACGCCAGGTTCCGACGCCTCGGTCAATATTTCGGGGTTCTGCGACAAGTCGATCGACGCATCGATGGACGAGGCAGAGGCAGCCACCATCGCCGATCCGGCCAAGGGCGCGACACTCTGGACCGCCATTGACAAGGCGGTGACGGACAAGGCGCCGGTCGCCGTCCTGTTCACGCCGAAGCGGGTCGATGTCATCTCGTCCAGGCTGAAGAACTTCACCTTCAGCCCACAATTCTACTGGATCGTCAGCCAGTCTTGGGTGGAATAACCTCCCGGAGCCAATGCGACGGAGCGCCGCCGGCTCTCCGTCGCATTTCCTTTTCCGGCGGATCAGCGCATCTTTCAGGCCGAGATTTTTCCTAGGCAATCCTGTTCATGGTCAATGTCATTGCGGATCAGCCCGCCATCTCGGTTCGCCGGGCCACCGATGGCCCGTGGCGCACGGCATGGCGCAAGCTGAAAGGCGATCGTTCGGCAATATCGGCATTCGCCGTGCTCGTCGTCGTCGTGATCGCCTCGCTCGCGGCGCCGCTTTATGCGCGGTACGTCTCCGGCACCGATCCATTTGTGACCAATCTCAATGGCGAGGTCGTCGTCGATGGGGTGACCCAGCCGGTGCTGCAGCCCTCCACAGAAGGCCTTGGCCTCGGCATGACGCCGATCGGGCCGACGTGGCGCATCGGTCCCTACCTGCTCGGAGCCGACAACCAGGGCCGCGACGTCGCGGCGCGGCTGCTTTACGGCGGACGGGATTCGCTGTTGATCTCGGGTGCTGCAGCCGCGCTGTGTCTCGTCCTCGCGACGTTTCTGGGGGTCGTCTCCGGGTTCTTCGGTGGCATCGTCGACATCGGCCTGTCGCGCATTCTCGACGTGCTCTGGGCCTTCCCGATTTTCCTGCTGGCGATCTCGCTGTCGATCGTGCTGATTGCGCAGAGTATCCAGATCGGTCCATTCGAAATCCGCTCCGGCAGCCTGTGGCTACCGGTCTTCATCATCGGCATCGTCTATGTGCCCTATGTGGCGCGGCCGATCCGTGGCCATGTCCTGACCTTGATGCATGCCGAATTCGTGACCGCTGCGATCGGCCTGGGCGCGTCGCCCTGGCGCATCCTTTTGCGCGACATCATGCCCAATGTGGTGACCCGGATCATCGTTTTCGTGCCGTTGATCCTGGCGCTCAACATGATGACGGAATCCTCGCTGTCGTTCCTGTCGATCGGCGTGCAGCCGCCGGATGCCAGCTGGGGCACCATCATCCAGGACGGCCAGGGCCTGCTCTATTCGCGGCCGGTCGTTGCACTGGCGCCGGGGCTGGCCATCGTCATCACGGTCCTGGCCCTCAACATTCTGGGCGACAGCGTACGCGACGCGCTCGATCCGAAATCCTCGCCGAGGGGCGTCTAGTGGTTGCCGCGCTCGGCTTCCGGCTTGGCCAGATGGTGCTGGTCATGTTCGGCATAAGTGTCGTTGCTTTCCTGATTTTCTTTGCGACGCCGGGCGCCGATCCGTCGGCGCGCATTGCCGGCCGCAATGCTTCGCAAGAGACGTTGATCCAGGTGCGCCACGATTTCGGTCTCGACCGGCCATTGCCTGTGCAATATGGGCTGATGATAAACCGGCTTTTTGTCAGCCGTGATCTCACCTCCTTCGTCAATCGCGGGCAGCGCGTCATCCCGACCGTGATAAGCGCCATTCCGGTGACGCTGTCGCTGGTCGGCGGCGCGGCAGTGCTGTGGGTGCTGGGGGGACTGATTGTCGGGGTGATCGCAGGCGCAACGCGCGGTACATTCGTTGATCGCGCGCTGATGATCCTGAGCCTGGTCGGCGTGTCGATCCCGGTCTTCTGGCTGGGCGAGGTCGCCAACCTGCTGACACAAAGCCGCTGGCACGACAGCTGGCTGTTTTCCTGGGTTCCTCCGCTCGGCTACATCCCCCTGACCGAGAATCCCTGGGGCTGGTTCAAGGCGCTCGTCATTCCGTGGTTCACGCTGGCAACCCTCTATGTCGGCCTCTATGGACGGGTGCTGCGCGCAAGCCTGATCGAGATGATGCAGGAGGATTTCATCCGCACCGCCCGGGCCAAGGGGATCGGCGAGCGCCGGGTGTTGCTGCATCATGGCCTCAGGACCTCGCTGGTCGCGTTCGTTACCATGTTCGGCCTCGATTTTGGTGCCCTGGTCGGCGGCGGCGCACTGTTGACCGAAGTGGTCTTCGGATTGCAGGGTGTCGGGAAACTGACCTATGAGGCACTGCAGACCCTCGATCTGCCGATGATCCTGGCCACGGTGATCTACGCCGCCTTCTTCGTGGTGATGGCAAACTTCATCGTCGACGTCGTCTTCGTCATCATCGACCCGAGGGCACGCAATGTCGGCTGATGCTCCTCTTCTGGTGGTCAAGGACCTCACCGTCTCCTTCCGCAGCGACGAGGGCCTGGTGCGGGCGGTGGGAGGCGTCTCGTTTGCCGTCGAGCAGCGCGAGATCATCGGGGTGGTCGGCGAATCCGGTTCGGGCAAAAGCCAGACCTTGCTCGCCATCATGGGGCTGATCGACAGCCCCAACGCTATCGTCTCCGGTTCCATCCGTTTCATGGGACAGGAGCTGATCGGGCTCAGCCGGCGTGCGCTCGATGCCATTCGCGGCCGCCAGATCGCGATGATCTTCCAGGATCCGATGTCGGCGCTCACTCCTGTGCATACGATCGGCAACCAGATCGGCGAGCAGGTGCGCGCGCATGAAAAAGTGTCGGCGAAAGCCGCGCGGGCGCGGGCCGTGCAATTGCTGGATGCGGTCGGCATCGCAAATCCGGATCGGGTCGTCGACAGCTACCCGCACCAGCTTTCCGGCGGCATGCGCCAGCGCGCGGTGATTGCCATGGCACTCTCCTGCAACCCGGCGCTGCTCGTCGCGGATGAACCGACCACAGCCCTCGATGTTACCGTGCAGGCGCAGATCCTCGAGCTGATCGGACGATTGCGCGACCAGTTCGGCTCGGCGGTGATCCTGGTCACGCATGATCTTGGCGTCGTTGCCGAAGTCGCGGACCGGGTGCTGGTGATGTATGGCGGACGCTTTGTCGAGGAGGGCGGCAAGAGCAGCGTGTTCCGGGCGCCGCTGCATCCCTACACATGGGGCTTGTTCGGCTCGATCCCGTCGATGGAGGGACCACGTCCGGCCCGGCTTGCCGCTATCCCGGGGATTCCGCCCTCGCTCTCCAACCTGCCGAAAGGCTGCGCCTTCGGCCCCCGGTGTGCCTTTCGCCACGACGCCTGTCTGGTCCAGCTGCCGATCATGCAAGGCGAGAGCCATCGCGCCGCCTGCGTGTTGCCGGAGTCCACGCGCAGACAATTCGCTGTCCAGAAGGCTGGCGGCGTGGAGATGCAACGATGAATGCCGTGCCGCGCCCGCTGCTTCGCGCCGGCGATCTGTCGAAACGTTATAGCGTCGGCCGCTCGATCTTCCCGGCACAGCGCCGGACCGTACATGCGGTCGATAAGGTGTCTCTCGACATCTGGCCCGGGGAAACGCTCGGCATCGTCGGTGAGTCCGGTTGCGGCAAATCCACGCTTGGCCGGTGTCTGGTGCGTCTGACCGAAATCAGCTCGGGGTCGCTGGAATTCGAGGGCCGCGACATCAGCGATGCCTCCCAGCGCCAGCTTCGTCCGTTGCGGCGGCAGATGCAGATGGTCTTTCAGGATCCCAGCGCTTCGCTCAATCCGCGCCGGCGGGTCGGCGATCTGCTGGCCGATCCATTCCGTATCCATGAACGCCTCTCGGCATCGGAAATGGCGGATCGCGTGGCCGACCTTCTGCGCCGGGTCGACTTGTCGCCCCAGCACGCATCGCGCTATCCGCACGAATTCTCCGGCGGCCAGCGCCAGCGTATCGGCATCGCCCGTGCGCTGGCGCTGCGGCCACGGCTTATCGTGGCCGATGAGCCGGTCTCGGCGCTCGACGTGTCGATCCAGGCGCAGATCGTCAATCTGCTCGCCGATCTGCGCGAGGAGTTCAACCTGACCTATGTGTTCATCGCTCACGACCTTTCCGTGGTGCGTCAGATCTCGAGCCGTGTGGCGGTAATGTATCTGGGATCGATCGTGGAGAGTGGGCCGACCGACGAGGTCTTTGCGGCGCCCAGACACCATTACACCGCGGCGCTGCGTTCCGCCGTTCCGATACCCAGCATCGACCGGGCGCGGCGCGGGCGGTTGGTACTCAAGGGCGACCTGCCCGGCCCGATGAACCCACCTTCGGGATGCCGGTTCCACACCCGCTGCCCAGCCGCCACCTCCCTCTGCCGCAGCGAGCGTCCGCTTCTTCAAAGCATCGGCGATGGCCGCCTGGTTGCATGCCATCATCCAGCCGGCGGTTGAGAACACACGTTTCTCGTTCAGCTGCATCATCTGATCACGACCGCTCGGGCCGGGATTTCATCACGGCACGTCGGCTTCAGAGAGATCAGACGCCATCTGGACCCTGCACGATCCGGCCCTATGTTGCGCTTCGACGTCCGCGGCATGGGCACCGCGAGCCTAATACTAAAGTAACTGTTCTCGCGTTGCCGCGCGATGCTACGATTTGAGGGACGGGCATAGGCGGCCGTACAGCGCTGCGATTTTCCGCCGGAGAGGACGGAATATGGGAGGCCACTCTTCGTGCCGCAGCAGGCAGCCGCCGACATGTTGCTCGGTTGTCGACCATAAGGGAGGAAGTCACCAATGAAGATATCGTACCTGGCCTCGGCCGCGCTTCTTGCAGCGACTGCGATGCCTGCCGCAGCCGCCGAGATTTCTGACGGCAAGGTCAAGATCGGCATTCTCAACGACCAGTCGGGCGTCTATGCCGATTTCGGCGGCAAGTGGTCGGTCGAGGCCGCCAAGATGGCGGTCGAGGATTTCGGCGGCAAGGCACAAGGCGCGCCGATCGAGATCGTCAGCGCCGACCACCAGAACAAGCCGGACATCGCCTCCAACATTGCGCGGCAGTGGTATGATACCGAACAGGTCGATTCCATCATGGAACTGACCACCTCCTCGGTGGCGCTGGCCGTCCAGGGGATTTCCAAGGAAAAGAAGAAAATCGACATCGTCACCGGCGCCGCAACCACCGAGCTGACCGGCAAACAATGCTCGCCCTATGGCTTCCACTGGGCCTATGACACGCATTCGCAGGCGGTAGGAACCGGTGGCGCTCTTGTCCAGCAAGGCGGCGACAGCTGGTTCTTCGTCACCGTCGATTATGCATTCGGCTATTCGCTCAAGGAGCAGACCGCCAAGTTCGTCGAGAGCCATGGCGGCAAGGTGGTTGGCGAGGTGCGCTATCCGCTCGGCTCGACCGATTATTCATCCTTCCTGCTGCAGGCGCAATCGTCGGGCGCCAAGGTCGTCGGGCTGGCGAACGCCGGCCTCGACACCTCCAACTCGATCAAGCAGGCGGCCGAGTTCGGTATCGTGCAGGGCGGTCAGCGGCTTGCAGCGCTTCTGTTCACGCTGGCCGAGGTGCATGGGCTCGGCCTCGAGGCAGCGCAAGGCGTGGTGCTGACCGAAGGCTTCTACTGGGATCGCGATGACAAGAGCCGCGAGTTCGCCCAGCAGTTTTTCAAGCGCACCAACCGCATGCCGAACATGATCCAGGTCGCCACCTACTCGGCAGTGACGCAGTATCTGAAGGCGATCGACAAGGCCGGCACCGACGCGACTGAAGCCGTCGCCAAGGAATTGCATTCGATGCCGGTGAACGACGTCTTTACGGCGAACGGCAAAGTGCAGTCCGACGGCAACATGGTCCACGATATGTATCTTTATCAGGTCAAGTCGCCGAGCGAGAGCACCAAGGAATGGGACTATTACAAACCCCTTGCCACGATCCCCGGTAACGAGGCGTTCCTGAGCCCCAAGGAAAGCGGCTGTCCTACGGCCAGCGAGTGATTGGCGGGCCGATGGCGCCGCCCGAACCGAATGGGCCGCGGGTGGTGCTTTCCGCCCGGGGCCTGCGGCGCGACTTCGCCGGTTTCGTCGCGGTCAGGAATGTCGATCTCGACCTCTACCATGGCAACATCCACGCGCTGATCGGGCCCAACGGCGCCGGCAAGACCACCGTCTTCAACCTGCTTACCAAGTTCCTGCCGCCGACGAGCGGCAGGATCGAACTGCTCGGCCACGACATCACCCGCACGTCGCCGGCCAAGGTCGCGCGGATGGGCCTGGTGCGCTCGTTCCAGATATCGGCGGTGTTTCCGAATCTCAGCGTGCTCGACAATGTGCGCGTTGCATTGCAGCGGCCGGGCGGGCTCAGCGTTCAGTTCTGGCGCTCGCTGGCAGCGCTCGATCGATTGACGCCGCGCGCCGAGGAGCTTTTGCGGTCTGTCGGCCTCGACGATGCCAAGAACAGGCCCGCCGCCGATCTCTCCTATGGCAGGAAACGCGTGCTCGAGATCGCCACGACGCTGGCCCTCGATCCGAAAGTGCTGCTGCTCGACGAGCCGATGGCCGGCATGGGGCATGAGGATGTGCGCACGGTTTCAGATATCATCCGCTCGGTCGCCAGGGATCGCGCCGTGCTGATGGTCGAGCACAATCTGACTGTTGTAGCCGATCTTTGCGACTGGATAACCGTCATGCAGCGCGGCGAAATCCTTGCCGCCGGCGACTATGCCACGGTCAGTCGCGACGAACGGGTGAGGATCGCCTATATGGGCACCGCCGATGAGTGACGCCGCGCCTCTTCTTGCAGTCCGCGGCCTCAACGCCTGGTATGGCGAAAGCCACGCGCTTCACGGCGTCGATCTGGAGGTCTTTCCAGGTGAAACGGTGACATTGCTGGGCCGCAACGGCGTCGGCAAGACCACGACATTGCGCGCCATCATCGGGCTGATCCGCCAGCGGACCGGCCAGATCGCTTTCGACGGCAAGGATCTGATGCGCCTGCCACTGCACCGGACGGCGCATCAAGGCCTTGGCCTGGTGCCGGAGGAACGCGGTATCTTCGCGACGCTGACGGTGGACGAGAATCTGGTCCTGCCGCCGATCGTAGCCGAGGGCGGCATGAGCGTGGAGGAAATATTCGATCTCTTCCCCAATCTGAAGGAGCGCCGCAACAGCCCCGGCACCAGGCTGTCGGGCGGCGAACAGCAGATGCTGGCGATCCCGCGCATGCTGCGGACCGGCGTGAAAATGCTGCTTCTCGATGAACCGACCGAGGGACTGGCTCCCGTTATCGTGCAGCGCATCGGCGATCTGCTGGCGACGATGAAAAAGCGCGGCATGACAATCCTGCTGGTCGAGCAGAATTTCCGCTTTGCCAGCCGTGTCACCGATCGTTTCTATCTGATGGAGCACGGCAAGGTAGTGTCGGGCTTTCCGGTCGGCGAACTGCCTGATCGCATGACGCTGCTGCATGAAGTGCTGGGTGTATGATGGCGCCATGACGATGATCTTCGGAATACCCGTTCAGGCATTCCTCGGCCAATTGCTGGTCGGCCTCATCAACGGCTCTTTCTACGCCATGTTGAGCCTCGGCCTGGCTGTCATATTCGGCCTGTTGCGCGTCATCAATTTCGCTCACGGCGCGCTCTATATGCTCGGCGCCTTCATCGGCTATCTGCTGCTCACCCGGTTCGGCATCGGCTATTGGCCGGCTCTGATCCTGTCGCCGCTGATCGTCGGCGGCTTCGGTGTCGTGGTCGAGCGCCTGGCGCTGTCGCGGCTTTACGATATCGACCCGCTTTACGGTCTACTTTTCACCTTTGGCCTCGCGCTCGTGCTCGAAGGCGTGTTCCGGTACTACTATGGGGTATCGGGAAGTCCTTATTCCGTGCCGCCGCTGCTGTCCGGCGGCACCAATCTCGGCTTCATGTTCCTGCCAAATTACCGCGGCTGGGTGGTGGTCGCCTCGATGATCGTCTGTTTCGGCACCTGGGTGCTGATCGAGAAGACCAAGCTGGGCTCCTATCTGCGCGCGGCAACGGAGAACCCCCGCCTGGTCCAGGCTTTCGGCGTCAACGTGCCGTTGCTGCTGACCCTTACCTACGGCCTCGGCTGCGCTCTTGCCGGTCTCGCCGGCGTTCTCGCCGCGCCGATCTATCAGGTAAGCCCGCTGATGGGATCTGACCTCATCATCGTCGTGTTCGCCGTTGTCGTGGTCGGCGGCATGGGATCGATCCTCGGGGCGATCGTTACCGGTTACATGCTTGGGCTCGCCGAAGGCCTGACCAAGGTTTTCTATCCCGAAGCCTCCAATCTGGTGGTCTTCGTCATCATGGCGATCGTGCTTCTGGTCCGGCCCGCCGGTCTTTTCGGAAGGGACGTCTGAGATGGCCGAACTCTCACTTCGCGGGACGCGCGCCAAAAGTTCGGTATGGCTTGAATGGACGCTGGTGGGGCTCGGCATCCTAGCGCTGCTGGTGGCGCCTTTCTTCGTCTATCCGATCTTCCTGATGAAAATGCTGTGCTTTGCGCTGTTTGCCTGCGCGTTCAACCTTCTGCTCGGCTACACCGGGTTGTTGTCCTTCGGCCATGCGACGTTCTTCGGCGGGGCGGCCTACTTCAGCGCATATGCGGTCAAGGTCTGGGGCTGGCCGCCGGAAGCGGGCATCCTGCTCGGCGTCCTGGGTGCCGCGCTGCTTGGCCTTGTGATGGGCTTCTTTGCCATCCGCCGGCAAGGCATCTATTTCGCCATGATCACGCTGGCGCTGTCGCAGATGTTCTTCTTCTTCTGCGTGCAGGCGCCGTTCACCGGAGGTGAGGACGGCATCCAGGGCGTGCCGCGCGGCAGGCTGTTTGGAATGCTCGACCTGAACGTCTCGATGAACATCTACTATTTCGTTCTGGCGGTCTTCCTGATCGGCGTGTTCGCCATCTGGCGCATCATCAACTCGCCTTTCGGCATGATCCTGCGTTCCATCCGCGAAAACGAGAGCCGGGCAATTTCGCTTGGCTATTCCGTCGCCAACTACAAGCTGGCGGCTTTCGTCATGTCGGCAACATTGGCCGGGCTGGCGGGCGCGCTCAAGGCGATCGTTTTTCAGTTTGCCACGCTCACCGACGTCACCTGGCAGATGTCGGGCGAGGTGATCCTGATGACGCTCCTCGGCGGCATCGGCACCATGGTCGGGCCGATCATCGGCGCCAGTCTGGTCGTCGGCCTGGAAAACACGCTCGCTACCTCGAATTTTCCGGTGACCATCGCCACCGGCCTGACCTTCATGGTCTGCGTGCTGGTTTTCCGGCGCGGTATTGTCGGTGAGGTCTATGCGCGGTTTCTCGGGCCAAGGGGTGACGCGAAAGACTGAACGGCTCAGCGCCTCGTCGCTACGCGATACGTACGCCTTGCGCGTCGAGAAGCACGCAACCCAGCGGGTCGAAGCAGACATCGACCGTTTCGCCTTCACGCAGCGGCTGGCCGTCGATCAGCGTGTTGGCGCGCACCGGCGTGCCAGCGCCGATGTCGATCTCGTAGACCGCATTGCCGCCGAGATAGGAGGTCGAGACTATTCGTCCCGCCAGCCTGTTGGCAGCACCCGCCGCGCCAACGGTAAGCTTCTGCGGGCGAACGACGACGGTGATCGCGCTGCCGGCCGTGAGCGCCTTCGGCGCGGCCGCCTTTACGACATGGCCGCTGGCCAGCGCGATCGTCGCCATCTTGCCGTCCATCGCCGTCACGCTGCCGGGCAGCATGTTGGCCTTGCCCAGGAAATTGGCGACAAATGCGGTGGCCGGCTGGTCGTAGACCTGCGCCGGGGAACCGATCTGCTCGATCAGGCCGGCGTTCATCACGACGATGCGGTCGGACATCGACAAGGCTTCTTCCTGGTCGTGCGTCACAAAGATGGCGGTGATGCCCGTCTCTCGCTGGATTTTCTTGATCTCGACGCGCATGTCCTCGCGCATATTGGCGTCGAGCGCCGACAAGGGCTCGTCTAGCAGCAGCACTTCCGGTTCGAAGACGATGGCGCGGGCCAGTGCGATGCGTTGCTGCTGGCCGCCCGAGAGCTGTGACGGCAGCTTTGTCTCACTGCCGGGCAGCCGCACCATATCCAGCGCCTTCTTGACCCGGCGCACGATTTCCGGTTTCGGCACGTTCCGGTATTTCAGCCCGAATGCGACGTTGTCGAAGACGTTCTTGTGTGGAAAGAGCGCGTAGTTCTGGAACACCAGGCCGATGTTGCGCTTGTAGATCGGGATGTCGTCGACGCGCTTTCCGCCGATCGAGATCTGCCCGCTGGTGATATCCACCAGGCCGGCGATCGATCGCAGGATCGTGGTCTTGCCGCATCCGGACGGCCCCAGCAAGGTGACGAAACTGCCCTTGCGGATCGCCAGTGAAAAATCGCGCACGGCGGCGAACTTGCCGTAGAAAATATCGATGTCGCGAAACTCGACCGCAGGCTTTCCTGTCGGCTGGCTTTCGCCCCGAGCGAGCGGGTCGCGATCAGCCCCGGCCGATGCCGGCCGGGGCTGATCGTGGCTGTTATCGTCATGCACCTTTCGACACCCTGTCCCATTGCTTGGTCCAGGCGTCTTCGTTCTTCGCCCAGTAGAGCGGATCGGCGAAGGTCAGCGACTTCATCGATCCGGTCGGGTCGAAGGCCGGAAGCGCTGCGATCTTGTCGGTCAGCTTCACCTTGGTCGGATCAAGCGAGGGTGGATAATTCTGGCCTTCGGCGACAGCGATCGACGTGGCCGGATCCAGCATGAAGTTGATCAGTTCCTCGCATTCGGCCATCGGCGATCCCTTGAGCACCAGCATGTCCTCCATCCATGCGTATGAGCCGGCGGGGTCGAGATAGCCGATCGGCTGGCCCTGCTGCTGCAGGGCGGCGACGCGTCCGGACCAGGCATCGGTAACGACGATTTCGTTGCGCGACAGGAGGTCCATCAGTTCCGCGCCGGAACTCCAGAACTTCTTGGCCAGGTCGCGGGTCTCGCGAACCTTGGCCCAGACCGCATCCATGTCCTGGATGTTGTTGGGGTCCTGTTTCGTCTGCAGCGCCGCATACCAGACGCGCGTCGTCATATCGGCGTAGCCGCCGACCTTGCCGCCATATTTCTTGTCGGTAAGCAGGTTGGCGCCCTTTTCCTTGGCTTCCTCCGGCGAGATGACCTTGTTGTTGTAGGCGATGCCGGTGGTGCCGTAATCATATGGCACTGCCGACAGCTTCGGCGTGATCTTGCGGAACGGCTCGATCATGGCGGTCAGCACATTCGCCATGTTCGGAATGTTCGCCTCGTTGATCTCCGAGTTGAAGCCGCCATTGACGTATTTGATGTAGTAGTTGACGCCGGAAGAATGGACGATCTGGAAGTCGCCCGGCTTCGACGTCTTGATCTTGGTGATGATCTCGTTCTCGTCGCCAAAGGTGCCCTGGACGACCTTGACCTTGGACTTGGCGGTGTAGGGCTGGAACGCGTACTTATCGATCGCCTCCTGCACCACGCCGCCCCATCCGTCGAAGCGCACTTCCGAAACCGCGGCCAGCGCGCGTCCCATCCAGGGCATGGAAAGCCCGGTGGCGGCGGCAGCGGCGGCCGTCAGCGTCAGGAATGATCGCCGGCTGATGTCGCCATTGGCATAGCGTTCGTTGAGCCGTTCCAGTCGTTTGGTGGTTGTCAGTTTCATTTTCATTCTCCCATTTTCATTTTCACTTGCCTGCCTTGAACCAGGTGAGGCTTTGCAGGATGAGCCCACCAGCCAAGGGAATGCCGACCGTCAAAAGGATCATGACAGTGCCCAGCGCGTTCACCTCGGGGCTGATCGAGATCTTCAGCATCGAGAGGATTTGCGTCGGCATGGTCTCGACGCCCGCCGGTCGCCAGAACAGGCTGGCCGAGGTGTTGTCGAACGAGATGGTGAAGGCGAGCAGCACGCTGGCAAGCACTGCGGGAATGAGCAGCGGCAGCGTGATCTCGCGGAATGTCGACACACGCGGCGCCCCGAGCGACAGTGCCGCCTCCTCATAGGAACGTTTAATGCCGACCATGCGCGCCTGAACGATCAGCACCACGTAGGGGAGCGTGAGCAGAATGTGGCCGAGCACCAGAAGCGTCATGCTGCGCGGTTGGTCGACGGCTTTGATCATGACCAGCAGGCCGACGCCCAGTATCGTCTCGGGGACCAGCGCGGGAAGAATGACAAGCGTGTTGATCGCCTGCTTGCCACGGAACTCGAAGCGCACCAGCGCCAATGCCGCCATGATGCCGAGCAGCGTCGTCACCGTTGCCGTCACCAGGGCAATCCACATCGATGTCCGGAAGGCATCGAGGACCGGCCCGTTGGTGAGCAGCTTCTCGTACCAGCGCAGGCTGAAGCCGGTGAGGGGAAAGCCGCCAAACATCGAGGCGTTGAAGGAAAGCACGACCGTGGCGAGGATCGGGGCGAACATGAAGACATAGACGCACACCGTGATCGCGCCGGTTAGCCGCCACGCCCATCTGCCTTCGCGATCGGGATGCTCCGCTCTCATGCACTGAGACCCTTCATGATCTGCGACAGGCCCATATAGCGGCTGTAGGCGGCCGCGGCCGCACCGAGCAGAACGAACAGGACGATGGAAAGCGTGGCGCCCATCGGCCAGTTGAGCTGCCCCATGATGGTGTCGTAGATCAGGTTGCCGAACAGCGCGTCGCGGCTTCCCCCGAGCAATTGCGGCGTCACATAGGAGCCGGCCGCCAGCACGAAGCAGAGCAACAGTCCGGCGCCCAGCCCCGGAATCGACAGCGGCAGGGTCACTTCGCGGAACGCCTGTGCGCTGGTGCAGCCCATCGAGCGGGCGGCGGCGATCAAGGTGCGGTCGATGCCCTCCAGGCTGACATAGACGTTCAGGATCATGTAGGGCAGCAGAAAATGCAGCAGCCCCATGATGACGGCGCCCTCGGTGTAGAGCATCGGCAACGGCTCGTTGATGACCCCCAGCCGGATGAGCACGACGTTGATCAGCCCCTGTTCGCCGAGAATATGGATCCACGAGAATGTCCGGATGGTGAAGCTGATCCAGAACGGCACGATGAGCAGCAACAGCAGCAGCCATTTGTGCTTGAAAGTCGTGGCCCAGATGAAATAGGCGGGGAAATAGCCAAGGATCGCGCAGATCACAGCGGTGATGGCGCCGACGCGAACGGTCTTCCAAAGAAAGCCGTGATAGTAGCTGTCGGTGAGGAATTCCTTCCAGTTGTCGAAGGTCAGCACCGCCGACTCCACCCCAGCGGTAACGAAGGTGAAAAACGTGTAGACAGTCATCATCGCGATCGGCAGCAGCAGAAGCAGGGTAAGCAGCAAAAGCACGGGCGCGACGAGGACCCAGGCCAGTCGCTGATCATATAATTTCCACCCTTTGGTCACGACCCGTCCAACCACTTCATGTCCAAGCCGCCATCACCGGGCTCGGCTCCGGACTAGATTGGGCGATCGGCGTTCAGGTGTCCACTCTGCATATGGCTCCTGCACAAATTCTGTGCAGGGCCACCGCGCGACCGTCGCCCTGCTGGATTTAACAAATTGCTCGGGTTCGCCTGCGCATTGATTAAATCAGATATCCCGATATACAGGATAATTTCGGATATAGATTTGGCATGGGCCCGGGCATTTCATGAGTCGCAATTTTCTGGTGATTGAACCTGAGGAAGGCATTGCCGTGCTCAAGGGGCTTGCCTCCTCGGCGCGTATCTCGATGCTGAAACTGCTGCATG
>NZ_JAMYNW010000028.1:0-90748 GCF_040319365.1 Mesorhizobium sp. M0923 | reverse complement strand
GAAATTGACACTGCAAGCTCCTCGGCTCCTTGCTTCAGTGTCAGTATGTCTCGCTCATCACCTCAAGCCGCGCCAGATGGGGTCAGCTTGGCGCTTACGAAGCTGCCGCTCCGGGTCAAGCGTAAGGTCAAGTCCAGACACAAGCCGATCTCCGATCCCAATACAGGATCGGCAACCTCACAGATCGCGACCACTCCCGAAAGGTGGTCCGGAAACACCGCTTACGAGGGCGCAGACATAGAAATTGACACTGCAAGCTCCTCGGCTCCTTGCTTCAGTGTCACTATCTCCCGCTCATCACCTCAAGCCGCGCCAGATGGGGTCAGCTTGGCGTTACGCTGGACGACGGGCTACGGATGAGCTCGGACATGGATTGCTCCGTCGGCCGGAACGTCGTCTCTCTGGCGTGCTGGTTAGTAGCTTGCCTTAATAAATGTTGGATACTCGAATTTTGCCGAAAACCGAGCATTCGCCGAAAACGTAGCGATGCCCGATGGTGAGGTTAGGCCGCTCACCGTCGCTGCTGGAAAGGCAGTCGACCACAGCGAACCGCATGACTTTCCTTGACCGGTGCCTGTTCCCGTATCGAAATAGTCGCCTATGGCCAGCGCCCCCAAAGTTGCATTTGCCGTATTTGCCCCAAGAGCGCGAAGCACCAAACCGGCAGAGCCTGCAGTTGTCTCCGCATACACTGGAATGGGTGATGGGTAGAAGCGAGCACAATTCCAGAAACGCAAATTGCCAGTGACAAGCTCCGACCCGGGCTTCACACTCCAGACCTCGTTATCAACCCTGACGTTCGTCAGCTGTACCAGCACCAAACTAGCAGTTGAGGGACCAAAGGATGCGGATTTGACATAGTAGATCTGCAATGTGGCAGCCGAAACGACAATAGCCCCGATTGGAACATATGACGAGTCCAGTTGAAAGGGTGTAGTCATGTTGACCGTGTACTCGCGGCCACTTCTATTGACGCTCGTAAGTCCACTAGTATTAGTGTAGTAAGATGCTTCCACTGGAACACCAACGCCGCCACATCCGACTTTTTGAGCCCAATACGGAATTGGGGAGTTGTTGAAGTCCATTACATCGATACAGCTACAATCAATTACGCTCTGTGCATCCATAGAACTGTGTGGGGTGCCCGAAAAATTGTAAGTCGGCTCGCAGTGAATTCGATTGACCTTGACATGAGAGCGATCTGCTGTCGCCGAGTCCCAGATGCCAAGCGACGCCGACTTGGCAACTTTTCCGGCTGTTGTTGCCGTATCGAAGATCGATCCGTTGTCTATGTAGCAATTATTAATCGCGACATTAGCTGAGCCAACTACAAACAAAGACGCATCATGAGACTTGAAGCTGCATCCGTCGAACGAGATTAACTGAGCGTCGCCGGATTCGAGTAATTTCTGAGGGGTGTACTCGCCAGAGAAGTATTGTTGATTCAGGCCAAAATGGCATGAAACAAACGAAATTGGATACTGAATCTTAGCTGCTCCGCCAACGAATCCTATTCTGTAAACGCTTTCTGCATAGCAGGTTTGAAATGTCATGGGCTTCGCGAAACTGGTACTAAAGTTAAGCAACTGATAGGATTGTGTCCACTCGACGCCGCTGAAAACACCAGAAACTTGTCCTTGCTGTTTTCCAAAGCTTTTCCCGTCCAGCACGGTGTGGCACTTTGAAGCTATAACGCTAGTGAAATTAGACGTTCGAGCCTGAGAATTTCCAAGTGCATAAGCAATTACATTCTGCCGTAGATCGCTATCTCGTATTGTTACATAGTCACCATTCCCGTCGGCATTGCATGGCTGAACTACAACGCCGACGCCGAATCCAGCGATGCGGCAATCTTCAATGTGAACCCGCGATGAGAAATTCTTCTCATATTGCGTTGCTCCAAAGTGAGGCGGATAATTGACGTCGGGATAGGATGGCGACAGTACAATCCCGCCGGAAGAATATCGCGCAGAATCCGTGGCCATAACTGTCGAATTGTCCTTCCAATTGTATAATTCAAATGTGTTTGTGGTTAGCTTCTTCAACCGATAATATCGTTTGTTCAATTCAGATAGTCCTAATATCTCGTCAACTAAGACAACCTCTCCATCCACTAAATGATGGGCTTTCGAAACTGTGATAACGGTGGGGCCGGAATGAGATATGTTGACGATCGAGACCGCGGTCGCCCGAGGGCCAGCGTAAGGATCAATGGCTATACCGGCGTATGGCGCATAACGACTGAGAGAGGTTGGACCCATGTTGGGACCAGCCCAAGCAGTTACGCTCGAACGGTCTGAAAATGAATGATTGAAGTCGGCCAAAAACGCGTGATTTACTCCGACGATACTGAGTCCACGGAGTCTGACACTACGACCGCCCTGTACTGCGATCGCGGGCCGATCATTGAAATCAGCATACCAGTAGCCTCCCGATTGATCCATATCTCCTTGGAGGATGAGCGAAGTGAACGTGGTCCCATACCCCACGTGAATCGTGTCAGTCGTGACTGGGTTGCCGGAGAAACGTAACACGGCGGGCTGGGATGATATTGGATTGTATGTGCCAGCGGTACCGTACATGACGAAGTCGACAGCGCCTTGGATCGAGATTGTGTCATCGGTGTGCCCATCGCACTTTGCGCCAAACATCGTAACACTCGGTTCCGATTCGCTGATGACCCAGTAGCCGCCGTTCACATCATTGTCTGTGTCGTCGGGCATTCCGCGGTCAGCCGACCTGAAATAGGCTGGCTTCGGACAATTCTTTAAATTAGCAAAACTCTCGCGACGGTAAGTTGCGCCACCGATCAATGTGGCGGGAATAGCATAGTCGGGATCGTAGAACTGAGTTCTAATTACCTTGATCGAGTTCTCGATCAGTTGGCGCTCGACCAGAGACCTCGCGGTATAGATCGGGACGTGCACAGCCGGATGGGAATCCGTGCCTTTTCGCGTTGCGCACGAGCTCGTGCTGAGAATAGCGTTCGCCAACACGGCCGCTGGCCCCGACTGAAGAAGCACGCGTCGGGAGGGATATCTCTTGCTAGTCATACATGTATCGACAGTAGCCCACTCAAATCAATTGCCTTCGGTTTGGCTTACCGCACCGTCTAAGCGTCGAGGAGGTTCGTTGTGCACGCCGACCTCTCGTTAGTAGCAGCCGTCGCGCTTAGGCCAGAACCATGACGAATGTGCGGCGAATTAACGTTTGCGCGAACACGAATCGGCGTGACATATGCCCGTGGTCTATGCCATTGACAGCGACGCACGCTTGCAACGCTACTACACCCGATCGCTCGGACGTGCTGCGCCACCACCTCAAAAAGCGTCGACCCGCAACATAGCGTTCACGAACCAGAAAAAACCGCGCTGCGCAATATTATTGCAGTTCCTCTTTGGATCGTTGTGAACGATGATGTTCGCTCGCTTCGAGGCCCTTTCAATGCCCTTGCCGGAATGTCGGCTGTGACGCCCGATACAGGCGGTCCCGTGATGACAGTAAAGACAGATAGCTTGTCCGGTGATGGAAAATTCCCAATCCTTCGGCAAGTCCCGATTTGAGACTTCTTGGTAGGTAAAAAGTTGTTGTGGGGTGCTCGAGAAGCGGCGGTTTCAGATGCATGCCGATTTCAGCCGACACGATTCAAGTCCATTGCGGGTTTCGAAGTAGCAAGTTGTTGAAGAACTTTGCCGTATTGCCCTCTAGGACGGCCCCTCATCGCCATTGCGATCGGCGACTGCAGCTCAGATCAAGACCGGCTCGCAGATCCAAAGGTGATCTTCCCGTGTTGTCATCGTCCTACAGTGATGATAGCGGGGCTGCTCAGATAGGGATAGCCGCGGTCCCACCGGTCGGCCTCGATGATCCGTCACGGGCCGCCAGCTGTGAGCTTTCGGGAGGTTGTCCATTCGGATCTGACCGAGGAGACTGGAGTTACCACACTTCAGAGTCGCCGGACGGTCCGAATGAACATCCATAAGGATGCCCGTCTGACGCGGCTGCGTCGAGAGGAAATGGCACTGTCGGTCATTGAAGGCAGCCTTTCCCAAGCCCAGGCAGCGTCGAAATATGCGATCACGGCGAAGGTCGTGGCGCGTTGGGTCGAGCGCAATAAAGCCGAGGGCCGGGCCGGCATGGCCGACCACTCGTCGCGGCCCAAGCGCAGCCCCAGCGCCACCGAGCAGCCGATCGTCGCGCGGATCGTGGCGCACCGGCCAGCACATCGCGCATGAGGTTAGCGTTTCGCCGGCGACGGTGAGCCGGGTGTTTGCGCGCGCGGGCCTTTCGCGATTGAAGGACTTGGAGCCGGCCGAACCGGTGGTGCGCTACGAGCGCGAGCAGCCAGGCGAAATGATCCACATCGACATCAAGAAGCTCGGCCGCTTCAAGCGCGTCGGCCACCGCATCACAGGCGATCGCAAAGGCCAGTCCAACAGCCGCGGCGTCGGCTGGGAATTCGTCCACGTCGCCATCGACGACGCCTCGCGCATCGCCTTCTCGAAAATACTGCCGGATGAAAGGAAGAAGAGCGTCGTCGCCTTCCTCGAAGTGGCGCTCTGCTACTATGCCGCTCGGCAAAGCCGCGCGGCGTCAGGTGGAAAGGGCGCGGGCGGCTGGGTGATCTTCTCGTATTCGCGGCAAGAGAACTTCTCGCGCACCGTCTCGATCACCTTCCACTGGCGCGGGATCACTTCCAGCGTCTCGGTGACGTCTTCGCCAAGCTTCGCCAGCTTGGCCGAACCGCAGCAGAGGCAGTTCCGGGGCGCGGCGATAACGACGCGCTCACGCGGCAGATGCTCGGGGAAAGGCTACCTTGACGGGCGCTTGCGCTCAAAGAGCTCCGACCGTCGAAGACCGCGCCGTCATCTCCGCCACCAGTTCATCTTGGCTGGCGTCGCCTTCCAGCTCCACGAGCTGCACCTCCATCTGGTCGAGAAGTCTGGCTTTGCGCTCCGAGCGACAGCCATGGATGTCGCCCTTCAGCTTCTCGATCTTCAGTCGCAGTCGCGCGATCAGCGCATCCGAGCGCGACTTCACCACTTCACCGCTTGCGCGCGGGCGGCGAGGGCTTTGTTAGTGGACTGACAAGCATTGCTTGCCAACTGCCAGTGCCGATCTGCGGCTCTGTGTCACTCAACAAGACGGGCTCGCTTGAGTTCGTAGGCTTGCATTCGGCTTCGGTCTTGAAGGGAGCGGCGTCCTCTGCGGACAGCCACGCAGTAGGTCAATCCACAGGTCTTCCGCAGGTTAGCAGCCTGTCTCGGACGAAATGCCAAATTAAAGTGATATCAGGACACCGTCGAATGCGAATTTGCGCGATCGTCGAAGCCATGGAGAGGCCGCAAGGAACGCTGGCGGCTCTCTGACACCCCGCTAGCGCGACGGTTGTAAAGACGACATATTTTGATACACTAATGGTGTGTGTTCAATCAACCACACCGAAACCAAAAATTATCTCGCATTTGCGAATTGAGTTGGAATTAGCGCGGAAAGCTGTTACGCGCTTGCTCAATACCTAGCGGTTGGGTGGGCCTCAGGTAGTGGGACAGAAGGATTGATGCGGATGAACCTAATTGTGAAAAGTGCGTTGGCCGGATTTGTTGTGTTGGCCGGCTTCGCCCCGGTGTCGTCTTTCGCGCAGGATGGGTCGTGCACCTGTGCAACTGCCTATACGGGCGTAAATCCGATTGGATCGATCGGGAACGTCAATGGCGACGTAATGGTCTCCCAGGTGGCTGGTTATCGCCCGGCGCAGGCGGGCGGTGCGCTCGATTTCGGCAGCCGCGTCGTAGTTGGCGGCAAGGGGTCGGCTTCGGTTAATGTTGGCAGCTGCAATTTGAGCGTGCCGGCCAATTCGACCCTTGATATCTCCCGCGTCGAGAACAAGATTTGCCTCAATGTCCTCGGTTCTGAGCACACCGCCCAAACGGGCAATTCGACGGGTGCTTCCAATAACAATACGCCGCTCTTCATCTTTGGCGGCCTGGCTCTTGGGGCCGGTGTTCTGGCTGCGACGGCGGACAAAGATCACGGCCACGCCGTTAGCGACTAAGTTGATCGTAAATAGGGCAATGGCAGCAGAGGCGCATGGCGCTTCTGCTGCGTGTCTATTGTTCGATGGAGTGCCCTTGGCATTTATGCTGGTGTCGTGACCAGGTATCGCTCGGATCGCTTAAGCAAAGGCGACATGCGGACGGTTGGCGAACATGCCGGGATGAAGGGCGAAGTGCCGGTTTATCCAGGCAAAGTGGTTGAATTGCAGTCTTTTGATGCTGCGTGCAAGTCTCGGATACGACGGTCAGGCGGCAAATGCGACGATCAAAGTCAATCCTGGGGAGGGCGGCATGTGTGTAGCGTTCGATACATCAGGCGCAGCTTTTGCCGCCGATCTGGCGCTGATCATCGGCCTGCATGATGACGACAATTCTGTCCGCCGGTAGCCGGGACCTGGCATCCATCGCATCGCATGAACTTGACAAATGCGTCACTCGCTGTCTTGCGAATGACGCATTTATCGTTTTGGGGGATGACGTCGCTGCGTTGCTTCGCTGCAGTCACAAACGCCCATGATCGATCTGCATTCCCATATCTTGCCCGGTCTCGACGACGGCTCGCCCAGCCTCGCCGAATCGCTGGAAATGGCTCGGCTGGCGGTGGCCGACGGAACGACCCACATGGCGTGCACGCCGCATGTGACGCCGGGCGTTTACGAGAACGGAACATCGAACATTGTCCGAGCGGTTCAAGAGTTGCACCAGGCGCTGCGTAGCGCTGCCATACCACTTGCTCTCTACGTCGGCGCCGATGTTCACATAGCGCCGGATCTTCCGGACCAATTGGCGGCGGGCAGCGTGCCGACCTTGAACAGGTCTCGCTATTTTCTGTTCGAACCGCCGCATCATGTCTTGCCTCCACGAATGGAGGATCTTGCTCTACGCCTCATAAACGCCGGTTTCATCCCGATTCTTACTCATCCAGAGCGTTTGACCTGGATCAAAACGAATTACGACGTTATCGAGAGATTGAATGCGGTCGGCTGCCTTATCCAGCTTACCGCAGACTCGATTGTTGGTGCTTTTGGACGCACGGCGCTTTATTATTCGGAAAAGCTGATTGACGAGGGCAGGGTGGATATCATCGCGTCGGACACTCATAGCGCCACGCGCCGGCGCCCTGGGCTTTCACAGGCGGTTGCTGCTGCTGCCAAGCGATGTGGGGAAGGCGAGGCCCGCAACATGGTATTGAAACGTCCAGGCGAAATATTGGCGAACCGGCCCATCGAGCCCATCGGAAAAGCACGTCCGAAAAACCCAACCGCCGGCAACGCCGGCCGTTTTGGAGGATTGGGCCGCCTATTCAAGGGCGGGACAGCGTGATGGGCATTTTTCATTTGGCAAAAAGCCACATAGGCACGGCACTCGTCTTGCTAGCTTCGCTTGCAATCGCGGCATGCACGAGCACGTCGTCGACGACACCATCCTCGTCGAGTTCAGTCGACGCGCTGCAATTAACTTCATCATCGTCGGCGCCACTTTCGGGCGGCGGTGCCCTGCGGGTGGTAAAGGAACTGCCTGCGCCGCAAAATACTCAGAACGGCAGCGAGCAGCCATTGTCTCCGAACGATGTGCTCGAGGTGAATGTGTTCCAGGTCGACAATTTGAACAGGACAGTTCAAGTTGACTCTGGCGGCCAGATCTCACTTCCGCTCATCGGAACCCTCACCGCGGCGGGAAAAACCGTTCGTCAGCTGGAGCAAGAAGTCGAAACTGCCTACGGTGACAAATACCTGCAGTCGCCGGATGTGACGATTTTTGTTAAAGAATCGATCGGGCAGCGTATAACTGTAGACGGCGAGGTAAACAGGGCCGGTATTTATCCGGTGTCGAGCAATTCTTCGCTTCTGGATGCCATCGCACTTGCAGGGAACTTCAGTCCCATCGGGGACGCAAGCAAGGTCTTCGTCTATCGCAACATCGGCTCGAATACGCTGGTTGCAAATTATAATGTGGAGGCGATACGTGCCGGCAAGACCCGCAACCCGCGCATCTATGGTGGTGACAAGGTCGTCGTCTTTGCCTCAAAATCAAAAATTGCGATGAACAATCTCAAGGACGCACTCGGCATTGCCTCGAGTGCAGCCCGAATTGCCGTGATCCCGTAACGCTTCACGATCAGCCAGAGTACAGTCGAACTTAGGGTCACTTCGCATCATGCTCGATCGCAACCGGCAACACCAAATTGCAGGCCCAACACACGGGCAGGGGCTGGCACCGGACCTGTATTACGAAGGTGCACAAAGTTACAGCCCGTATGGTCGTGACTATTCTGAGCAGGATGAACGTTTCAATCCACTCAAGTTGCTTTTTTACGTCGTCCAGTATCGATGGTTAATCGCAATGATGTTGGCAGCCGGGCTTGTTGGCGGCACCGTTGTTACCATGATGCAGACGCCAAAATATCACGCAACAACGCAATTGGAAGTGCTGGTTCCTTCGGCCAAGGTTTTCCAGGACATCGAGGTAGTTTCCGAGAACAGCGATATCCGGGCTTTTTTAACGGCTCGTGAGAAGCTGAGAAGTCGCGCGCTGGCGCAGCGCGTCGTATTCCAATTGGGCCTTGGTGAAAAACCGGACTTCCTATTCCCGACGCCAGACTTTTCGATCAGCAATATTTTCTATCGTGCGTTCGGAGTTTCCAAATCACCGTCCATTCAGGAGAAAACACCCGAGGAACGTGAAGCTATTGCGATCGGGCGCGTCCTCAATGATCTCGCGGTCAGCCTCGTACCCAACACCAGCTTGCTATCAATCACGTTTGCCGACCAAAAGCCAAAGTACGCAAGTGACGTAGCAAACCAAGTCGCGCAAAGCTTTATCGATCAACGCCTGGACCAAACCAGCGAGACCTCTGATTTAGCGCGACAGTTTATTAGGGAACAGGTGTTGCAGGTAAAAGAAAAGCTTCAGAAATCGGAAGAGGAGCTGGTCGCTTATGCAAAGGATGCAGGCATTACGGTGACCGGCGACGACAAGTCGCTGATAGGATCAAATATCGAAGCGTTGAACACAGCCCTCGCCGCGGCGATCCAAGAGCGTCTGGACGCTGGCAGAGTGGTAGACCAGATAGACAAGGGGCGCGGCTCAAGCCTTGCACCGGTCTTGGAAAGCGAAGGTCTGCAAAAGCTCAGTGAAAAGTTGTCGGACTTGACTAGCCAGTACCAGCAGAAACTGGGCGTTCTGAAGCCCGGCTTTCCTGAAATGCAGCAGCTTCAGTCGCAGATCAAAGAGCTACAGCGGCTCTACAACAATGGCGTCTTGGCAATAACGGATTCGCTGCGACTGAGATACCAGGAGGCGCAGAACAAGGAGGCAGATCTTAAGAGCAAACTAGCCGAGATGGAAAAACAGCAGGTTATCTTCAACGATAAGAACATCAAATACACGATCCTCAAGCGTGAAGTGGATTCGAACCGCTCTCAGTACGACAGCCTAATTGCTAAGCTGAACGAGGTCGGTGTTAGCTCAGAACTCAAAACACAAAGCGCTGCAATCGTTGATTTCGCAGCGCAGCCGACTGCGCCATATTCCCCGCGCTTGAGCATCAATCTGGCGATCGCACTTGTACTCTTCATGGGTCTGAGCGCCTCAATTATTTACGTCATTGAGCTTTTGAACAACACGTTTACCAATCCTGAGCAGGTCGAAAAGGAACTGGGATTAGCGATGCTCGGCGTCTTGCCGCACGTCGATGATAAGGAACTTGCAGCCAGCATTGCCGATCAGAAGTCCGGATTGTCGGAAGCCTATCGTTCGCTTCGAACCTCTTTGCAATTTTCCGGTGCCGAAGGGGCTCCGCGAACGTTACTGGTGACGAGTTCGGAACCATCGGAGGGCAAGTCGACCACGTCGTTCAAGCTCGGGCAGGATTTTGCTGCGCTGGGTGCAAGAGTTCTGCTGGTCGACGGCGATCTCCGGAAGCCGAATCTCCATCGCCTGTTTAATCTCGACAACACGATTGGGTTGAGCAATCTGCTGACGAACACTGTTCGGAAGGAGGATCTGGCGAGCATTTTCAGGGCGACAAAATATCCCAACGTGACGGTTCTAACGTCTGGAACGATTCCGCCAAATCCCGCAGATCTGCTTTCCTCCCCGAAGATGGCTCTGATCATCACTAATCTCGGTAAGCGATTCGATCTTGTCATCATAGATGCCCCGCCGATCGTCGGCCTTTCAGATGCGCCCATTCTCAGCCGGCTCGCCGAGGGCACATTGATGGTCATCTCAACGAACCAAGTAACACGCAAATCCGCGAAGACGGCGTTAAAACGACTGCGAGCCGCTGGGGCGAACGTCGTGGGAGCCGCGATGTCGAAGTTTGCCGTGAACAAGTTCGACTACAATTACGCGTATAAGTACATGAACTATCACTATTACGACTACGGCACTAACATATCGAAACTTGAGGGCAAAGTCGATGATGGCGCAGGCCAGCCCGTTTATGCAAAATCTTCGGCGTTCAGGCGTTTGGTTCGTCGCATCCGTTCTAGCATTGGCGGCTTCGTCGATCGGGCTAAGTCGGTTTCTTGAGAGCGAAACCCCGTCCGTCTCTCTTGTGCTGGATCCGTTCAACGTTGATGCCTTGATAACTGAAATCACCAGCGACCTGAACGACACGAGCAATGCTCCCGATCTTGATGCATTGGTTGCCAGGGCCAGAGGCGCGCTCGCCTTCAATCTGGCGGACGCGCGTCTCTACAGCCTGATTGGCGAGATCAAATACCAGCAGGGCGAAAAAGCTGAAGCCCATGCGCTTTTCGATCAAGCCCGAAAATTGTCCAAAACAGAGATCCATGCGCTGCAGAGATCCATTAGTGGCAATATCGAAGCAGGTGATTTGCCGAAGGCAGTAGGCGAGATCGACGTATTGTTGCGGCGATGGCCGGATCAATTTTCGGCAGTCGCCGCAGGCATTCCTGCAATTCTTTCAAACCCCGATGGGTACCAGGCCGTGCTGACGGCCATCAAGGCGGGGGCGCCTTGGAGAGCCAGCCTGTTCGTCGCTCTTAGCAATACTTCCGAGGGGCTCGATTTGGCAAATCGGCTGCTGCTCGATTTGACCAAATCACCCGCGCCGCCCACATCAAGCGAATTGTCCCATGTGATCAATGGCTATATTCGCCAGAGGCAATATGAACCGGCTTATTGGCTGTTTCTTTTCAGCCTGTCGGAGCAAGAGCAGAAGTTAGGCGGATACATTTTCAACAGCACGTTCGAGCCGGTCTCCCGCGGGAAACCCTTTGATTGGTATATCCCCGGACAATCCGGCTTGGAAGTCACGTTTGCTACATCTCAGGATGCGGTAGAGGGTGAGGGGGGAGCGACGATCCGGTTCTTGAACACCCCTGTCAAGGGCGCAGCTCTTCAGCAGTTACTTTCGCTGCCATCAGGCTCATACAAGATTTCCCTGATTGCCTCTGCGCAGAACTTGAAGCTTCCCAAAGGATTGTTTTGGTCCATCAGATGCGTTGACCCGGCGGGAGAAATTGCGCGATTCAACATTCCGGAAGGCACTTACAATCGTCAGAATCTCAGCCTGGATTTCTCAGTTGGACCAAAAGCGTGCCCGCTACAGTTGCTGCGGTTGCAAACTGCTGCCATTGCGGAGAGCTGGCGATTTCGTTATGTCGGCACCTTGGTAATGCATAAATTGAGCATTGAGAGACTTCCATCTTGAACGATCGGCAGTCGGAATGGAATAAATATCTCCTCGGCTCGGGCTTGTTTTTGTCGCTGCTGATAGGCGGCGGTACTGCGAGCGGTCTCTGTACAGACACTCTGATCGAAGTTGGGGCAGTTATTTCTGCCGCGGCCGTCTTTTCGCAAACTCCCGGCCAGAGTATCCCTCGGCCAGTCCTATGGCTGCTGGTCTTCGGCGTGGTGTTGATCGTTTTGCAAATCGTCCCATTGCCGGCGGCCATATTCAGCGGGCTGCGGCCGGAACTGCTGCTCGGAGATCCTTGGGTTGGAGAAAGCCGATTTCGCTTCATCAGCGTTGGGGTCGGCCGCACGGTCGAATGTCTGCTTTACGTTCTAGCCGCTGCAGCGTTTTTTTTAGCTGTATTGCGATTGCGTGCCGAGCAGGTCAGCGCACTCCTTCCGTTTTTCTTCATGGGCGTGATCTGCAACGGCCTGGCGGGAGTGATCCAGTATTCGCTCTCCGACGACGTCGCTATCGTCGGACTGTTCCCTTTTACGATCAATGCCGGGCTTTTTGCCAATGTGAATCATTTTTCGGCGTTGCTTTTTGTGTCTATCCCCTTTGTCGTCTATTATGGTCTGTTTCGCGGGCATCTTTTGTCGGGATCCTTCGGCCTGATCGCGCTTTTGCTGCTTCTTTTGGCCGCCGGTTCCCGCGCCGGTGTTCTGATTGGGTTGGCGATCACCGTGTTATCTGTAATCTTTCTCTCAGCCCGTTCGAGGGTGAGTGGGTTCAGCGTTCTCCTGATTTTTATCGGGCTTTCGATCTACACGATAAGCGCCTGGACCAAGCTGGATGCACAGGCACTTGATCCGGCGTTCGGGCGAGGAGAATTTGCGCGAACCACAATCGAGGGTATTAAGGACAATTGGGCAATAGGTATTGGGTTTGGGAATTTCCAGAAAGCCTATCAGATATACGAAAGAGCAGGCATGATTTTCAGGGAGTATGTGAATCATGCCCACAATGAATACCTTGAAATAGCCTTCGAGGGCGGAATTCCTGCTATGTTACTTATGGTAGGCTATTTCGCACTGCTTTGTGCTGCATTGGCCAGGGTTCGCCGCGACCCGCTTCAGAAGGCCGCATTCCTCTCGGTATCGTTTCTTCTCATTCATTCTCTGGTCGACTATCCGCTGCGAACCGAGGCGTTGGCGATGACCTTTGCCTATATGAACGCCATCATCTTTCACAAAGGATTTGCGGAACGCTTGGGCCGCAAGAGCGAGATGATCGAGATCGACCACAACGGTGACAAGCTACTTGTTCCCATTGGAAGTTCGTCCTAGCGACCTCGTCGCTGCGGCTGGCGGCCTCTGAACGAGGCGGCCGGCTGTCAGGGGAGTCGGCTCCCGGCCCTCAGGCCCCCACGCGCAGGCAGCATTTCCTGCTCCTCTCATGCGCGACTGGTCGCTGAGCAGAAATTTCCCGATTTTGCCGGCTGCATGGAAAATTCATTCCCGAACCATTCGGCCGCTGGCTTGTCTTGCATTGTTCTGGGCAGGAACGATCTGCTAGAACGCCCCACGAGAAATAGATTGTCCAGAAGTGCAGCTTGAACCGGGCGGCTGAAGATCGCGCCCGTTGATGATACAGGCCCTTCTATGGATGGGTACGAAAGAACGCTCACAGTCCATGAACATCGCGCTTACCCACCTTCAGCGGCTTGAGGCTGAATCCATCCATATTTTTCGCGAGGTGGCCGCGGCTTTCGCCAAGCCGGTGATGCTCTATTCGGTCGGCAAGGATTCATCCGTGCTCATGCACCTGGCGATGAAGGCGTTTTATCCGGCCAAGCCGCCCTTTCCCTTTCTTCATGTCGATACGACCTGGAAATTCCGCGAGATGATCGCCTTTCGCGACCAGATGCAGCAAAAGCTCGGCTTCGACCTCCTGGTCCATGTCAATGAAGACGGCGTGCGTGACAACATCAATCCGTTCGACCACGGCTCCAACACACATACTCATGTGATGAAGACGGTGGCGCTGCGGCAGGCGCTCGACAAATACGGGTTTGACGCAGCCTTCGGCGGCGCCCGTCGCGACGAGGAGAAGTCGCGCGCCAAGGAGCGCATCTTCTCGTTCCGCAACGCCCAGCATGTCTGGGATCCGAAGAACCAGCGGCCGGAGATGTGGAAGATATTCAACACCCGCATCGCTGCCGGCGAATCGATCCGGGTGTTTCCGCTGTCGAACTGGACCGAACTCGACATCTGGCAATACATTCTTCAGGAAGACATCCCGATCGTGCCGCTGTATTTGGCCAAGGAGCGGCCGGTCGTCGAGCGCGACGGCATGCTCATCCTGAAGGATGACGAACGCATGCAGCTGCGGCCCGGCGAGACGGTGCAGAACCGGCTGGTGCGGTTTCGCACCCTCGGCTGCTATCCGCTGACCGGCGCGATCGACTCGGAAGCCGACACTCTGGAGGCGATAGTCGGCGAGATGCTCACGGCGCGCACCTCCGAGCGGCAGGGTCGTCTGATCGACCGTGATGAAGCCGGCTCGATGGAAAAGAAGAAGCGCGAGGGGTATTTCTGAGCATGCGCCACATCATGGCCAAGAGCCTCGCCCCGACCGATGGCGTCCGCGACTATCTGGCGGCGCAGGAACGAAAGTCGCTGCTGCGCTTCCTCACCTGCGGCTCGGTCGACGACGGCAAGTCGACGCTGATCGGGCGCCTGCTTTCCGATACCAAGCAGATTTTCGAGGACCAGCTGGCGGCGCTCGAGCGCGATTCGCGCAAGCACGGCACCACCGGCGACGACGTCGATTTCGCGCTGCTGGTCGACGGCCTCGAGGCCGAGCGCGAGCAAGGCATTACTATCGACGTCGCCTATCGCTTCTTCGCCACGCCAAAGCGCAAGTTCATTGTCGCCGACACGCCTGGCCACGAACAGTACACGCGCAACATGGCGACGGGTGCATCGACCGCCGATCTTGCCATCGTGCTGATCGATGCCCGCCAGGGCGTGCTGCGCCAGACAAGGCGGCATTCGATCATTGCCTCGCTGCTTGGCATTCGCCACATCGTGCTCGCCGTCAACAAGATCGATCTTGTCGGTTTCGACGAGGCGGTTTTCAAACGGATCGTCACGGATTACGGGCAGTTCTCACGTGGGCTCGGCTTCCAGACGATCGTGCCCATTCCGATGTCGGCCCGCTACGGCGACAACGTTACTGGTCGTTCCGATAGGACAGACTGGTATTCCGGCCCGACGCTGATCGAACATCTCGAAACCGTCTCGGTCGACGAGGCCGCGGTCGAATTGCCGTTCCGGTTTCCCGTCCAATATGTGAACCGCCCCAATCTCGATTTTCGCGGTTTCGCCGGCACCATCGCCTCCGGCTCGGTTGCGCCGGGCGACGAGGTGGTCGTCGCCAAATCCGGCAAATCCTCCCATGTCAGGCGCATCGTCTCGCATGGCGGCGACCTCCAGCAGGCCGTCGCCGGCCAGGCCATCACCCTTGTCCTCGACGACGAGGTCGAGGTCTCGCGTGGCAATATGCTGGTGTCGCCAGCTGCGCGGCCGCAGGTCGCCGACCAGTTCGCCGCCAACATCGTCTGGTTCGACGAACATGCGCTGCTGCCCGGCCGCTCCTACATCCTGCGCACCGAGACCGACCAAACCAGCGCCACCGTCACCGACCTGAAATACCGGGTCAACGTCAACGACTTTGCCCATGAGGCGGCCAAGTCGCTTGAAATGAACGAAGTCGGCATCTGCAATATCTCGACGCGGTCGCCGATCGCCTTCGATCCGTTCGCCGAAAACCGCACCACCGGCGCCTTCATCCTGATCGACCGCATCACCAACGCCACGGTCGGCGCCGGTATGATCCTGCATTCGCTGCGCCGCGCCGAAAACATCCACTGGCAGTCGCTTGATGTCGGCAAACGCGCCCGTGCCGATATGAAAAACCAGCGGCCGGCCGTGTTCTGGTTCACCGGGCTTTCGGGGTCGGGCAAGTCGACCATCGCCAATCTGTTTGAAAAGAAGCTCTTTGCCACCGGGCGCCATACCTACATTCTGGATGGCGACAACGTCCGTCACGGCCTCAACCGCGATCTCGGCTTCACCGACGCTGATCGTGTCGAAAACATTCGCCGCGTCGCCGAAGTGGCGCGCCTGATGGCCGACGCCGGGCTGATCGTCATCGTGTCGTTCATTTCGCCGTTCAGCGCCGAGCGGCGCATGGCGCGCGAATTGATGGCCGACGGCGAATTCGTCGAGGTGTTTGTCGACACACCCTTCGAGGAATGCGCCAGGCGCGATCCGAAGGGGCTTTATGCGCGGGCCTTGAATGGCGAAATCAAGAATTTCACCGGCGTCGATTCACCGTATGAGGTGCCGGAAAAGCCCGAGATCCATCTCAAGACACTCGGCAGATCGGCCGAGGAGATGGTGGACGCCCTTGAACACTGGCTGAACGAGCGGGACATTGCCGAAGACCAATATGACAGCGGCGGCGGTATCTGACGACGAAGCGATGCTCGCCGTTTTCGAGCACCTTGCCTTGGCGGCAGGGCGCGAGGTGATGCGCGTCTTTCGTGCCGGCTGTGCGGTCGACAGCAAATCGGACAGTTCGCCAGTGACGGAGGCGGATCGCGAGAGCGAGAAGATCATCCTTGCCGGGCTGCGCGCCGCATTTCCCGAGATTCCCTGCGTGGCCGAGGAAGAAGCTTCGGCCGGCATCATGGCACCGGATCTCGGCGACGCCTTCTTCCTTATCGATCCGCTCGACGGCACCAAGGAGTTCGTCAACCGCAGGACCGATTTCACCGTCAATATCGCGCTGGTCCGTCACGGCGTGCCGGAGATCGGCGTCGTTTTCGCGCCTTGCAACGGCCGCTTCTTTTCCGGCCGGCCGGGCAAAGCGGAAGCGATCGAGATCAATGACGACTACGAGATCGTCGATCGAAAGCCGATTTCGGCGAGGGCCGGTATTATGCCGCTGACTGTCGTTGCCAGCCGTTCCCACAACACGCCGGAAACCGATGCCTATATCCGCGCGCTCGGCGCGGCCGAGATCGTCTCGATCGGGTCATCGCTGAAATTCTGCCTCGTCGCCGGCGCCGAGGCGGACGTGTATCCACGCTTCGGCCGCACCATGGAATGGGATACTGCCGCAGGCGACGCGGTGCTACGCGCCGCCGGTGGCATGACGCGCACGCTGGATGGTCAGCCGCTCGCCTACGGCAAGCGCAACCAGAGTGACGACGAGGATTTCGCCAACCCGCATTTCATCGCCAGCGGCAAGGCTGCTGGATTTGGCTAGGCTATGAGTGCGCAGCCAAAGGTGCGCGTCAGACCTGATCGGCATTCTTTGCTTGCACGACTTATCGCCTCCGTAAGGGCAGTTCCAGGAGCATGCGCGAAAGCGCGTATGTTACAATGGCTTCTGGTCGCGATCTCAGATCTCAGATACTGATCGAGGTATGCAAGCACCAAGATTGCATTACTCATCCGGCCTTTGGCAAGCGAGCCGCAGCGGCCGACTCGTCGGTAGCGTGGCAGATTCCGTTGGCAACACTGCTAGCGTCCTTCCGCTAGATGCTCCTGGGCCGTCACACGGTATATGCAAACTGCTCTGAACGCCTAAACGAGGCAGTGAGGCAGTCATGGCGGTCCATATCAAGAATCCCGAGACCGACGCGCTGGCCCGCCGGGTCGCCGCGCTTAAGAGGACTGGTCTGACAGAGGCCGTCCCTACCGCGCCCAAGCATGAGCTTGAGCGCGAACAGGCTAGATCTAGACCGTCCCTGGTGGAGATCGGCGTCAGGTTCTGCCGTGATCTGCGAGCCCGGGGCAAGCCTGATCACAGCAGGCCCGCCGACAAAGCTGGACACGGTCCAGATTGCATCATGTTCAAGAACCTAAAATGCGGCGGGCTTGCTTCGGATGGATAAGGCCAGAAGCGCCTCCGAAAGTCGTTTCTTCGCCCGCTCGACCCCGTTCTCGTCGATTGCCTCAACATCGAGGAACAAGTCGAGGCCAGTCGCGTGCTCGCTGATGACCTGAGGGCGCTGTGCGAGTTCACCCAGGAGGCCCTCGACTTCGTAAGGGACAACCTCCCGGCTGATCCCCTTCATGGCAATCGGTGCTAACGGACGCGCCCGGACAAGGTCGCGCACGAGCGCGTAAGTCTCATAGCTGAGGCAGATGCCGCCGGGCTCCGCAATCGACTGCAGACGGGCCGCCAAATTCGCTTCGGCTCCAATGATCGTGTAGTCCATCCGATCATCGGAACCGAAGTTGCCAACGTTGCAATAGCCCGTGTTGATGCCCATGCGAGCTCGGAAGGGCCGTTCAACTCCGCGGTCATGCCACACCCTGTTCAACTGCTCCAGCCGACGCTGCATGTCGACAGCCATGCGCAAGCAGGCTCTCGCGTCTTCCTCGATGCCTTGCGTCTCGGGGTCTCCGAAGAACACAAGAAGCGCGTCGCCGATGAACTTGTCGACGGTGGCGCCGTGTTTGAGCGCGATCGTCGACATCTCGGTGAAGTACTCGTTGAGGAGAAGCGTCAGGTCCTCGGGCTGGAGCCGTTCCACGATCGCGGTGAAATCCTTGACGTCGGAGAAAAAGATCGTGAGCTTCTTGCGCTCGGTTGCGATGGTGACGTCCTTCTGGCCGCTGAAGATGCTTTTGTAGATTTGAGGCGAAAGGTATTTGGCGATCTTCAATGAAATCGCGGCCAGAAAGTCGTTTGCCTCGGAAAGCTCCTTGTTGATGCCCTGAATCAACGCGGACTGCCGACGCTGCAGGAGAATGAACGTCAGGCCCGCCGCCGCCGAGAAGCCGAAATATAGGAGCAGATACTTGAAGGTCAGCACGTTCGCAGCAATAGGCTGATTGACTGATATCTCCTGGATCCCTCGGACATCCCCTACCTTCCAGTCCGTCTTGGGGCTGTCCGGGTGTGAGTTATGGCAGGTCACGCAGACCTGTCCCATTACAACAGGGGCCACGGCGCGGACCTGCCGGTCAAACAGTGAACCCGAGACTTCGATGATCGGCTCCTTCGGGTTGGCGCGCAAAGCCAAGATTGCATTCCGCTCGAATACATCGAGCTGGTGGGGGGCGCGACCTTTGAAAGGCAGATCCGAGACGAACCGATATTTGACGGACCCGTCGTGAGCGCTGATGCGCTTGCCGAGTTCGATCGAGAGGGTTGCTGGAATAGGGATCGCACCTGGCACGTCCCGGTAATTGTGCGTCGCAGTCACGGCGCCGTCTGCTTGCAGCACGCGTCCCACGACGTCGCTGCCGTAGAATCCGCGCATCTCGTCGATGATCCGGCTGATTTCGCTGGCTTGCCTGCGCAGCATCCGTTCCGATAGGTCTCGGAGGTCGAGCCAGGCTGCGACGGGCAGACCGACAAGGCCGATGACCACTGCCGCCACTAGGAGCGGTCCCATGGTGCGCTGCTGACGCGCAATCTGTTCGCCCAGTCCAGCCATTGTGCAAGCGCCCGCCCGTCATGAGCATCTGAACTATAGCTCATTCCCGGCACGGTACTAGAGTCAGTCTTGGCTCGATGAAAACACGTCAGCCCTGCAACCTCGGACCGACCTTGAGCGGTTGCTAAGCCCCGACCCTCACAGCGGATTTCGCATTCTGGCGCTAGACGGGCAGTGAATCAGTGAAGGGGATGTCGCAAAGTCGGCTGTGGCCCGGCATGCGCTCCGCGATAACCGCTCAGGGGTCAAGAATTCACCTCTGGCAAGGTTGAGACTTCTGCGGCCGGAGAGCGCGTCGGAAAAGAAAGTGTCCCGCCAAACGTATCCGCGTTTCGGCCGCACTATGGAATGGGACACCGCGGCGGGTGACGCGGTGCTGCGCGCTGCCGGCGGCATGACGCGCACGCTGGATAGCGCGCCGCTCGCCTGCGGTAAGCGCAACCAGAGCGACGACGAGGATTTCGCCAATCCGCATTTCATTGCCAGCGGCAAGGCTGCCACGGCCGCTTAGCACGACGGACCCCGTTCCCCGGCTCGTCGCCCGCGCGAGCGACGCCGTCGCGCACGCGACGCCTGAGTTGAAGCACTTATTTTCAGCCGAACGCTCGTGGCAGGGAGTAACTATCCGGTGTGGATCGTGGCAGAGGCCCTTTCGCGTGTTAGACTGCTTGCATGGAGATCGACACCGACAAGACGACGAAGCCGTTCTGGGCCTGCTTTGGCTGACGCTGCATGAAGAGAGGCGCCTCTGGAAGGGATTCGGCCTCTGGAAGGGATTCGATTGGAGCGCTCTGGATCGCTTGCACGAGAAGGGGCTGATCGCGAATCCAGCAAACAAGGCGAAGTCAGTGGTTCTGACAGATGAAGGACTGCGGCGTGCGCAGGAGCTATTCCGAACCCTGTTCACCCGTTCGGCGCCATGAGCCATGAGCGCTGGGAGGGCGCCGCGAGATGATGGCGCACCTGGCTGAATTTCGATAGTGGCGGCGCGCTGACCGCAGGCGGGACGGCCAATGCTCTCGCCGTGGCGGCCAAATTCTTCTTCCGCTACTTATGCCAACGGGCGCATCCTGGCCGTCAAGGCACTGGCAGACAACACCGTAGCCGCAACCCTCAATGTCATCGGTATTGGCGCGAAGTCCATTCGCAAGATGCTTTCTGCCGGATCAGCGCTCCCCGGGCCGAGCTGCAGGCAGGCAGCGGGTCTGCGCCCGCTGCTGGCACATGGATGTTGGTGGGCAGACTACCACAAGGAATGTGTCATCATGGCTGCGGATTTCCGAAGGCAGGTTTCTCAAGAACGAGCACATGACTACCAAGAGGGGATGTGTGAGTGCTCTTAACTTGGAATCCCTCGTCGGACAGCGTTTCGATGAATTCGCCATCCGTTCCAGGCGGAACGCGGGCAACAACGTTTGAGGTGCGCCTCACAATATTGGAAAGCACCCTTCGCGCCTTGCCTGGGCCGATGTTGCGCTGCATGTGCTGATAGACGGCCAGCAGCAGGACGATATCGTATTTCGGTAGAAGGATATTGCCGAGGCGCCGGCTGCCAAGATTCAGGCGATCGAACCGGGCATGCACCGGGGAGCCGCTCAATAACATTTTTGCAGTCTGGATGTGCGCCTTGGCAATGTCGATCCCGTGGATCGAGCTGGGTTTCAGCTTGGATATCTCATAGGCGACAACACCCATATTGCAGCCAACATCGAGAATGGATTTTCCAGCGTAGTCGACCTTTGCGGAGAATAGCCCGTCCAGTCTGTCGTCCCACGTTCCGGCAAAACCCCTTTTGAATCTTGACCACCACAAATCATCAGCTCCTTTGGGAAGAGCCCCCTTGAGCGCCTCCTACCACGAGAGAATTAATGGTCGATACCCATTCAACTGGAATTGATCACATTGACGAACCAAGGCAGGGACGTGTGCGGCGGCGTCACAACCCCATCACCCTGAGTGCCGCCGGAACCGGATAGCGGTTGCCGTCATAGCGCAGCCGGTAGGTCCGCTTCACAGACTTGGCGGGATGGGACTTGCATTCGCCATCTTTGTCGGGGGAGGGATTGTCGGTATCCGTCCGCTCGACCGCAATGATGTCACGATAGCCCTGGTGGCGCGCCGGGCTCATCGCCAGGCTGACCTGGCTGGAATGAAACGATCCAGCGCAACTGGCATCGCCTTCGCCGCCATGGCCAGCGACCACGAGGCCGTCGAGCACCAAGCGCAGCGCATCGCTGGCGACGGCATAGAGCCGCAGGTCGGTTTCAGTGAAGGGAGTAGCCTGCGAATGGTTTGCCACTTCGATGCGCAGGCCGAAGGCGGTGGCGTCAGGGGCCAGTGCATAGCGGCCGGTGTCGAATTCCACCTTACGGATCGCGATGGCATCATCGGTCATCAGTCCAGGCTGAAGCAGGCGCTGGCGCACCCGCAGGCTCTTTCTATCGACGACCAGTAGCTCGATGTCGCCAACATGCAGGTGGTCGCTGTTAGCGCTGTCGATCAGCGGCACCGCGACCAAAAGCAGGTCGTCATGAGCCGGCCAGATCTTGCAGGCCAGGCCGAATGGCGCATCGCTCTCCGGGAGCGTTGAGGCGATGCTCGTATGGGGTACAAGCGTGAACGAGGCGCCGTCGGCGCTCTTTCGGGCCTTGGGATAGGCCTGCTGCACCAGGGCGGCGGCATCGCCGCAATCGCCGGCCGCTGCCCGGGCGGGCGACAGGCTGGCGAGGGCGGCGCCGAGCAACAGGACAGGCAACACTATTCGCATGGAGTTCTCGCGTCGCAGGGCCGGGTTCGGCCAGGGCCCTTCTACGCGAGATTGGTGGCGGCGCACAGGGTGTAGGGAAGTGACGGCTAGCTCCACCCGCTGCGTCAGGACCATAGGTATCCTGGAAAGTCGTAAAGTCCGAGCTCGCTTAGGAACGGTGATCATGAGAACGCCGCCCGAGCGGCCAATTTTTGCCAATGCTGTTCGAGCTACCTGAAACAGATACTGACAATGTGATCTCGGTTGCCTTGTCGCGCTCCGATTAGATAAAGAAGCGCCTGGACAAGAAACCTCTACAAAACCGGACCTCGCCGATCCGTCGGGCGCACCTTCTAGGGTGTACATTCCAAAATTAGTGCGCCGGGAGACCGGCAAGGAGTAGGTGGTGGAAGTCCACTGCGATGAAGGAATAGCGATCCACATCGGCCCCGAGCCGTGCGCAGACATCCGCGAGGATGCCGGCGAAGCGTCGGTAGGGGAGTGCATAGGCCAGCCATTGAGCCACGAAAGGGAATTTGTTCCGGATGCCGACGCCGTTAATTTAGCGGAAGGCGAAATGGACGGGCGCGTTTTCGCGAGCGCCTGTTCGATCCGGCGTGGTCTGAGACCCTGGCATGTGCGGAAGCTCCTTGTGCGGGAACCGGGAGATCTCTGGATTGGCCATACGCCCCAGGAGTACGGGGGGATGGTCCGCAACGGGAAGGCGAGGAGCCGTAGCCGTTGATGCACGATCCAGAGAAGTCTGACTCCGGCATAGTAGCTGCGAAGCCGACGAACAAAGCCGGACAACCGGCGGCGGAGCTGGTGGAGCCAAGGCCGGGGACCAAGGGGAACGCGGAACAGCAACACATGCACCGGACACAGAGCCGGGCTCGCATGTCCCAGTCGCTGGATCGCGTACGGCAAGCCGCAAGGCTGAGGAAGAAGGAGAAGTTCACCGCGCTCTTCCACCACATCAATGTCGATACACTGCGGACGGCGTTCTACGTGCTCAAGCGCAAGGCCGCTCCCGGGGTGGATGGCATGACGTGGCAGGATTACGAGACAGACCTTGAGCCTCGGCTCAGGGACCTGCACGAACGGGTTCATCGGGGAGCGTACCGCCCGCAACCGTCTCGCCGGACGTTTATACCGAAGGCAGATGGAAAGCAGCGGCCGCTGGCGATTGCCGCTCTGGAAGACAAAATCGTCCAAGGGGCAACCGTCATGGTGCTCAATGCCATCTATGAAGGCGACTTCTGCGGCTTCTCATACGGGTTTCGGCCCGGTAGAGGGTCGCACGATGCATTGGATGCACTGTGCGTAGCGATCAACACGCGGAGGGTGAACTGGATTGTAGACGCCGATATCCAGAACTTTTTCGGGAGCGTCAGCCAGGATTGGCTCGTTCGCTTCGTGGAACACAGGATCGGCGACAAGCGCATCATCCGCCTGATCCGGAAATGGCTGAAGGCGGGCATTCTCGAAGACGGGATCGTGACGGTAGATGACAGGGGCACGGGTCAAGGCTCGGTGATTTCGCCGCTTCTGGCCAATATTTACCTGCACTATGTCTTCGACCTGTGGGTCAACCGCTGGCGACGGCGCGAGGCCACCGGCGACATGATCATCGTGCGCTATGCCGATGATGTAATCGTCGGCTTCGAGCGCGAGGGCGACGCCCGTCGTTTCCTCGATGCGATGCGCGCGAGGCTTGAGGAGTTCATGCTGTCGCTGCATCCGGAAAAGACCCGCCTGATTGAGTTCGGCCGCTTCGCGGCGGTCGACCGCAAGCAGCGCGGGCTTGGCAAATCGGAGACCTTCGCATTCCTGGGCTTTACCTTCATCTGCGGTAAATCGCGAAAGGGGCGCTTCCTGCTTAAGCGGAAGACCCGAGGCGACCGCATGCGGGTGAAGCTCAAGGACATCAAGGCGGAGCTGCGGCGTCGGATGCATTGGCCCATCCCCGAACAGGGGAAGTGGCTGAGGCAGGTCGTGACAGGTCATTTCGCCTATTATGCGGTCCCGACGAATGGCGGGGCGCTCGCGGCGTTCCGGCACCATGTGACCGATCTCTGGCGGCGGACGCTTCGGCGGCGCAGCCAACGAGACGGCTTCACCTGGGCCCGCATGACGAAGCTGACCGACGACTGGCTCCCCAAACCACGCATCCTTCACCCGTGGCCCAATGCGCGCTTCGCCGTCAGCCACCCAAGGTAGGAGCCGAGTGCTCGAATCGGGCTCGCTCGGATCTGAGCGGGGGGCGCCCAGTAATGGGCGTCCCTACCGCGATACTCGGCATGACCTCCGATTCTGACCCCCTGAGCCGGGCGCGTTCGCTGTCGGCGCGGTATCGAAGCAGAACCAATGCGGCGCCTGCTTCGGCTTTCCGAGACTCCGCCTTGTCTTTCCTTGAGACTTGGCAGCACGGCGCGTTCAATCGGAACCCTGCTGCCTTCAATGTACAGCCAGTCCCATCAGCCGGCGAGCTTGTAAACGCCGGCAGCCTTTTGGCAGCTGCGAGCACCGCCTTCATGTCGAGTTCTTCGAGGACAACGAGGTCGTTTACCCAGCCGCTTGCCCGCACCGCCAGTGCTAGGTCCATCCCATCGGCCTGGTCCGGAACCTCAGCATTGACGACAATATCATAGGCGCCGCGAGTAAACATCATACCGGACACCTTGCCACCAACGCTTTCCAAAATCGCCTTGATTGCAGCTTCTCGGTCTGAGCCTTGTATCAATCCCTTATAGGCGTGGGGCGGATAGTTTCCCAGGATTGTCACTTTCATGGGTATTCCTCCCTATCTTGTACTAGTTTCGTTATTGATCGTTTGACCAACACGGAGCTACGCGGACAGTTGGGTCAGCCGTAACCCTGCATCGCAATCGCTCTTGCTCGTATCCAAAGCTGGCAGCGGGAAAGGTTCGACCTGCCCTCCGGTCTTGTCCAAATACTGCATCAAGGCCGTCACGAGGTGGTAGAAAATGCTCGCGGGGACCTCCGTTGCCAGTGACCTTCCGCGCTCGTCAATCCTGTCGATCCACAACCCAAGCGGTGCGGGATCGATATGCCATTTGAAGAGGCGGGCGACACGAGCTTCGATCTCAGGTTTCAGATCAGGCCCGCCGATGCCGTCCAGGGCGACGGCGGCCTTGACGGCTTCGCATTGCGGCCAGCTGCGGGAGAGCCGGTCGAAGGGAATTCCCTGCCGCGACACGGCTGCATAAGCCAGGCCCGTGGCCCGGTTCAATCCGCTGGCGATCGCCGACGAATAGAGCTTCCTGGCGTAGGCTGCCAAGTCTTTCTGCCCGCTTGCCCGCGCGAACTCGACGAGGAGCGAAGCCCATTCGAAATGGTGCCCTGGTTCGGTCCACTGTCCCTCGTCTCCCGGCAACGGTAGCCAATCGACGTCGAAATGTTCCCCAAGCGTCCAGCTCTCCTGGTCGAAGAAATGGCACCGGAAGAGATCGACGACGCGTGCCGCCCGACGGAGATATGCACGCTCGCCGGTGACGCCATGCCAGGCAAGGAAGGATTCCAGCATGTGCATGTGCGGGTTCGAGAACCGCACCCCCTTCCAGCCGGGGGTCTCGAGGAAGCCGTTCAGGCTGACGTCCTCGAGATGGGTGTCGATGAAATGGAACGTCTCTTGTGCCAGCTGCATGGCATCCTGATGGCCGCATCGGTGAGCATGGGCAAGCGCCAGGAGCACGCAGGAATGGTCGTAGGCGTCCTCCGTCGGGTCAGCCACGCTGCCGTCGCAATTGAGGGTGCGCACCCAGCCACCGGGATCGGTGCGGCCGTGTCTGGCGATGAACTCGATGCCGTGGTCGATGAGCTTGTCGGCCGGTCCAGCCCAGCCGCGTTCTTTGGCCACCGCGAAGGCGTAAATCTGGCGAGCCATTGTCCGCATGCGCTTGGGTTTGCCCAACGGCCTTGCATCGAAACCGAGCGCCTCGTGGAAGCCGCCATACGCATGGTCGACACCTGCAGTGGACCACAGCGGCAGGGTTTCGTTGAAGAGCCAGTGCTCGACCCGCTTGCGCCATCACCCTGATGATGACCCGGTCGTCCGACCCCGTGAACTTCGTTTCAAGGCGTCCGCTCTTCTCGAGTTGTTCGACGACTTTCTTCACGTTCTGGCTGTGGCTGACAGGAGCGACGAATACCGCGTCCGGTGTCGTCACCACCGCCACATGCTGCATTCCAATGACTGTCAGCAGTCTGCCCTGGCTTCTGAGATAGGAGTTGCCGCAATCCATGGCGACAACGTCGCCCATTACGACATTGCCGTCGCGGTCCGTCGGGCTGGCTTCGAGCAGCGATTGCCACGATCCAAGGTCGTTCCAGCGGAAGGAAGCCGTAACCATGGCGATACCGCGTGCATGCTCCATGACTGCGTAGTCGATCGACGTCGACGGGACAGCCGAATAGAAGCCCAGGGGCAGGTAGATGCCCAAGACGTCGGTCCGTGCAGCCTTATAGGCCCGTTCCGCGGTGTCCCAGATGTCTGGCCGGAACTCGAGAAATGCCTTCCGCATCGTGTCGGCACGAAACAGGAAGATGCCGGCGTTCCAGTAGAATCTTCCCGAAGCCACATATTTGCGGGCCGTCTCGGCATTGGGCTTTTCGACAAAGTGCAAAACGGCGGCCACTCCGTCACCAGTTGCCCCAACCTCGATGTAACCGTAGCCGGTTTCGGGATGCGTCGGCTTGATGCCGAATACGACAATGCTGCCTGAATCGGCGGCAGGCATGCCCGCCTCGACGGTTTCCCAGAATTGCGTTTCGGTGGATATCTGATGGTCGGAAGGGACCACGAGCGCAAACGCCTCGCCGCCATATTCGGAGATCGTATGTAAGGTGGCTGTGGCCACCGCAGCGGCGGTATTGCGGCCGACGGGCTCGAAAATCGGGCTGCCGCCGTTCAGGCCGAGCGGACCGATGTCCGAGATAACGCGGTCGGCATGCCGTTCGGAGGCTAGGAGATAGATCGGCGTCTCGCCGTCCGACCGCGCCTTGAGGCGTCGGACAGTCTTCGCAAGCATGGAGCCGTCGCCCGAAAGGTCGTGGAATTGCTTAGGATTGTCTTCGCGCGACAGCGGCCACAGCCGTGACCCGACGCCCCCGCTCATCACAAAACTGACGATCCGCTCCCGCATGGCCCAGTCCTCTCAAAATGTCCGGTTGTAGGCTCCGACCTCTGGATTGCGGCGCAGCACGGCATCGACAGCCTCGAACATCTCGCGACGTCGTTCCGGCGAGACAGGGCTTTCCACGACGACAACAATTTCCGCCTTGTTCGACGAGGCCCTGACCAGACCCCAGGTGCCGTCTTGGGCAACGACACGCACCCCATTCACGGTGACGAGATTGGCCAGCGGCTGGCCGGCGAATTCGATCCCGTCCGCCTTCATTTTCGTGAATTCCCCGACAACTTTCGCGACCACGCCGTATTTCACCTCGTCGGCGCAATGTGGCGACATAGTCGGCGTGCCGAAGGTCAGCGGCAGATCGCGGTAGAGATCGGCCATGCTGCTTTGCGGGCTGCGATCCAGCATCTGGCATATAGCACTGGCCGTGACCAGGCCATCGTCATAGCCGCGGCCGATCGGCGGATTGAAGAAGAAGTGGCCCGATTTCTCAAAACCGGCGACAGCGCCGAGTTCGGCGACGCGCCGTTTGATATAGGAATGACCGGTTTTCCAATAGTCGGTGACCGCGCCATTTTCCCGCAACACCTTGTCGGTCATGAACAAGCCGGTCGACTTGACGTCGACGACGAAAGTCGAGCCGGGAGAGAGGTGTGAGATGTCGCGCGCGAGCATGACGCCGACCTTGTCGGCGAAGATCTCGTTGCCTTCATTGTCGACCACGCCGCAGCGGTCGCCGTCGCCGTCGAAGCCGAGCCCGACATCGGCGCCGGTTTCCAGCACCTTGTCGCGAATGGCGTGCAGCATCTTCATGTCTTCGGGGTTGGGATTGTAATTGGGAAACGTATGATCGAGCGCGACGTCGAGCGGAATCACCTCGCAGCCGATCCTTTCCAGTGCCTCGGGAGCGAAAGCCCCGGGGGTGCCGTTGCCGCAGGCGGCCACCACCTTGAGCTTCCTCGAGATACGCTTTCCCGCTGTCAGATCGTCGAGGTAGGTTTTGCGGAAATCCGCAACGAAGTCATAGGAGCCGCCACCGACAAGGTCGAAATCGCCTGAGAGCACGATCGCCTTCAGCGCGCTCATCTCCTCCGTACCAAAAGTCAGCGGGCGCGCCGCGCCCATCTTGACGCCGGTCCAGCCATTCTCGTTATGCGAGGCGGTGACCATGGCGACGGACGGCGTGTCGAGCGCGAACTGGGCGAAATAGGCCATCGGCGACAAGGCCAGCCCGACATCCTTGACCCGCGCGCCGGCGGCCATCAGCCCGGAAAACCAGCGCCAGCTTGATGGCAAGCGAATAAGAGCGGAAATCGTGACCAGTGACTATGTCGGGTCCGGCACCCAGACGGCGGATCAGCGTGCCGAGCCCCATGCCGAGCGCCTGGACGCCGATCAGATTGAGCTCCGGCGGCTCGTTCGAACCGGGATGGCCAAACCACCAGCGTGCATCATATTCGCGAAACCCGGACGGCTTGACGAGCGCCGAGGTTTCGAATTCAAAAGTGTTTGGTCTGGCTTGGCCGACATGTTCAGGGTCACGGTTTCTGCTCCGCAATTGCGGGCAACAATCCTAGCACGCTGCCGGGCGCAGGCCCCTTCGGGAATCGGGGTAGCCCCAACGCCCTGGTTCGCCCCCCTCATTCAATAGGACCGTGCCTGCCGATGGCCGAAAGGATCTCTCGCCCAAGCGTGGGTTTTGTATTCTGGAGGTGCTTCCAGCTCAGGCGCTGACGACAAGGGGGGCTGCCAGATGCCGCTGACCGCATTCAAGTTCCCGTTCCGCGAGAATGTCGACGAAAGGCGTTTCGGACGCCTGGCTCGCCTTCTCAATGGCATTCAAGTGGAAATCGAAAGGGATCAGCGGAACTCCGTCTGTCCGGGGAAAGGATGATGGACTGCGCCGCGTTGGTCTGGGAGGCGATGGGAACACGGCGAAACCCCGACCGCATGTACACGACCATCAATACCCTCATGCGGAACGGTCCGCGGACGGCAGGTCTCTCTGGGGACAGCAGATGTCATTCGTCGACAGGACGAGAGGACGTTTTGGGGCCAATATCGACGACCATGATCTCCGGCGACACGCCGAAGCGCACCGGCAGCCACGATACGCCCAGACCCCCGGATACGATCATGTGCCGCCCACCCTCGACGATATGCCCATAGGCGAAGCGCTGTCCGTAGGCTGAATTGATGATGGGGGGGCCGATGAATGGCAAGCGCACTTGTCCGCCATGTGTATGGCCGCATAACGTCAGGCTGACACGGTCAGGGACAGTAATGAAGATGTCCGGTTCATGCGCAAGGAGCAATATCGGATTGCCGTCGTCGGGTATTGCGGCCATTGTTCCAGGCAGATCGTCGACGCCCTTGTACACGCCTCGAGAAAACTGCATGGCCCACTGATCGCCAAGACCCGCGAGCCAGAATGCTGGGCCATCCTGCTGCCGGATAAGCGTGGCGGTGTTCTCGAGGACCGGAATGCCATTGTCGACGAGGGCTGCGCGGACGCTATCGACACCGTGCCACCAGTCGTGGTTGCCGAGAATGGCGTGGCAGCCGAGGGGCGCGGAAAGTTTTGAAAGTGAACTGCCCCAAACAGTGTCGGGCACGATCCCGGTGGCATAGCGCGGCAGCACGCCCATCACATAGTCGCCAAGGAGAAGGATGATATCGGGCTGCAGGCTATTCGCAACAGCGACGATCTCGTCGATCCTGGAAACCGGCATCCAAGGCTCGCAGGCGTGGATGTCAGCGATCACGACGATGCGCAGGGGCTTGGCAGTCGTCGGCCAGCGCGGCGGTAGGACCTTGTAGCGAGTGACACGCAGTCGAAACCGAGGTTCAATCGCGAGGGCATAACTCGCCAGACCGAATGCCGCGAGCGACACGGCGCCAAAGAGCTTCAGGAATGACCGCCGCGACGTCAGCACTTGTATTTCCCAGCAGAACGAGGTCGGTTTTAGGGATCGCCACGAATTCAGCTGCGGCAGCCTGAATCAAATCAACCGGGTGAGAGGCCTCGCGGGGTCAATAGTTTCCCAAATCGGCATCACCTGCAAGCATTGGTGTTTATTGCGCAGGGGAGGGAGCTCGGACATCCGTCAACCGCTCCGATTTGCGACTGATCTCGGAGGGATGGTGTAGCACCATTCCGGATGGAATGGGTCGCCTTTAGATCGTCGAACGCCTCCATCTCGGCATCGCTCACTTGATACCTTTCGTCGGTCGCGCATCGACTGCGCTCACACCATAGACCGCGCCGCAAGGCTTGGGAGAGACGTCCCTCGATGACCGAAAGACCAGTTCCTCTCCCCGCCACGGCGTCAGACAGGCATTCTTGTGGATGTACATTCGGACCCTCCGGTGAGTGCTGAAGCTTGGTAACTCCAGTCTCCTCGGTTCGGTCCGAATGGACAGCCTACAGAAAGCTCACAACTAGAGCCTTCCATCCCGATGCCATCGGGATGGAACTCCATCTCTTTGTTAGAGCATGATCTTCTCCGAAAACCGGGCTCCCGCTTTTTGCTACGCTGACCTTCGGTTCGGGATCATGTCTTTGAGGTGCTGTTTATCCAGTCCTTGTTTGGCCACGGCAGCCCCTCGCGGGATGTTATTTCCCCGCGTAGGTCCTTCAGGTCACATAGAATGAGGCTGCGGTGAGCGAGAGATGTGGGGAAAGGGTGGCGAACTGTGTTTGAGATGCGCCGCCGGCCCCGTCGCTGTCGAAAGAGAGCGCCCCGGTTGCACTGTCGTAGATGATATGATCGGAGCTGTCATGCGCGGCTGTACCAGCAAAGAAAGCTGCGGATGGAAGCCCTCCCGGCTGAAGCCCGGCAAAAACGGTATCGCTGAGATGGAACGTGTCCTGGGAGCGCTTGAAGTCGGTGATCTTATCGACATTGCCGGCTCCAAGAGCAGTATTGAACGAGAAGGCATCGTGGCCTCCGTAACCGGTCAAGACGTCGGCGCCGAGCCCGCCGTTGATGACATTGTTGCCGGCATTGCCCTCGATAGTCTGGGCGAACTCGTTGCCGGTGAAGCTCATCGCCTTCGTGCCGGACGGGTTGTTGGTGGCGAGATGCTCGATCTCCGAGCCGGCCGAAAGCGCATAGCTCACCGAGGCGATCACACTGTCGTTGCCGCCGCCCACTGCCTCAACTGCCTTCTCGTTGGCATTGTCGACATAGTAAGTGTCGTTGCCGCCATAGCCGATCATCGTGTGGCCGCTGGTTCCATGCAATACATCGGCGCCGCTGGTGCCGTACAAGGTGCCATCGCTGGTGTCGCCGGACGGAGGGGCAGTCCCGGTCCCAGACCCAGTCTCGGTCCCGATCGAGCCAGTGGTTGGGGGAGTGACGTTCGCACCCGTGACGGTGTCCCCGCTGCCCGCCTTCTGATAGAGCTGAACCCCATCGACCTGCATCTGCATCGACGAAGGGGTCGAGCTATCGAGAGCCGTATGCCATCCGGCCGCGTTGGAATTCCCGACCGCATTGCTCATGATCAATTCCATCGGTTCAGTCGGGATGGGGGCCTGTGCGCTGGTCACTTGCGCCATCTGTTTCCCGTCGAGATACCAGGTGATCGATTGACCGGGATCCCAGTTTATGCCGTACGTGTGAAAGCCGGCCGTGAGGTCGACGCCGCTGTCGACGACGCCACCGACCACCCCTGACTGCCCGTGGAGGTGGTAGGAGAACGCCTGGTTTGCCGGTCCCGAACCGGTGAATCCACCCTCCTGCATATCGATCTCAAAATTGTCGCCGCTGCTGCCTGCGCCTTGGCCGGGCATCAGCCAGAGGCCTGGCCATGCGCCGTCGCCGCTCGGCGCCTTCATGCTGATCTGAAGATAGCCGCCATCGAATTCGAAGTTGCCATAGCTGCTGACGGCGCCAGACGTGACAGGGAATGTCTGTGCCGACCCCTGAGCCACGCCGTTGACGGGTTGCTGGGTCGCCGTGAGACCCAATTGCCCATTGCTCACGGACACCTGGCTCGGCATATCGTATTCGGCATTAAACTGGTTGCCCATCCCACTTCCGCCCGATCCATTGCTGTTCCATGGCCAGCCGTTGGCGGCATTGCTGGTGAGGTAGGGATGCCAGTCGCTGTCCAGTGCCGTACCGGAGAAGTTTTCCTCGAAAACGAGGTCGCTAGAGGCAAAGCCTGCGGGTGCGGAAAGAGCCATTCAGTGATCCTTTTTGGCGTTGAAAACAGGGAATTCCACTGTCGCGCATCGCCAGGCGCGCGACATATCGCATGCTCGCAGTTGAGCACTGCGAACGGATTTCAAAGTAGCGGAGCTTTGGAGGTCCTCGCCTTTTCGAGCGAGCTTAACGTTGAACTCGCCATCGAAGGAGAGTTTTGTCGACGGGAATACTCATCAGGCCATTCCTTGAACGGTGTCGCTGCCGACGCACGCAAGGTCTTCAATGGTTCGAGCCGCAGCCGGACTGAAGTCGAGCGCAGCTCTTCCGGCGCATGCGCCACCAAGCCTGCCGTTTAGTAAAAACAATGGTTGATCCTTAGTTCATTGCGTCTTTTTGTTGTCATTTCACCCGCGCCCTAAGTAAAACGCAGGCGTTTCCGCTTCATTGCTTATCCACACGCCGACTTGTACCCACATGAATGGATCATTCGTGGACGATGTACGCAAGCCTACTACCGTTTGCGGCGAGAATGAGGCTGGGCGAAAACTTATTAACACCTTCTAATATATTCGGTGCGTCGAACAGCCGCGACGAAACAGCCTTCCCGACGTCCTGCGAAAACCGTGTCCGTCGGCTGAAATGTTGCGCTGGTTCGGGGGCCCGAGCGGGTCGTTCGCATATGAGGTCGAGGCGGAAGGCCGGGGTGTCTTCCGAGCTGCATGGCGGACGAGCCCATGGAGCTGGAGCCGCCGGTCAAACAAGGCCATCTCGGAGACTTTCCATATCGCAATAGCCCGGCGCCCGGATGCAGAATTCCGTTTCCTTGCAGCTCTCAGCCTTGCCGCCGATCCGTGCTCGGCCGCTGACGAATCCGAGCTTGCGGCACCCGAGATCCGGCGCAAAGCCACCGGTGCGCCGCAGCCCGTCGGCGGGTACCGACATGTTCGCCCCGATTGAGTTGCGGATGCGCGTCCCGCACGTGCACGCCGGCGTGCGTGCAACCCACGACCCAGTGGAACTCGCCGGGAAACCAGGAGGGCGGCGTCGGCTTACCACAACGGCTCGAGCCGGGCGCCTGTTCCAAGCACCTTCGAACTTCGTCCAGGCTAATTTGGTGCCGCAATCGATTCGCTGCCGCTGAATCAAGCGCTCACGATTTTCGCGTCATCCATTTCCATGCGTCGCGGATCTGAATTTCCAGGTCAGATCGCTTTGGTTTCCAGCCGAGCAGGGTTCGTGCTCTTTGGAGAGCACCAATCAAAACCGCCGGATCGCCAAGCCGTCTCGGCGCCAGCTCGATTCGGATTGATTTGCCCGTAACGCGCTCAGCCGTGGCCACTACTTCCAATACCGAGTAACCCCGGTCATTAGCCAAATTGACCGCGCAGGTGGCCCCGCCGTCGATAAGATACCTGAGTGCCCTCACATGAGCATCAGCGATATCAAGCACATGGACGTAGTCGCGGATACAAGTTCCATCCGCCGTGTCGTAATCGTTCCCGAACACCTTGATCGCTGTGGCGTCACGGGCGGCGGCGAGGACAAGCGGGATTAAATGGGTTTCTGGCTCGTGAGCTTCGCCGATTTCTGCTTCGGGGTCAGCACCCCCAGCATTGAAGTAACGGAGCGAGACCGAACGAAGGTTGTGAGCCGCGTCGAGATCCCTGAGCATCTGCTCAACAACAAGCTTCGAGTAGCCGTAAGGATTGATCGGTCGTTGTGGATGATCCTCCGAAATCGGAAGCCAATCAGGCACGCCATAGGTCGCGCAGCTTGACGAGAACACCACCGGCATTTGCTTGAAGCTGATCAAGGTTTCAAGCAGGGAGATGGTTTCGCCGATATTGTTGCGATAATAAAGCAGAGGATTTACGACCGATTCCCCGACGTAAGCATAAGCGGCAAAATGCATCAGAGCTGACGGACGGTGTTTTTCGAGTACCGAACGCACCCGAGCGCGATCACCGACGTCGCCCAATTCGAACGGGCCGAATCTCGCGGCCCAGTGGTTGCCACGCGAAAGATTGTCGTAGACAACCGGCTCGAATCCATGGAGCGCCAATACTTTGCAGGTTTGGCTGCCAATATAACCAGCGCCGCCCGTTACCAGAATCTTCATCACGGTCTATATCACCTCAAGCTCAACACTGCGCGAAAAGAAGCTCATCCTTAGCTGTTCGGCGCCATAGCTGGCTCTAATCGGGCGAAATGAGAGCGCACAGTTCACATGGGTTCAGCGGTTCAAAACTTAGAGGCATAGACTGTCGCGAAGCAGCTTCGGGCGCCGGAATATGCGGTCGATAGTCGGAATGGCCGAAGCTCGCGATGTGCGAGTGGTTATCCAGCTGGGAGGAAGTCGCCAGCAATGGAATGGAACCGTTGTCTCCGCTCTTCGAAAGCGATCAGCTGTGGCTCCTCCTGCGAGCATGATCGGCGTGCCTGGTCGCGGCGAAAAAATGCAACGGTTGGCTTCAGCCCGTCTTTCAGTCCCATGGTCGGTTGCCAGCCCAATTCGGCTTTGGCGAGAGAAACATCGGGTCGGCGTTGTCTTGGATCGTCGCGGGGTAACGGCAAATTGACGAGTTTTGACGACGAGCCGGTTTCAGCGAGCACCAGTTCCGCAAGCTCTCGAATGGTGAATTCTCCATCATTTCCCAAATTGACTGGCCCCGTGAATGAGGCTCGACTGTCCATGAGGCGTACAAGACCATCTATCAAGTCATCAACGTAGCAGAATGAACGAGTCTGGTTGCCGTCACCGTAAAGCGTAATCGGCTCGCCGCTGAGTGCCTGAATAATGAAATTGGAAACAACGCGACCGTCAGCCCGATGCATCCGCGGGCCGTATGTGTTGAAGATGCGCGCAACCTTGATTTCAAGGCCGCACTGTCGATGATAATCGAAGAATAGCGTTTCGGCGCAACGCTTTCCCTCATCATAGCAGGACCGAGGGCCAATGGGGTTCACATTGCCCCAATAATCTTCGGTTTGAGGATGAACCGCGGGGTCGCCATAGACCTCACTTGTCGACGCCTGCAGAATTCGACATTTGAGCCGCTTGGCGAGGCCCAACATATTGATCGCGCCTTGCACCGACGTTTTTGTGGTCTGCACCGGATCGTGCTGGTATTGGATGGGCGATGCGGGGCAGGCCAAGTTGTAAATTTCGTCGACTTCGACGTATAAGGAAAACGTGACATCGTGGCGCAGAAATTCAAAGCGCGGGTTTGCGTGTAGATGTTCAATGTTGTGCTTGGTTCCGGTGAAGAGATTGTCCACGCAGAGAACCTCATGACCGTCGGAGAGCAGTCGATCTATTAGATGGGAGCCGAGAAAGCCGGCTCCCCCGGTGACCAAAACGCGTTTGCGACTCTCATAAATCCGTGACATGTCAATCTCCTTACGAAATGAATAGGCTGACGCTGCATTGTGCCAGTAGCTGCGCCACTCACGTCCTGAACGTAACGCCCTTCTGTTCCGGGGCTATCGTTGGATCCTGCGAGATGGCGGCCCGTGCCCGTGCCTGCGTGTAAGCAATTGAGGTAGTCGCCAATCCGACAAAGATGGCGAACGCCTGACCGATTTTGCCAGCCGCTGCGTATTCGAGTACGGAGCGCCCCAGAGTAAGAATGTAATGCCGCTCGGAATCCAGCCCGTCCTTAGTCCCCGCCAAGCCTGCGAGTACCGCTTTGGAGGTCCCCTCCATGCGGCACCGATGGAGGAAATACTTCCAGGTCGTGCGTTCCGCTGTAACCACATGGCGAACGCTGGCCTCGGGTTTGTATATCCATACGCCTCCAATTTTTTTTGTGGCACGGATACAAAACTCGGTGTCGTCGCATGTATTGGCTGAGCCCCTACCGCCGCCGATGCGTCCCATTTGACCGGCAAACCCGCCGCAGCCATGCAGCACGTCGGCGCGGACTGACATGTTCGCGCCTATCACATTACGCACTTCGCCACCGTCTCGTACCCGCATTCCGCGATAGCTGCAGCCGATGATCCAGTTGAATTCAGGCGGGAACCACCAGGGCCGAGCTTTGCGCCATAGAGGCTCAATGCGCCCGCCGACGCCAAGCACGCGCGGATCGGCGTAGGGCACCAGCAACTCTTCCAGCCAGCGCTCATCGGCCATCGCATCGTCGTCGAGAAATGCCACGACCGGTGCGGTTGCCAATCCGGCACCCGTAACGCGACCGCCGCACAGTCCACGCACGTTATTGTTAGGTGTGACGACGACACCCTCGATCTCGCGCCGGGCTCGCTTCAAGAGAGCCTCATTGTTGTCGACGACGAGAATGATTTCGCGGGCGGGGCTGGTCTGGTTGCGCACCGACGCGATGGCCGCATTCAAATCGTCCCAGCGATCGAGTGTGTAGGCGCAGATGACAACCGACGCATCGATCATGGCTGCTGATTCCTTTCGCGTGCCTGTCGAGTTGCGGCCATTACAACGATATCGCGCGGGGCGCGCGTTTGGGTGTGGCCAGACCCGACGGACGCTTCAATTCGTCCCAGCGGTCGAGCGTGCTTGCGCAGGTCACGATGGACACTTCGGTCATGGGATCTCCCCGGTGGTTTCTGAGGCCCGGCGGGCTTCGCGGGTCTGCGCTGCCCGGGCCGTCGCGGCTTTGAAGATCTTCCAAATCACGCTTCCGTCGTTGCGGATATCGAACTGGTCGTGTTCATCGACGGGATAGCGTCCGCTGTCCTGCCGTGAGGCCAGCTGCCACACAATCCAGCCAGAGCACTTGGGATCGCGGGTAAGCGTATCGAGCCATGTAGCGTAAGCATCGGCGGAGTCCCGATTGGAGCGGGCATAACCGAATTCCTCCAGAAGGACCGGCTTATTGGCGCGGGCCGCCAGTTGGCAGAACTCGGTGATCAGGTCGTTAAATTCCTGGACTGTGAGGTTGTAGTAGAGCGGGTAGCCGTGCCAGGTCCCGAAATCGAGAGTTGGGATCATCAAATCGGCCAGCTTCTCGGAAACGTTGGCGTGCCCTGAGCTGACAAGGTGATTGGAATCGAGCGACTTCACGTAGGCCGACATTTCGGCAGTCCAGGCCAGCCGCAAAGCCTCAGGGCGCGCATTGCCTTCGTTCATCAGCTCCCAGGCCATGATGGTTGGATCATCCCGGTAGACAAGTCCGGTGAGCAGGTTGACGCGCTGCACGACGTGGCGGACCCAGGTCCTGTAGTCCCGCTTTGTGCGCGGGTCATCGAAGAAAAACCTGGACTCGTCTTGGCTCCCATACCAGGCCCGCATCTGCTGGGCGCCACCCGTATAGGCCCAGAAATCCAGGAAGGCGATGACGAGCCTGAGGTGTCGCTTGCCGGCTTCGGCGACGAGGAAATCAATCTTCTGCATGCCATTCACGCCGTCATTGATCGCCATCCTGTTCTCACGAGGGTCCCAGGAGAGCAGGTACATTCCTCTCACAGCGACGTCGCTGGCATCAGCCTCAAGCCGCCAGTTCCAGATCGTAGCAGTGCTTCCATCGGGCGACCCGATCACTGGCTGGAGGAAGATGCGAACCGCATTGGCTCCCATTGCCACCGCGTCATCGAGAACGCGGATGACCTCGTCCTTCGACGCGAAAGTCACATAGAAGCTGTTCACGCCGGTCAAGAAAAATGGCCTGCCGTCGACTGTAAACTCCGTGCCGGAAGTCTTGATGAAGGACGCTGGCGCCAAGCTGTCCGCGGCGCTCACGGCTGCCGGAACACATAACAGCGCCAAGACCAGCACACGCCATCCGGCATTGCGCAGCCCGTATTTCGCCCGTTGCCAGCCGACTGTCATCCCGCCATGTGGCTCTCACCGGGCGCCGAGTGCAATGGCGCCTAGGGATTACCCCCTCTGACCTCGCACAGCCCGGCGTCAACGGGGGCATAGTGGTGCTTGGCCGATTACGGTCGCTCGAGTACAGACCCGTGCTGTCAGACGTCGCTCCCAACCAAGAGTTTGGCTCTTCGCATTGGCGGGTCCCCGCGGTTGCAACAGGTGGGGAGCTGAATAGACTCGGGGTGTGCCGCAGCCTCGCCCCAGGCGGAATGCCCAATTGGGTGGTCGACCGCAAGCGGTCGAACCCCGCGCTGTGGTCGCGCTACGCCCACCCCTTCCTGGCAGACGCTCTGAATGGCCATGGCTTCGTGGTCTTCCTCCGCGATCTTCGGAGACAAATCGGAGAGCGGCCCTTGCTGGTAATCACCGATGAGCTGGCGCTTCTTACGATCTCGGAGTACCGCAAAGCGCTGGAGCGGCTTTACCACTTCCGCCTCTCAACTCACGACACCGCTAGTATGCTTCACGACAAAGCCAGGTTCCCCGAGAGCGCCGGAGAGCATGGCTGGCCAGTGCCGAACGGCGTGGTCGTGCGGGACCTCGCGGGTGTTCGCGAGACGTCGCTCCGCCTGGGGATGATCCTGAAACCCGCCGACAAGCGCCACTTCCACGAGGGGCATGCTCCCCGCCCGATCACAGCGAACAGCTACGCTGACGCCGTCTCGGCGGCCGAGAGGCTGCTGGCTCAGACAGGCGAGGTCCTGGTACAGGAGACGGTCGAGGGACCAGATGACAACGTCTATTTCTGCCTGTTCTACCGGGGACGCAACGGCGAGACGCTCGGCATGTTCACCGGGCAAAAACTCGCCAGCATACCGCCGGGCACCGGGAGCACGGCGTTCTGTAGGGCGGCAGTAAACGAGGAGTTGGAACGCGCCACGAAAAACCTCCTCGATCAGGTCAACTACTTCGGATTTGGCGGCCTCGAGTACAAGCGGGATATCAGGAGCGGACGCTTTCTGACAATAGAGCCGACGGTCGGGCGCACCGATTGGCAGGAGGAGTTGGCGACGCTCGTCGGGCTCAATATCTCGCTGATAGCTTGTCGGCACCAACTCGACCTGCAGCCATTGCCGACCGGCTCGCTTGACGGCCGCGTGCTCTGGCAGGGTTCCTGGATCGAGCGGATCCGCTTTGGCGCGAAGCCGATCCCGCCTCGCTCGGTCGTGATGGATGGCTTCCGGCGCCGGGACGATCCGCTGCCGGCCTTGGTGCATCATCCTTGTGATGTGGCGCGCGCCGTGGCTTTCTATCTGCCGCCCTGGCGCGCGGGCCTACGGCGGATAGCTGGCAAGGCGCATCGCTCAAGGTGGTTCTCGTCAAAGCTGGGGTCTTTTTGGAATCCCCCGCGAGAACAACAATGCGCATTTGCTTGAGTCTCGATCCGTCGCGGCCGCTGCGCTGGCATCTGTGGCTGGCAGAAGCGCTTGCTGAAGTGCCCGGCAACGATGTCTCCTGCGCCTTCGCGGCCGGCTGCCGCCCGCTGCCGTTGATCTTCCGTCTGCTGCTCGAACTCGAACGACTACTCTATGGCTTTCGTGTCAAGGGCGCGACCGACGCCGTCGAGGCGGCGCTGCGGTCCCTGCCGCCTCCGGCCGAGCAAGTGGACGTGGTGATCGATTTCAGCGGAGAGGGGCCGCTCCCGTCGGGAAGGCGCGTGCTGACGCCGCTCTTCAACGGCGTACCGGGCGAGATTGGAGTCATGGCGGCCTTGGCGAATGATCAGGACCTTCTCGTCGAGCTGCACGACACGGCGCGCCCGTCACAGCCGTGGATGGCGCGTCCGGCCAGTTTAGACCGTGCAGTATTCTCAGCGAGCCTCGATAGCGTCCTCTCCTGCGCTGTGGCGCTGACCTTAAAAGCCTTGCGCGAGGAAACCAGTTCAGCTGCGGCCGGTGTCCCCGGCCCACGCATGGCCGTGCCTTCGTTAAGCGCGCTTTCGGCCACTGCATGGGAGACTGGCAGGGTGGCATCGAAGATGATCAAGTTCTTGGACATCTTGGCGAGAGGCGGTAAGGCTTGGGGGATTGGCTGGCGCTTCGACCAGGCGGCGAGCCTGCTCGACAAAGGCGGAGCAGCCTTCAAGGTGCTCACCGGGGACACCGGCAGCTACCTTGCCGACCCGTTCCCGTTTCGCCATCAGGGGCAGGACTTTATCTTCGTCGAACAGTACCTCTACTCAAAGAACCGGGGGTGCATTGCGGTCGTGACAGCAGACCGGAGCGGGACCGCCGGCGCACCCCAGATCGTCCTGGAGGAGCCGCACCACCTCTCGTACCCGTTTGTATTCGAGCAGGACGGACAGATCTGGATGATCCCCGAATCGGGGGCGGCCAGGAATGTCGCCCTCTACAGGGCAGTCGAATTCCCGTTCCGGTGGACGCGGGAGGCCTGCCTGATCGACGGCATCGAGGGCTACGACACCACGCCGCTGCGCCATGAAGGCGGCTTCTGGTTTTTCGTCAGCCTCAGGGTATGGAGGTCCACGTCCTGGGATGTCCTCAGCCTCTACCATGCCGAGAGCTTGACTGGCTGTTGGACGCCTCATGCCGCAAACCCCGTCCTGATTGATGCCGCGCTCAGCCGCCCCGCAGGCGCTGTCATCCGACACTGCGGACAGACGCTACGCCCGGTCCAAGACAGCGCGCTCGGCTATGGCGGCGCGGTGACGTTCTGCCGGATCGATGCGCTCGGCGAGTCGGAATTTGTCCAGACCCCCGTCGGTCGCATTCGGTCCGGAGAGTTCGGGTGCCACACCTACAACCGGCGGTCCGGCTTGGAGGTGATCGACTTGTTCGGACATATCCGGGGTTTGCGAGAGGTCACGACCTCGTATCGGTTGCTTGTACCCGACGCGCCGGTCTCAGGACCGCGTGGCCAGCCCCTCTCTAGGCAGGTCTCGCGTCCAGGTTAGCTGCCCGCAGCCAGTTGGTCGAGCGCAACGTACACCGCCTGCGAAGGGCGGGTGCGCTCGACTCCGGCTTGTTGCCGCCCACTTGGCTAGGCGTCACGCTGCCGGTCTGTTCCACCCGCTTTAGCCACTCAATCGCCCCGTTATAGCTGACGCCAAATCGCGCCGCCGCAGCGCGCCGAGAAAGCCCCTCGGCTTTGACCGCATGAACAACCCGTTCACGAAGGTCCATCGAATAGCCAACCATTCATACTGGGCTCCAGCTCCAGCCAGAAGGTTGAAACAATATCCAACCGATCTGGGAATCCCTCCTCGACTTGCCCCAACGTCATCCCGCTCTAGCCGTGGCCGCGGGTCGATGAAGGTCCTCGCTGGCGTTGAAGGTGGCCCCAGAGGTCTAAACGGTTTGGCAACGCTGCCGACACAGCTGCTGAAGATGATCGGTGCCGCTGCCGCACTATCCGCGCCGGTGGCATGGCTCGAAATAACCTAAATGGATACCACCAAAGAGCTAATCACCTATTGTTTCTCCCTAATCATCTATCGTTCTTCCATTTCAGATTTTCATCAGTAATGCTCAGGTAAACACAGATTAAGATGCCATCTAGGCAAATCTTATCCAAGATCATCTTGATTTCACTTTCCGGGGAGTCGGCGCGTGGCTAGATCAAGCACATCCGTGGATGTGGCGGTCATTGGAGCGGGCCCCTACCTGTCGCTGGCCGCGCATTTACGTGCGCGAGATGTCGAGCACCGGATTTTCGGGGAGCTCATGGGGTCATGGAAGCATTTCCTCGGCCCAACGCTGTTGCGCCAGATCCGCCTGGTTGAGGGCGCGCCGCAGCGATCGGCCCATTACGAGACCTCGGTGCCTGGCCTGCATTTCATCGGTCCCGCCGCCGCGAACAGCTTCGGCCCGGTGCGTCGATTCGTATACGGGACCTATCACCCGGCCCATCATCTCGCCCGACGCCTAGCGGCAGTTCTTGCGCGCTTCCAGGCCGCCTTCTGGGTTCCATCGTACGACCTCAAAGCGCTGTCATGAACGCCCGTCTCGCCAGCATTCTCGCCCCTGTCGGTGCCGTATCGCCGCCTGACCCGATTGATTTCGCGCTGCGCCGATCGCTCACTCTGCCCCGGGTCAGCTTCGTCGTCCCGACGCTCAATGAAGCCGAGAACCTCCCTTGGCTTCTGCCGCGCATCCCCAACTGGGCGCATGAGGTCATTATTGTGGATGGTCGCTCGACCGACGACACGGTCGCGGTTGCGCGTCGCCTGCGCGAGGACGTGAAGATTGTCATGGAGCCCCGGCGGGGCAAGGGTGCTGCACTGCAAGCAGGATTCCTGGCCGCCACAGGCGAAATCATCGTGATGCTGGACGCCGACGGCTCCATGGTGCCGGAGGAGGCTATCGTCTTTGTAAGTGCGCTGATGGCCGGCGCGGATGTCGTCAAGGGTTCTCGATTTATCCAGGGCGCCGGCACCGACGACATGTCGCTGTTCCGGATGTTCGGCAATAAGGGGCTGACCCTGTTCGTGCGGCTGCTCTATGGCGGTTGGTTCTCCGATCTATGCTACGGATACATAGCCTTCTGGACCAAGCACGTCGCCACGCTGGACTGCGATTGCGATGGGTTCGAGATCGAGACCCTCATCAACGTGCGGGCCTTGAAGAACCACCTCAATATCGTCGAGGTGGCGAGTTTCGAAGCTCCGCGCATCAGCGGTGTGAGCCATCTGCGCCCCATGCCGGACGGCTGGCGCGTACTGAAAACCATCCTGCGCGAGAGGGTGCACCAACAGCGCAGGCAGAGCGCGACAGCCTGTGTTGTCAGTGGACAGACCTGATGCGAATCCTGATGGTTGCCGCTCGCTGCTACCCCCTCATAGGCGGCATCGAAACTCACATCCAGGAAGTCGGTCCCCGCTTGGTGTCGCGCGGCCACGCCGTCGACGTGCTCACCACCGATCCCTCGGGGGAGCTGCCGGTTGAGGAGGAGGTGCGCGGCATGCGGGTGCAGCGCGTACCGGCCTGGCCGAGGGAGCTGGACCTCTATGCTGCGCCCGGCATTTATACTGCTATCCGGCGCGGGGCTTGGGATTTGATCCATTTCCAAGGTTACAACACCTTCGTGGCGCCGATCGGGCTGCTCGCGGCCGTCCGCGGACACCTGCCGTTCGTCCTGACCTTCCACAGCGGCGGACATTCCTCCCGGCTCCGCAACGCCGTGCGCGGCACACAGCACGCGCTGCTTCGGCCGCTGGTTGCCCGGGCCGCGCGGCTGATTGGCGTCTCCGAATTCGAGGCCAATTTCTTCAGCGGGAGGATGGGCGTGGCGCGGGAACGGTTTGTCATCATCCCGAACGGCGCCGCGATGCCGGCTCCGACCCCTGGCATCAAGGTCGATCCGCACCTGATCGTCTCGGGCGGCAGGCTGGAGCGCTACAAGGGCCATCAACGGGCGATTGCGGCCTTGCCCGAACTGATCCGCCGGGTGCCAGACGCACGACTGCACGTCGTCGGAACAGGCCCGTATGAGGGAGAATTGCGGCGCCTCGTCGCGACGCTCGGCCTCGAGAGGCGGGTCACTATCGCGAGCATCCCCGGGTCCGAGCGGCAGCAAATGGCAGATCTTCTGGCGAGGGCTGCGCTGTTCGTGCTGTTCAGCGACTACGAAGCCCATCCGGTCGCCGTAATGGAAGCCCTGTCGCTGCGCCGTCCGGTCCTTGTCAGCGACACGTCCGGGCTGCGGGAGCTGGCCAGCAAGGGCCTGTGCAGGGCGATTCCGCCCAATGCCGGTCCGAAAGAGCTGGCCGCCGCCATGGCCAAAGAGCTGAAGGCCCACCGGCAGGTCCCGGATTTGGCGCTACCGGACTGGGATGCCTGCGCTCAATCGCTGAGCGACGTTTATTGTGATGTCCTGAGCAGCCGATCCACGGTCCGCTTGCCCCCCGACGGCCTGATGTCGTGGCCTCCTGCGACGGAGGCATGAGGCTGATAATGCCAGCTCATTTCGCCGCGGGAGCCAGGATCAACCCGCTCCGGGCCGGGATAAGGTTCGTCTCGGCCGTTATCGGTCCCGACCTTCGCGGCGGCAGCGCCGATGCCCCGCCGCAACGGGCCAACTTCGGATGGATCGCGGTTCTGTGCCTGACGACCGCCACGGCTCTGCTCCTGGTTGTGGCCGGGCACGCCGCCGGGCGCCGGGGCTATGACGTAGCGCCGCTTTTCTTCTGGTCCGGTGTCGTCCTCCTGGTCGTCCCGACCAGCCTGCGCATAGCTTGGCCGATCGTAGCCCGGGGTGAGCGCCTCTTCCTCCTGTTTTTGCTTGCCGAAGCCCTGTTCTATTACAAGGCGGTCTATTCCCCGACGAGCTTCATCCATCACGACGAGTTCTTGCACTGGATCGCAGCCGACGACCTTATGACGGCCCGCCGGTTATTTCTGTCCAACCCGCTTCTCCCGATCGGGCCGACGTATCCCGCCCTGGAAATCCTTTCGACGGCGATCGTCAATCTGACGGGATTGCCATTGTTTGTGGCGGGGACTCTATTGTTGGTCGTCCTCAGGGGCACGTTCGTCGGTGCCTTGTTTCTGTTCTTCGAAAGCATCACCGGATCGCCGCGCATCTCGGCCATCGCCTGTCTGGCCTATATGGGTTGCTCAACCTTCGTCCTGTTCGAGTCGATGTTCTCTTACGAGAGCCTCGGCATCGTGCTGTGCGTACTGACCTTCGCCGTCGAAGCAGCGTCCAAGGATCTCGTCGGGCGACCGAGGCTGAAGGCGTTCGGTCTGATTGCCTTGCTGTTGGCGAGCCTCGCGGTCACGCACCACCTCTCGGCCGCCTTCACCGCCGCCTACTTCGCAGTGCTGGCGGCCCTCGAGGCTTTGCGCCGGCGCGGCCCCTTGCGGATTAAGGCCAGGACCGTCGCAGGCTTCACCGCGCTCCTGGCCATAGCCCTGCCGCTCCTTTGGATACAGGCCCGTGGCAACCCTCTCACAAGCTATCTCGCCCCGGTGGCCGAAACCGGCTTCAAGACATTGCTCGGAAAGATCCTGGGCGCGCCCACTCCATCGTCGGAGCACCTCGGAGCGCCTACCCAGCCCCTCGGCATGCGGCTTACCACCTTATTCGCGATCCTGCTGTTGGCACTCGGGCTGGCGACGGGTTTCTTTCGGTCGCTGGCCATGGCAGCGCCGCGCGATGCGCAAGCGGGCTGGCGTCCGATCCAGGACATTCTCAACCGGCGCTGGCGCGACAGCCGCATCGTGCTCCTTACCTTGCTGGCCTTCGCGTTCCCGGTCTCGGTGGCCTTCCGGCTTACCATCGCTGGATGGCAAATCGGCCACCGCATGGGAACGTTCGTGTTCATCGCCGTCGCACTGGTCGTCGCGGTGAGCATAGTCCACTTCTGGCAGGGTCGCACGCCACGCGGGTGGCGCCGCGTCGCACCGGCCGTTGCTCTGGCGGCCATCGTCCTAGGCGGCGTCACGAGCGCTTCGCTCGATCCGTTGCGTGGACGCTACAGGGTGGCGGCCGACCAGCAATCGGTCGAATCCATGGGGATCGAAACCGCGCTCTGGACCAAGGAATGGCTCAAGCCCGGCAATCGCTTCACCGCCGACCGCGTCAATCGCCTGCTGCTCGCCGGCTACGGCCGGCAGGATGCCAGGGTCAACATCGTCCAAGGCGTCGATGCCGCGCGCATTTTCGAGGCCAAGGAATTATGGCCTGACGACCTTTACGCCTTGGCGAGGAGCGACATCGATTTCCTGCTGGTAGATCTGCGCCTGTCCACAGCCATCCCGGTGCTCGGGTTCTACTTCGAGCCGTGGCAAGCGCAGGAGGGAACTCCGCTCTCGGGCGCACAGCTGCTCAAGTTCAACAACATCAAGGGGATCACGCGCATCTACGACAACGGCTGGATCGTCATCTACGATGTGAGGGGATTACATGGGAATTTCTAGTAATCGGGACCTTGCGGCCGCCTGCCTGTGGGCAGTGGCCACGGTGGCCGTCGTTGCGATCAGCGACAGCTTGCTCCTCCGGACCGTCCTGGGCGCGCCAATGGTGTTGCTCGTCTCGGGCCACGTGGTGCTGCGGGCTCTTGGGGTGAGGACCACCACCGTGTCGGAACACCTCGTCTACGCGGTCGGAGCAAGCCTCACTTCCGGCATCGCCGGGGGCTTTGCCCTGAACGCCGCTGGCTTCCTCACGCCGCTCGGCTGGGCGGTGTGGTTCTGGACCGTGACGACCGCCGCGGCGCTGGTGGCGGTCCGCCGCGACGCTCCCAATCTGCCAGCTTGGGCGCCTCCGCCGCGGCTCCGGCTCTGGCAGGGGGCCGCACTGATGGTAGCGGTGCTGGTGGCGACCGGAGCTTATGCGCTGGCCGTCCGGGACGAAGCGACCTACCGGCAATTCAAATACACCGAGCTCTGGATGTTGCCATCGCCCAATGGGGAGCCCGACCTACTCACCGTCGGCATCAGAAGCGCCGAAACCCGAGTTCAGCGATTTGACCTGGAAATCACGCTTGACGGGCAACCGTTCGCCGTCTTCCGATCGCTCACTATCGCGCCGGGCGACACCTGGGCGCGGGAAATCTTGGTGCCCGTCTTGGCAACTCGCCAGACGGCGGAGGCGCGGCTCTATGGGCCGGAACACGACCGACTCTATCGCAGCGTTTCGACGCTGGTGCCGCCCATCTGAAACGAGGCTCAACCATGCGCATCCTGCTACTGTCGCAGTTCTATCCTCCGGTGATCGGGGGAGAGGAGCGGCACGTCCGCAACCTCGGCGCGGCGTTGGCGCAGCGGGGCCATCATGTCAGCGTCGGGACCTTGCGGCATCCCGGATCGCCCGAAACCGAGCAGGACGGCGCGGTCCGCGTGCACCGCCTGCGCGGCACGCTCCAGCGTCTGTCAGGCCTTCACACCGATCCCGAGCGCCGCCACGCACCACCTTTCCCGGATCCCGAACTGGTGCTAGCCCTGAAGCGGCTGGTCGCCCAGGAGAGGCCGGACATCGTCCACGCCCATAACTGGATCTATGCGTCCTTCCTGCCGGTCAAAGTTCTCAGTGGGGCACGCCTCGTGGTCACGCTGCACGATTACGGTCTTGTCTGCGCCAAGAAGAACTTCATGCACCTGGGCACCCATCTCTGCAGTGGCCCAGCACCGGCCAAGTGCTTACCTTGCGCTATTGTGCATTACGGAGCGGTGAAGGGAGCCGCGACAACGTTGAGCAACTGGGTGTCGAGCTTCGCCGCTCAGCGCCTGGTGGACCGCTTCATCCCGGTGAGCCACGCGGTGGCGCATCACACCGGACTCACCCAAGGCCGCGCCAGCTATGAGATCATCCCCAACTTCGTGCCCGACGATGTCGGGGTGCTTGGCCCGGAAGATCCCTGCCTGCGGCAGGAGCTGCCTGCGAATGGATTCATCCTGTTCGTCGGCGACATGATGCGCCTCAAGGGCATCGGCGTTCTCCTGCAAGCCTATGCCAGCCTGGAGCGGGCGCCACCGCTGGTCCTCATTGGGCGCCGGGTCGCCGATACGCCTACCGAGTTTCCGCCGAACGTCCGCGTCTTCAATACGTGGCCGCATTCAGCCATCATGCATGCATGGCGGCGCTCACTGTTCGGCGTGCTTCCATCGGTCGGACCCGAAGCCTGCGCGACGGTGATCATGGAAGCGATGGCGTCGGGCAAGGCAGTCGTCGCAACCGACGTCGGCGGCATGCCGGATATGGTCGATCATGGCCAAACAGGGCTTCTCGTGCCGCCTGGTGACACGCATGCGCTGGCCCACGCGATGCAAACACTTGTGGACGACCGCGCCCTGCTGGCCCGCCTGGAGGCGACAAGCCTCGCCAGGGTGGGGCGCCTCAAGGCCGGAGTGGTTGTGACCCGGATCGAGCAGGTCTACTGGGATATCCTGCGTCCAGCCGCCAGCAGGTCCGCGGTGCCGGCGCACCAAGACTCGGAAGAGCCATCATGCCGGTAGATCTCGCCGTGACTGCACTTATTCGCGTGCGCCGAGTGCTTCAAAAGAACGCTACGCTCGCCACGAATTCCGGTGCTCTGGCGATCGGAACAATGGCAGCGGCCGGTCTTGGGTTTATCTATTGGTGGCTCGCCGCCCGACTGTTTCCCCCGGAGGTGATCGGCAAGACCTCTGCCCTTCTGTCCGTGATGGGGCTCGTCGGTCTGTTGGGGGAGGCCGGGCTCGGCACCCTGCTGATGGGCGAAATCGTTCGGCACCCCGGCAAGGAGCGCGGCCTCGTGGCCGCGGCAGCGTCCGTCGGGGTGGCATTGGCGGCTGGCTTCGCCTTGCTGTTTGTCTTCGGAGAGGCGTATTTCAACAGCTCGTCCGGGCCGATTGACGGATGGTTCGGGGGCGTCGCGTTCGTCCTCGGCTGCTGCCTGACCGTTTTCAGCGCGGTGGCCGATCAGGCGCTCGTCGGCAACTTGCGCAGCACCGACAGGATGATCCGGCAAGTGCTGTTCTCCACATTCAAGCTGGTGCTCATCGCCGCCGCAGCAGCAGCTGGCTACGCCTCCAACGCCGCGATTCTTCTGACCTGGGTGGCCGGTATGCTGGCGTCCTGGATCGGTGTCGATCTCTTGACCCGGGGCGGGACGCGTCACCTGGTTGGGGCCCCCGATTTTCCGTTGCTGTCTACGCTCCGCCGCAAGGTCTTCGACCACTACGCGCTTGATGTGGCCTTGCAGGCCCCTGCGGTCATCATGCCGTACCTTGTGCTGATTCTCCTGTCGCCGGCCATCAATGCCGCCTTTGTATCGTTGTGGATGCTGGTATTCATGGCCTCGATCATTCCCGCAGCCATGGCTACGGCCCTGTTCCCCGTAGTCAGAGCAAGCCCGAAACGATTTAGGCACAACATCCTTTTGTGCCTCGTGGCGTCATTGCTCTTCTCAGTGGTCTGCGCCGCCTTCGTCTTCACATATTCTCAGGAGGTCCTTGCGGTCTTTAATCCCGCCTATCCTGAGATCGCTGGTTCGAGCCTGCGCTTTCTCGGCTTTAGCTTGCTGGGATCAACGCTCAAATTTCATGCCTGCACGCTGGCGCGGCTGAGCAATACGATGCGCAAGGCGTCTCGCTGGTTCGCGCTTGGCGGAATACTGGAACTGTGCTTCGTCGTCGCTGGGGCGAAGCTTGATGGACTTCAAGGCCTGGTCCTAGGCTGGACGCTCGCCCTCAGCATCGAGGGTGCATATGCGGCCCTGATTTTGGCCTTCGCCATGAAACTGGATTCTGCCGCCGGCCGCGCGCACGACCGACCGACCCCGTCGCCGCTCCAGACTTGAGGAGACACCGACCATGGCGCAGGATTATCGACCGCAGTTGGATGGCCTACGGGCCATCGCGATCGGACTAGTCGGCGTAGAGCACTTCGGCGGGTCGTGGGTCACAATGCGCTTCCCCATCGGGGCGGGTGCGCTGGGGGTCGAACTGTTCTTCGTCCTGAGTGGCTTCCTGATCACGCGCAACTTGCTGTTCAGACTAGAGCAAGCCCCTGCAGGCGAAGTCATCCGCAGGTTCTTCATCGGCCGCGCGGTTCGGCTAATGCCGGCCTACTATCTAACCCTGCTCGTGCTGTTCGTGCTGGGCGTGCCCGAGGTTCACGACTTCATTCCCTGGCATCTCAGCTACACGAGCAATTACCTCGCGGCGACCGGAGGCCCACTCCTTGTGTTCTGGTCACTGGCCGTGGAGGAGCAGTTCTACCTGATGCTGCCGGTGCTGTTGCTCATCTCCGGTCGCAATGCGATGAGGGTGGGGCTGTTCCTGATCGCGACCGGATTCCTGTTGCGTAACATTGTCCTAACGACGCCGATTGACCCGTTCGCCTTTGAGCTGTCGATCTTCGGAAAGTTCGAGATCCTGGGCATCGGCGTGCTGATCGGCGCTCTGTCCTATGCCGCGTCGCGTGGCGGCCGACGCCTCGTCGCCGGGTGGGACTTTGGGATCCTTGCGCTGGCCTGCCTGCTGTTCCAGGCCGTGGCTTGGTACGTCTACGGCAACGGCATCCTGCGTCACGTGACCTTCAACGCGAGTGTGGGGACCTTCTTTGCCTGGGTGGTTTTGCGGGCCGATGCCGGGCTGCCGGGCCCGCTAGCGTTCTTCAGCGGGTTCGCGTTCGTCCGCTTCATCGGCAAGATCAGCTACGGCATCTATCTCACCCACGCGTTCTTCCCGAGGATCTTCGAGTCGAGCGCCGTGATCGAACGGATGGGATCCGTCCCGGTCTGGGCTCAGGGCATCTGCGTCCTGGTCCTGAGCGTCGCGGTGCCAGCGACCTCGTGGTACGTGATGGAGTTGCCGCTACTCCAGCTCAAGGAACGCCTGTTGGACGGGGGTCCCGCCCAGGTGCGGATGAGGCCGACGGGCAAGGCCCTAGAGGTCCTGGCCGCGCCCGCACCAGCGCTGTTATTTGGTGGCGACTGCCGTGATTCCCATCAGGACGCCGGCCAATTGATTGCGCCGCAACCGAGCCGGAAGCCATTGCAGAGCCCGCTCGATGCCGTGCAGGAGTCGGTAGGGCGGCTTGACGAGCCAATATCCGGTGACCACCAGCGGGAACTCGATCCGGCGAAAGCCCGCCTGGAGCGTCAGCGTGCGCAATGAACGGTAGTCGTATTCCCGCATGTGCATGCCCGTCGCCACCTCGTCGAAAAACACCGAGATATCGTGCGGCCCCGTGACGCCACTCGGGGTCGTGCACACATAGTGCCCGCCGGGCCTGAGCACCCGGTGGATCTCCCGGAGCTGGGCCTCGGCGTCCTCCACGTGCAGGTGCTCCATGAGCTGGTCCGAATGGGCCAGATCGACGGAGTTGTCCGCGAGTGGGATATCGACCCCGCCCGTCTTCAGGAAGCGGAAATTGGTCGGAGCGGCGGCGAAATCCACCAAGGCGTCCGTGACATCGAGGCCCAGCACCTCACGAGTGTTCCCGGATAGCGCGAACGGCAGCGAGGCGTCACCGCAGCCGATCTCAAGGTACACTTCGCCGCGTCCCATTAAAGGCTTGAGGGCCCTGACCTGTTTCGCGACCCGGTTAGGGCGCGAGCCGACGGCGGCTTTTTGCGGATGGTCCGGCAGGCTGTTGAACAGTTCCGAATACACCTCGGCATAGATTCGGGAGCGCTCGTCGCGGGAGGCGGCCCGCAGCCGATCCGCGAGCCGGCGTTCCAGTTCGTAGTGCGCGACCAGGCGCTCAGGCGGCCGTGTGTCCTTGCAGCGCCGCTGGATCGCGACATAGTCAGGCTTCAGCTTTGTCAACACACGCCCCCCTTTGATCTGGCCGCTTCCTGGGGCCGAGTCTGATGAGACCCTGGCGACCGGCTGGCGATGTCCACCCGGCAGCTGAGCGGCCCAGCGCAAAGGGCCCTAGGGAAGCCTCGGCCCGACAGTTGAAGTCCTGGGCCAGCCCCGAGCGTCTCCGTGCAGAACAATCACCTTGCTGACCAATTATGCCGGGCATCAATTCGGCCGATCCTCTCTACTCCCTCACCACGCGGGAGGGTTCGACATCGTTGGGGTTGGACGCGGCCGGCAAGCTCTCGCTGGTCGGCGACGAGTTGAGGCGGTCAACGACGCCGAACAGGGTTCCGGTTGGCACGTCAGGCGCCTTGCTGAGGTTTCTTGGGGCGCTCAGCACTGGTGGGGAGGGCAGGGACGACGCTCCGCTCGACCAACGCCACGGCCGACGCATCCGGTCCCGACACGATCGCGCGGGAGGGTTCGGCCATGGCTTGAACCAGTCGTTCTTGCCAGCTGTCGATAGCAGCAGACACCTTCTGCGCCACGGCTCCGGAGACATCCTGGACCTTCTGCGCCACGGCTCCCCTGCGTCGGGCCGCCTGTCACGAGGGAGTGATGGGCTCGGAATTGTATTTTGCATCCATGGCCAGGGCATGTGGCTTTCACTTTCAAGGGTGGCCATCGGTGGCCATCCCGTCCCGATCTGGTCGGGCACAGGTCGACGAGCAAGGCTCTGCCGTATCGTGACCCTTCACCGCCAGCGGCACAACTATCCCTTTGTGGGCACTCCTTCCGGATAAGGCACCGCCTTGTATGCAGCCGACGGCGCGAGCGCAGTCTATTTTCTTGGCCGGCGTTCGGGACGTGCAATGAAACCGAAGGACATCATTGCCTATTACAGGTCGCGCAGCGATAGTCGTCTCTGAAGAAACGCTTGAGCTCCCATTCAAGCGCGTTGCCAATCTGCGCCGGTCTTGACGAACGTCCGGATCAAAGCACGCAAAAGCTCTGCGAGCCAACGCAGGAGCAGGCCGAATGTTGTAATTGGCAGCGGCGAGCCTGCGCGCCATCGCGATGGGACTCGCCAGCGTCGAGGACTTAGGCGGGCCGTCGTGCCGCGCGTGCAACGAACTATCCCGCGGCCTTCAGCGGATGCCCACGTTTGAGCGCTCTTGCCGATCGCCTCTTTGTTGACCCGCGAGTCGGAATAATGCTGAGCCAATCAGCACCTTAACTCTGATTGTTCTTTTCGGTACGTTGATATCGGTTCAGTTTTTAAAGGCCGCCAGATCACACGGCGCAGCGTTTCTTTCGCGGCTTTCGCTGACTCCAGTAGCGCCGGACCTGGATCGTCCCAGCGCCAGTAGGCGTTGTGAATCCGATGACTCGGTGGATAGAAACAGCCGGCGCCAAGGAGCCGGGCCGAGATGAAATCCCTGAATTCATCGCGCCAGACGTGCGTCGGATCAAGCTCTAATGGTGGGTGTGGCTGCCCGGCGGCGTCGCAATAGCCGACATGACAGAGATTGACGCCACAGAGGGCGGAGATCTCCACCTGCCCATCGATCCGGCCAACGGTTGGCTCAACAAATCGAAATACACCGTCACGCTGGTCGCGCTTGAATTCCATGCTGGCGAATCCGTTTGTCAAACCGATTGATCGGAAGAAACGGATTGTCAGATCCTCCAATTCCTCGGCGACTTCCGGCGCCGCCCAGCAACTAGCGGTTACGCCGATTTGAGGTGGCCAGGAACGGCCTTTGCGGCCTGTAAAGGCGACCGAAGCACCCGGGCGCAGATAGCACAGGCAAAAGTAGATGGAGTCATTCGACCCCTCAATCCACTCCTGAACAATCACCTCCCCCACCGCGTCCAGCACTCGCTCGCAGAGCAACCGAGCATCGGCTTGGGTTTCGATGCGATAGGCCTTCTTGAACGAGCCATCATACGCCGGGGAACGGCTGTTTGGCTTCACGCACAACGGAGGCCGAAGGTCACGCAGGCCAATCAAGTCACCATGGTTCTGCGCCAAGAGGGTTCTTGGCACCGGAAAGCCACCGCGCTCGGCCAAACGAAAAAATGGCTCCTTCAGCGTTAAGTCGACCAGCAGTTCGTGGAGTGGGAGTTGGAAGCTGAACCAGGGAGCCACACGGTCACGGTACCGTGACACAGTCAAAAGTGGACGGTCATCGGCAAATATTATCACACCTTTCTGAGGCATTATTTCTCGCAATCTAACTAGTTCCTCCACGAATTCTTCGCCGTTAAATGTCGAAACAATAACTCTTCGGGCATACCGCGATACAGCTGACACATCATACCTTGTCTCAACTACTACAATCGGCCGAAGTCCCGCTTGAGCCAAGCTGCGTACAGCGGACAGGCCGTTTATTCCTCCTCCTAAGACCACGGGTGTCGGTGCGCCATCGGCTGCTAGAGTGTGTTGCCGCGGATTTATCACGTGACTAGGCATAATAGCCCCAATCCTAGCGAGAAGACTGACTTCCCTTGATTGGTTCAAGGCGAGCGTCCACATTTCCGGCTGAAGTTGTCGGCACAGTGGGCCGATGCTGCCCCGCTCGCCAGGGCCTAGGGCGCAGGCTCGCTAGGTGCCTTGATATCGTGCGAGAGGTGAAGCCGGTGCCAAACACGAAACGCATGACCGGTCCAAACGTCGTAGTCGATACATGCCCGACGAAATACAATCCCGGGATGGACGACTCGAAATTCGTGGACAGCCTGGGAGTTTTTCCGACAAGACGCAGCTGTTCGACAACTGAAGAGCTTAAGAAAGGAAAACGACGCACGTCGGCCTTATATCCCGTCGCCGCGATTACATGATCTGCCTCGACGACGTGAGCGTTGCCGTCCATGGAGAGTAGTTTCAATTGTACTCCGTGCTCTGATAATCTCACCTCTCGCGGCGAGCGTCCCACAAGCAAAGGAATGGTTGCTGCCCGATCTTTCATTGACTCCCCTCCGGACGGCGAGGGAAACTTTTCTGCCATTTCAAGTCGATAGTACTCGGGGAAATACCGAAAGAGCCAAGGCCAGTCTGCGAATAGTCGATGTGTCCAACCCGGGCCGATTCCAGAAACGGGATGTGCCAGGCGGCGTAGCCCCGGGTGCGAGCCTGAGCCTCCCCACCGACCACTGTAAATGATGGCCGGCTTGCGCGAGATAAGCTGAACGTTGACCCGCGCTTCGTTCAAGAGCACCGCTATATCAATTGCGGATGCTCCGCTTCCGAGTACCGCGACGCGCTGCCCCCCGAATCTTTGTAGGTCGTGAATGTCAGCGGCATGCGACAGCTTATCGCTGGGCAGTCGGGACAACAGCTCGGGGATATGGCGGAAATAGGTCAGGCCTGTTGCAATCACCACCTTCCGGGTCCTGAAGGATAGCCCGCTCTTCATGCGAAGATCGAATCCTTCTGGAGCCGGAACCAAGGAAACGAGTTCCTCGTCTTCCACGTCCGGCACGCAGCGTTTTTGGAACGCCAACCCGTAGGCGGAGAATATTTCCAGCGGAATTGGAAGATCCAGATGGTCATAGGGACTGCCGTGCTCGAGGCAGAATTGCCGAAGAGTAAAAGCATGCTCGGGATCAGAAAGGTTTGATGCAAAGCCAGCTGACTTGAGCAGCATGCCTTTCGGCATCTTGCTTTTCCAACTCTCCATGGGGCTGCCGATTATCCGGCAGTCAATACCCAGTCCGCGCAAGTGTGCGGCTACCGACAGTCCATACGGGCCAGCACCGACAATGGTCACATCGCACATCGTATACAAAGCGCACCTCCCGTTGATTCTCGCCTGCCGAAGGTCCGCACCCGCCGACCACATATCCAAGAACCTGCTAACAATACTGACATTGAGTGGCGGGGTCCTTTTTTGGCCGATGCCTCAAGCCGCGGCCTGTTTCATCTGGGCAACAATGCTCCCCAGCACCCGCTTGGCACCGCGCAGCTTGGCTTCAATGCGGCGCTCTGGATTGTCTCTGCCTATTGCGATCCACTTCATGGGATGCTCCGCATTGGCCAGGCGGGACTTGTGCCCGGAGAAGCCTGCCAGAAAATCGTAGCCGCGCTCCCCGCGTCGGATGCTGTCCTCAATAGCCAGAACATGGCTGATAAGCCCGGGCTTGAGCCGGCCGTCGCGCTCATACAGAAAGCCGCTTTGGTAGTTGTAAACACGGCCGTCATGCACGAAATTGTACAGGACCCCAATTGTCTGGTCCCCAGCCAACGTCCGTGAGATGCGGACCGTCCCGCTGGGAGCTCCGCGTGCAATGAGCTCCTCGTGAAATCGACGGAAGCTCGGATTGGCAAAAGCCCCCTTGCGTCCCCACCGCGCCTGATGAAGCTCGGCGAGCAAATCAAACGCGGCGAGCGCCTCCGATGTCATTTCCATAGTCCGGAACGCAATGGGGCCGCGTTCCGCATATAGTCGCATGGCACGGCTTACCGCCTGTCGAGTATTGCTGCCCAATGTGGCGCGGTAATTTCCGCCTTTCTGGCGGACTTCGGCGAAATCGATCCACCGTGCCGTCTCTTCTGCTTTCACCTCGGTAAGGAGCCCGGCTCGGTCCGCAATGCGACAAGCGGCCAACTCGAAGTCCGGTTCAATTCCGGAGAGCACCAGTTGGTCAGAGTGGTGCAAGTGATGCGCCAAGGCCTCGACGCATGCCACTCGAGTGGCATCGGCCAGGGATCGCTCCGCAAGAATATCATTGTACTCGATGAACAATCGATCGAAACGAACATCTCCAGTTTCATTGAGCAGCCAACGCGCCCGCGCATGCCGCCCGAAACTCCACGCCCTCCGCCGGCAAATAATCGCCAATCCAACGATCCTGCTTGACGTCCGAGCGATTAGAACATGTGGTTGCGCGCCCCCCGGCAGATGCCGCAGCCAAGTTCCGATCCAGAGCCAGGACAGATAGAACGAGTGAGTTGCTCGCGCTTCGAGCTCTCTCCAAACGGTCTCGAGTCTCGCGATGTCCGGCAAGGCCTCCACGGTAACGTCGATGACAGTATCCTGGCGCATGGCTTGTTCTACTGAAGCCACCCGATAGGGTTCCGCACCGATGGCTGAGACATCAAGAGGTCCTGACATACAGCCATCTTCCTGATCCTTTGCGCCTTGCGGCGGGAATGCCAGGAGTATCCTCGCTGCGAGCTGCTGTTCGTCCATGGAGCACTCGGGGTTTTCCTGTTCGGTGAAGACTTCATGTCGCTGGAAGGGAAGACTTGCGAGCGCCGGAAGCGTATCCGCCTAGCGCAAATATCCGCTCGAGCGTGCGCGCCGTCGTGACGAAAATTCCGAAATCTTTGACCAATCCCGCTTGATACGCACCTGTGTCCCGTTCGATGTTATCTCACTGCACCTTGCCAATGATCCGAACTCCTGAGGGGAGGCGGACATGCTCGTTTCCTGAAGCGGCTCAAGCTGTCGGCGAGGGGTCGTTTCGGGCTTCCCACTTCGTCCCGACGAGTTCATCCACACAGACCGGTGATGCAGACCAATCTCCTTGCCGGGCATCAATTCGGACCGATCCTCTACTCCCTCACCACGCGGGAAAGCTCGACATCGTTGGGGTTGGACGCGGCCGGCAAGCTCTCGCTGGTCGGCGACGAGGTCGGGACCGGCGAACCGGCCGGCTCTCGTGGCCCGTTTTCGCCCACGATGATGTTGACGAGGTCACCTGGCTGCAACAGGGTCATCCCGACGGACTCAATGCTGACCGGCCCGGCTGCCGATTGCCGCACGATTTGATAGGTTGCGCTGTTCGCGTCCTTAGCAAACTGGACGCGGGTCACCGGCAACGTGTACAGGACGCCTTCGCTGACGTTCAACTCGCGCACATTGGCCTCGATCTGGCTTTCCACGGTCTCGATCTCGACCTCCATATCGTCCCTGAGGTCGGCCCGGGTCCGCAACACCTCAGACTCCAGCGAAGCGAGGCGCTGCTTGGCGCTCGCGTACTGGTTGAGGGCGTCCTGCCGACGCTGTTCTGCGTCGGACAACTCACTCTGGATCTGATCCATTACCGTCATGCTAAGAACTTTGCGGTCCACCAGCGTGCGCATGCTGTTGACGCGCTCCTGGCGCAGCTTGACGAGTTTGTCGAGCGACTCCATGCGCCCATAAGCGACAACATCTTGCTTGGCCGCCTCCAGCGCACGCAGGTTCGCGCGCTCGCGATCCTTGCGGGCCGTGGCGACGGCCTTGCGCCGGTCGCTCTGGTCGTTGACCAGGTTAGCCGCTTCCGTCGCGCCGGCCAGTTCCAGCAACTGGGGCGGGATAGCGGGTGCCGTACCGTCGCGCTCGGCCTTCAGCACCGCCGCGCGCGCGAGCAACTTCAACATGGCATCGATCGCCCCGCTCCGCTTCTGGGTCTCACGCACGGCTTCGATCTTCTGCCACGGCTCGCTCTCCGCCCGGTCGAGTCCGCCGGCCAGCGCGATCGCGTGCAGGATCGTCATGCCGGGCGCGTACTTGAACGAGCCTGGATTCTTGACCGGCCCCAGCACGTAAATGGGCGGGCGCTCCAGCGGCAGGATGTTGACCAGCCCCTTGCGGCCCAGCAGTTGATTGAAGATCTCCGCCAGGTCGGCCTGTACCTGTTGCGTCGACCGGTTGGCGACCGGAATGGAGCCAAGCAAGGGCACGGAAATTGTGCCGTCCTCTTGGACAATATATTCGCCGCTCAGTTCCGGACGCTGCAGGATGCCGTGCAAGGCCGAGGACGCGCCCCCCCACTTGTCTTCCTCGACGTCGACGCGCTCGTAGAATGCGACCTTGAGGCGGTCGCCGACGCCGAACAGGGCTCCGGTTGGCATGCCTGGCGCCGTGCTGAGGGTTTTGGGGCGCTCGGCACTGGTGGGGACGGCAGGGACGACGGTCCGCTCGACCAACGCGGCGGCCGATGCATCCTGTCCCATGCTGAGGGTTTTGGGGGGCTCGGCACTAGTGGGGACCGCAGGGGCTGCGCTCCGTTCGACCGGCGCCACCGCCGACGTATCCGGTCCCGACACGATCGCGCGGGCGCGGGAGGGTTCGATCGTGGCGTGGACCGGTTGTTCTTGCCAGCTATCGATAGCAGCAGACACCTTCTGCACCACGGTTCCGGAGACATCCTCGACGTTCCGCACCACGGCTGCGGAGGCGTCCTTGACCTTCTGCCCCATGGCTGCCGAGGCATCTTCGACCTTCTCCATTACGGCTCGGGAGGTATCTTCGACCTTCTGTATCACGGTTCCGGAGGCATCCTCGACCTTCCGCATCACGGTTCCGGAGACATCCTCGACCTTCTGCGCCACGGCTACCGAGGCATCCTCGACCTTCTGCGCCACGGCTCTGGAGACAACCTCGATGGGTTCCCAGTTTCTGACCGCTCCCGCTCCCAGGACGGCGACCCCGGAGACCCCCAAGACAAGCAGGACGGCCTTCATTCCCCTGCGGCGGGCCGCCTGTGACGAGGGAGTGACGGGCTCGGAATTGTGTTCTGCATCCATGGCCATGGCGCGTGGCTTTCACTTTTATTGGTGGCCAGCCCGTCCCGAACTGGCGAGCATCGGTCGACGAGGAAGGCTCTGCCTTATCGTGACCCTTCACCGCCAGCGGCACAACTGTCCCTTTGTTGGCACTCCTTCCGGATAAACACCCCCTCCGGCGAACCCGTCCAATGAGCAGATTGCTGCGCTGAAGGAGAACCTCTTTGATGGCAAACGGGACAAAGGCGATCGAACGCAACGAAGAGCAGGAAAAAGTGGTCCGACGCGGCGTCTCGAACCCTCTGCGGCCCCAACATGCGTTCGCAGAATGGCTGGGCTCCAACTTCGTCGTCCAGGCCCTGGAGAACGAGCCGATCACGATCTCCGGCTCCTAGTCGCAAACCCGATCATTCTGCTATGTCAATGACCGATCGACGGCTTGACTCGCCTGATGAATGAAGAGGCGACCTCGACGAAGCCGCAATCTTGGCAACCCTATCAAGATAGCAATAGCAGAACTGGCCCGCCTCATCATTTCTCGCCGGATCTCACCAGGCTCGAATTTCGGCCTCAGCCACGGGACTTCCCCGGCAGCGCTGCCCCGATATGGGCCGCCCCAGGGGCCGCGCCAGGCAACTCCTGTATTGCTCACCGCAGGTGCAACGCAAGGAGCGGCTCGGCAGACCATCGCCCATTTCGATGCCCGGAAGGTATCCGTGCTGTTGTGCGCGCTGCGGCTCATCGCGCTGGCCCACACCCAGTCGCCACGCCAGCTGTGGCACGTTGCTCCTCAAGCTGGTGAAGCTCGGGCGCTGGTCAGGATCAGCGCGCGCCGCGTCAAGATCGCCTTCTTCCCGGCCTGCGCCGTCATCCCAAAATCGCGGCTGGTCGCGGCGCGGCCCCTGGCCCGCGGTTCTCCCGCCTGAGACGCCGCGTCGCCCCGCGCCAGACCGGCGGCACCCCCCACGCCCCAGGGAGACCAAGCCCGACAACTCTCGCAGTCCGCGCATGCGGCGCCACGATGGTGCTGGCTGCCGCCCGGAGCGGCTGAAACCCGGGGCTCGCACTCCTCACCAAGACCTCAGGCTTGAGAATCCGGGGTACCCCTCGACGAAGCTACCCTACGCCTAAAGAGGGTGTTCTTGTCTAGGGTTTTCCTAGCGTAAGGTAACACGGTCAAAAAAGAAACTTGCGAGGAGCGCCTTGCGAGACGCGCGTACCTCAATCGCGTCAGGGGAGGCTATGATGACAACGAAATCCTTGGTGACCACAAAGTCTTTTATGACAGTGCTTGTCAGCCAAAGCGAGTTACTCCGAGAGGGCCTTGTTCTAATTCTCGATGCAGCAAAGTTTCGCATTCTTTTCTCTGCGGCTTGTGTTCACGACCTTCTGCAGAAGCCCCTACCCAAGCACCGGTCCATCTTGCTCATCATGGATCTCGACGGTACTGATGCGGGTGCTGGATTCGCACAAATTTCAGAATTTAAAGGGATCTATCCGACCAGCCATGTCGTTGCGCTAGCCGATCACTGTCGACCGAACGATATAGTTTCAGCCCTTCGTGCGGGAGCTGACGCGTATTTGACAAAAGTTGCCGCTCACGACACCTTCATCAAAGCTCTCGAATTGGTTATGCTAGGTCAGACGGTGCTACCTGCAGAAACTTCGACGTTTATTCAAGACATAAGACATGGTCTGAAACATGATGCGGTACATGAGTTTACGAATGTGGCTGTTACAATGGAGAACACTGATCGAGAACCATCAATGTTGTCAACTCGGGAAGATTGTATTATACGTTGCTTGATCGGAGGGGAATCTAACAAAACAATCGCGCGCAAGATTAACATCGCCGAGGCTACGGTGAAGGTGCACGTGAAGGCCATCCTTCGAAAGATTCGGGTCGGCAACCGCACCCAGGCTGCAGTTTGGGCGATGAACCATGGTATGCTCACGTCCGCTCCTGGCACTGGCCCGTCAGGGACCGAAAGGACGGTAACTCAGCCTTCTCCCCATCCGCAAGAGCTACTTGAAGCACAAAAGGAGTACCACCTTGTCAAGAACACTCATCCGATGTGACCGCCTCCGCGTCTTGACAATATCACCTTCGGGCTGCTGACCTGTACGCTGCATTAGCTGCCGCACGAAGGAGACCCCGGTCGACCGATGCGACGAGCTACCAGTACATTAAATCCCGATGCTGAAAACCGCAATTTTGAGATGGTCTCAGGTCCCGCAACCACACCTTTCTACGATGCACTTTCCAAAGCTACGCCCTGATACGAGGTTGCGCGATCAAGAACGGGTAGGTTCAAATCACCCCCGGCGATGGTAGCGTAAGGAGGGTGCAGTAGAGACGGGATCGCAACGGGGCGCTGCGCTGGACCCCGCCAACGGGACCACGACCGGCCTTTTGTGATTGCCGTGGCGGATTTCGAAGACAGCCACTTCCCCGCCCACAGCCGATCGATAAAGCAGCGGCTGACGGATGCAAGATCACGGGTTCATCCCGACGTGGTGTTAATCCAGGCCAGGTTCGACACCCATCAGGACCACCGGGAGGTTCAACCAACTGACCTGGAACGTCTTCCGCGATCAGCGAGATTGCGCGCAATGGAATGCCGGGCACCGAGCATTTCGCCGAGGCTTTCACGCTCCGGAAGGCCAAAATTCTTTAGCAGTTTGCACACAAAAAAACCAATGGGGAGACCATCGAAAAATCGAGTGGGCCTTGAACTCACCGGGCGATCTGCTAACTAATTCGTCTACAGCGGTCCGGCAAGTAGACATCTACAAGGAAAGACAGTACAGAACTAACCATGCAAGCCGCCCGTTTTTACTTTCCATTTTGAAGTTGAGGGATTCATCAAAGTGGGCATGACAAAAATTGCTCCTGGATTTTCGTTCAAGAAAGCCCGGATCGGAACGGTCGAGGGCGGGGAATCCGGGGTTCTGGTGTGGAAATGGGACCAACTGGTAGCGGTCCTTACTCAGATCGACGAGGAAGCCTACTCCACGCAGGGCAAATGGTTCCTCGAGACAGGCTTCGGGCTGCTGAGCGGGCAGCACAAGAATTTCGATACGATCGAAGAAGCCGTAAGATGGGTGGCCAGGCACACTTTCCCTGACACTGCAGATGGATCCGCGGATTCAGCGGCAGGAAGTTAACCCGAATCGCGGTCAGCTTCCGAGCTGGCGGAAGTCGCGCATGTCCCTTTCAAGCGGTCGTCCTCCAGGCCTTCGTGTGCCGCCGTATGTGCAGGTCCCACCGAAGCCTTTCGGCGGGACCTAGGCTTGTTTGTCAGACACCGTCGCCTTATTTGGTCCGCAACCGAAGTGAGATCGTGCTCATCACCGCCAGCGCACCGTCGGCGGCCGCTATCATCTTCATGACAGCCGCCTCGTCGCGGGTGTAGCTGACGACGAGAGCGCGATGAGCACTCCACGCCTGAATGCCCTGCAGGAACACGGGACGGTATGTCCAGCCGGCTTGCCGTTGGGTCAAGCGCCGAGAGCTTCTGCGGCCGCATGCGGACCACTGCCTCTGACACCGCGCCCTTGGAACAGCTTTCCAGAGGACTGCAGAGCAAGTTCATCGCGACGAAACCGGGCGCTTCGGAGCACCCCGCCAAGATTCCTTACAGCATACAATCAGAAAGCTCGGGGCAACGAACCCCACCGGGGCGGGGGCCGCTGTATCTCGGGCGGCTCCCGGATGCCATTCACTGCAACGGAGATCCCCCGACTTTCAATAAGACGGCGCGCCGGGATTCATTCGAGGCTGGCCGTCTTATTGCTTGGGAACGCTTCAGGAAGACTTCATTCTCGCAAAGAGATCGTTGACCTTGTAGGCGACTTCCGTGCGGTTGGTCGCCTTCAGCTTCTTCATGATGTTTCGGATGTGGACCTTCACGGTGCTTTCTCGCAGGTTCAGTTCGTAGGCGATGATCTTGTTCGCTTTTCCGCGCCGGAGCGCCTGGGCGACCTCGGCCTGCCTAAGCGTGAACATGCCTTTCAAAGGCTGGGTGTCGCGGCTGTCCGACCCTATCAGGTGGCGCATGCAAAGGACACTGCTCGCAGTGACGAAGATGCCTCCCGCTGCCGCAAGGTTTATAGCCTCGACACAGACATCGATTCCGACCGAGGTCGGAATGTAGCCGCGTGCGCCGCATTCGAGAGCGGTCAGTATGTGTGCAAGATCTTCGGTGTCGGCCAGGATAACCACAGGAACTGATTTGAATTCGGACGAAATATGCCGAATCTCGTCTGCGATCCCATGATCGGTGACCTTCCGGCCGCCAAGGTTGAAGAGTATGGCTGCGAGGCGAGGGACCGAGCCCTTCTTCACGCGCCATTCATCGATCGAACCCATGGCCGCGATTTCCATGCCGAGTTCGTGGTCCGCGAGGGCAAGTGCGAGACACTCGCCGTCCAGGGCCCTTCCGTCCAGGACGAGGAGGCTTCCTTTGCCTGCTTGGCCGTGGACGCTTTTCGTTCCGCTGGACAGGACTCCTGGCCGATCGGTCGAAGTGTAATTATGCCGCCCTGCTGTGGAACCCATGCCAATCCCCAATCTTTCGGATATAAGCCGCGTTGCGGCTGCCAAAACCCCCTCATTCTTCGCAATCTGAAAGCTTGAATACGCTGCCGTGTGTTTGAGTGCGCTTGTGATTGAGCACCCCGCCCTTGTGAAAGCCTGAGGCTCACCCAGCAGTTTTCAGCAGTTCTTCGCCCCTAGCCGAGAACAGCTTGTGCAGCCTATCGTCTATTTATAAGCGTTCTCTAACATAAGTTAATTTTTAGAAAATTTCGCGTCGACGGTCGCCTGGGGGCATGTGTTCAGACCGCGTCACCCCGCCTTGAAGCTCCCGCGAGTTCGATCGTGACGCGCGGCACCGGCGAGATTCAATCTCTTTGGCCATGTGCCAACCGTTGAAATGATTCCCGACCGCTTAAGGAATGCCAAGGAGTGGGATAGCTCTGCGAGGTTGACTAACCGGGTAGGCGATGATGCCATTCTCAGGATGGGACCGCTCAGCCAAACCCCAAGCCCAGCAGCCATTCGAGGGAGGATCGGTAGTTCCCCGCGATTGTGGACGAGAATTCCTGAAGGTGGATATTGGCATGACCAGGGCGCAGTTCGTGGCATCCGTTGCCAAGCGCTTTAGGTCCGAGAACACCCGGCTGTATCTGCCGCAGTTTATGGGCAGCTTACACGCATTTCGGCAGCACCTTCTCCTCATGCGATAGGCCATGGTGCCGTCGATCATGATAAGCGGGCCTTTGCCGCTGCCCTCGTCAAGATAAACCGCGGCCCCGCCAGGTCAGCCGCGCACTAGCAGCCCGGAAAACATCGTGTGGAACTGCTCCAGCGACAGCGCACTGTCGTCTTCCAGCAGAAATTTTGCTGATGCCCTATGCGCTGGCGCCCAGCACCGCGCCGCAGGGGCGACGCGAAAGCCCCGCTAGAGACGGTTGAACCCGAGCTAGAGGTAATAACCTTTACCTGAGGTACTCGCTGTCGAATCCGGCTGTTTTGACCAGCTTCTTGCGGTTGATCACCTCTACATGGCCTGTCTTGAAAGCGACGAGATCGGCCTTGCGGAGTTCCCTCAACGTCCGATTGAGGTGAACGGTGGTCATTCCCAGGATGTCGGCCAATTCGTGCTGGGTAAGGGGACACTCATATCTTCCATGGGCCGATAGGCCAACGATCGAGAGCCTCTCCTCCAACTCGAGCAGGAAATGGGCGGTGCGACTCATCGCGTTCCGGCGCCCGGCATTCATGAGATGTTCGGCAAGGATGGCGTTCAGGCGGGCCAGGGAGCAGGCGATAGTCTTGCCGAGGCGGCCTTCCGACAAGATGGCCTCTACCAGTTTCTTGCTGGAAATTTCATATACAGCTAGTTCGGTTATGGACGCCAGGGACGCTAAACGGGGTCCGTCCACGGAACGGAACCCGACAATGTCCCCCCGCAGAGGAGTGTCGATGATCTGCCGTTCTCCGTCCAGTAGTCCGCGGTAAAGGAGGGCCCAACCCGATTTTACGATGAATATCCCATCGTTGTTGTCATCCTGGCGGCATATCACCGAATGGGGTTTGTAAATTCTTGCGGCCACACCGAGAAAATCGTTGTTACCCCAATCGTCCTTCGAGAATGTCCCCCCTACGGGATGCGAGTGTATGAACTGCAACAGTGTTTGCATGTTGCTTCAATTTCCGCACAACCTACAATAATTTCTCCCGCACGAGTTTGACAGAAGGACCACCCACGGTAGAGGCAGCATGGCCTACTGTCCTCGTCTGTTCGAATGAGGTAGACTGCGTTCAGATCAAGGAATTGCAAGCATCAGGCGGTCAAGTCTTCCGGCTTCGGCGAGACGATCTACGCCAAGCCCTGCAGAAGTGTGGTGAGATCATTGCTCAGCAGCAGCTAGCCTGCACGAAGCAAGGGCGGAGCCTATCCAGACTCGCATCTTTACGAGCACTTCGGGCTCGTACGTCTGACCCGACTTGGACGTGGCGTGTCGTGGCTGAAGGCGTGAGTACTTGTCCGAGAGCCGGATGCGGGAGATCTGCAGGTCCGGTTCGATGAGCGGGGTGTGGAAACGGAGCCAAGGTTGGATCAATAAGGCAGGACAAGACGAAGGGGCGGCAAACAGATATGTTCAACCTACCGCCATTGCGCCACACCTCGACTCTACCGTTTCTTCGCGTTCACCAAGGGCGAAGAAACGCGGAAGGCTGGCATCTGATTGACGGTCGGAAACGCGGTCGCGCCAGTTGTCGCACCTCATTAGACCGTTTCGAGCCGGCTGAACCGAACCGGGATGAGTTTGCGAGTCTTCAGTTGCCCTGCCGAATCCTTGTCGATGACCGTCAGCAACTGCACATCTTCAGGTCCCACAGGCAGAACCAGGCGTCCCCCCGGCTTGAGCTGCTCAAGCAAGGCCGGCGGCGCCCGCCCAGCCGCCACGGTGACCAGGATCTTGTCGTATGGGGCGTGCTCAGGCCAGCCGCGCGACCCGTCTCCGACACGAATGCCGACATTGGATAAGCCGAGGCCCTGCAGCAGAGCCTCGGCATGGCTTGCGAATTCCTCGATGATTTCGACGCTCCAAACTTGCCCGGCGAGCTCCGCGAGAATTGCGGTTTGATAGCCCAGGCCGGTGCCGATCTCGAGCACCGCCTCGTGCGGCTGCAGCGCGAGGAGATCGGTCATGAGAGCGACGATGAAAGGCTGCGAGACGGTTTTATCGAAGCCGATCGGCAGCGGCATGTCCTGGTAGGCATAAGTTGCAACCGAGGCTGGCACGAAGAGATGCCGCGGCACTCGCCGCATCGCTGCCATCACCTGCTCATCGAGCGCCGCCTTGCCGAGTTCTTCGCTTGCAAGGTCGGTATGGATTGCAATCATCTCGACCATGTGCCTGCGTAGGACCGCGAGGTGCTCTTCGTTCATTGGCTTCATGACGGTGGGGCTTCCCTCAACCAGCTTGCTGCCAGAGAGCCTTATATCCTGTTCGTCACGGTAGCGCCCGCGATCATTTCCATTACGGGTGCCCAGGGCAAGCGTGGGTGACAGTCACAGTCTTGGCAGGCTATCGCCGGCGGCGACTCTTGAGATTCTGGGCGCGCCGCAAGGGTCGGATCGATCTGCGACTCAGACGATTATCCGCGCCGCCCGCCCGAGCGTGCGTTCCGCGTCATTGTAGTAGTTCGAGGCCTGCTGCACAGAGCGATGCTGCGACTGCTGCATGGCTTCGGGCAACGGAATGCCGCGGCGTGCGGTTTCGGTGAGATAGCCGGAGCGCAGGCCGTGGGCGGAGAAGGCTTGCGGATCGAACCCGGCCTCGGCGATGCGGCGCTTCAGGATCAGATTGACGGCCTGCGGCGTCAGGGCGCGCGCTTCGAGATTGCCCCAGCGGTCGATGCCGCGAAACACGGCGCCTTCAGTGACGCCGGCGCGCTCGAGCCACGCTCGCAGCACCGTCACCGGCCGGCCGACGAGCAGCACGAAAGCGTCGCCATCGGCCTGTGTCGTCTTGGTCCGGCCGAGCCGGATTTTTAGGCAGGGAATTTTTTGCCCCTCTGAATCCTTGCGATCCGCGGGCACCGGCTCTTCTTCGATGAGCTGTTCGACGCGGAGGTCAGAAACCTCGCTGCGGCGGCGACCGCCCGAGGCGAAGGCGGTGATGAGCAGCGCGCGATCGCGCATGTTGACGAGGCGGTCGCCGGCGCAGGCCTTCAGGAGGGCGGTCAAAATGTCAGCAGTCACCGCTTTCTTGCTCTTGCGGTTCCGCGGCCGGGCGCCGGCGCGCACCGCCAGTCTGATGGCGCTCTGCAGCCCCGGCGCGTTGAAGTTTCCGACAAGTCCGCGCCATCTGGTCAAGGTGGACCAGCTCGACAGGCGCCGGCGCACGGTGGACGGCGCATGCGGTCTTTTTGTCACCCGTAACAGGCCCTGGGCTACCAGCGACGCCGCTATGTCAGCCGGCATGCCATGGGTCGGATCACTCTCGCGCCGGGAAGAATCCCACAGGTGGTGGGCGACGAATTTGATCAAAAGCGTTTCCGGCGCCGGCCAGGGCAGCGGAGAACCGGTGGCGGCAAAAGACCATGCCTCGAGATAGCCAAGGTCGGAGGCCAGCGCGCGGAGAGAGTTTGCGCCGATGCCTTCTTTGGCCAGGTGGCGCAGCGTTGCGACATCGTCGTCGGTCAGGATTTCGGCCAAAAGATCGCGCCGGTCGAAGGGCAGCACCGAATCCAATGCGTCGAGCGCCTCGGCGCGTCGAACACCATTGCCAGGTGGCCGAGCGACGAGGTCAGTTGCCATTGGCGAGCGGTCCGAAAATGCGGACTCCCTTGCCGCCCGCGGCAACGGCGAGCTTGCGATCGAGGGTCGCCAGCGGCAACTCGGTTTCGATGGCCAGCGCAAGGTAGGCGGCGTCATAGGCACTGAGACCGTGCGCGGCCGCTAGCGCCAGCACCGCGCCGTCCGACCCGCCGCCGGCGTCCTCCAGCGGCAATCGGCGCAGCCGTGCCATGGCGGTGGCCGCTTCGCCTGCGGCGATGCGGCTACGCCGCTCGGCCATCAGCACGACACTGCGCGCCTCGTGCCAGAACAGCGACGGCACGGGCGATCGCTCCGTCAGGCCGGCAACCAGGGTCTCGGCGACCGCGCTGTGCTCCTCCGGCAGCAGCCAGGCCGCGGCTATGGACGCGTCCAGGACGAGACGCATCAGTAACGGTGGCCTTCATGCTTCCAGGCCAGAATTTCCTCGGTGGTGACAGGTTTTGCGTGGGCCCGCGCGGCGCGGACCTCTTCGATCAAGGCGCCCAGATCCTGGTTTTGGGGAAGGCGGGACAGCTTGGCAATGGGATCGTTGCCGCGCGAAATGATCACCTCCTCACCGGCCTCGACCTTAGCGAGCAGTTCCGAAAGGTGGGTTTTGGCCTCGCCAATTTTCACCGTGATGGTCATTGTTTTGTCCTCGTAGGAGCTTGCTGTGCTGTAGCGCGCTATGCGACTCGCGTCGCGCTGAGCCCAGCCATGCACGACAAACACGGTTCTGCACCACGATAGCGCCGATTCCGCAGATTGGTCAAGCCTTGGTCTGATCGCTATCGATAAGAGGTAATTATCGATAGTGAGAAGGCCAGAGAAAATCCCCTGCAAGTCAGCTTAAATGCCGGATAGCTTGACTATCGCTGAAGGCGCAGCGGTAGTCGGCAAGTCAATGATCCTCGCTTGCCAGTTCTACGACCGCCGCCTCGCTGCAGAGCCGACGATGCTCTTTGTTAGGTTCGTGCCCGACCAAGAGTAGGGCTTTCGGTCGCAGATGCTAAGGAGGCACTAGGTTTCCCTCTTCCTTGGCCGCTTCGAGAAACGCCCTGCGGACCACTTCGGGTTTCACCTGATCGATCATGGCATCCATGCAGAGCTGCACTGCGCTGTGCCACTTGGGGCCACGCTTGGTCCACTGCAACAGTTGCTCGGCGGCTCCCTCGACGTTGTTGCACTGATAAGCAATGCCAGGACGGGTGGTCCTTACGGAGACCGGCGGAGAGAACCAATGGAGCGACATTCGTACATAAGCGACGGCTTAACTAAGAGTTCCCTCAACCACGCCCGGTTCGAGCAAGGATCGGGTAAACCGGCTCGGGGCCTTGCTCCTCCGGCCAGCCCTGTTGCGGAACCTATTCACTGGCCGCAAGGTTTGGGTGGAAGGTCAGGAGTATGCCATGAGTTCCAAAGCTGGGGATGGCCAGCTCTCTTTCATTGAGTTCCAGTCGCCCACGCTGGTCGAGAATGCGCCCGAGGGCGGCGAATGGCTTCACGAGATCAAATACGACGGCTACCGCACCGAGCTGATCATTGAGGGCAGTAAAGCGCGGGCCTTCACGCGTCGTGGCTACGACTGGTCGCATCGATACCGACGAATTGTTCAAACAGCGGCGGGCTTGCCGGTGAAGGCGGCGATCATCGACGGGGAGGCTGTCGTTCTCGGCGACAGCGGCCTGCCGGATTACCAAGCCTTGGAACGGGAGTTGGGCAATCCAGACTCGGCGAGGCTCATCTTCTACGCGTTCGACCTGCTGCACCTCAACGGGCGCGATCTACGACAGCAGCCGCTGGTGAGGCGCAAGGCAGCCCTAGAGAAGCTGCTTAAGAACTCAGCGCCGACACTGACCTATGCCGAGCATCTGGAGGTGAGCGGCACGGACGTGTTTGAACATGCCTGCCGAATGGGCTTGGAGGGGATTGTCTCCAAGCGCACCGATGCCACGTACCGCTCGGGTATCCAGACCAGTTGGCTCAAGGTGAAGTGCATCAAGAGCGACACCTTCCCCATTGTCGCTTTCGTGGAAAAGCTCGGCGCTCACCCGCGCCGTATCGCATCGCTTTACATGGGCCGCCGCGAGGGCGACCGACTGCTCTATGCCGGGAAGGCTCGCAGCGGCTACACCTTGAGCGCTGCGCGACTGGTTCGAGAGCGGCTTGACCCGCTGATCATCAACAAATCACCTCTGTCAGAGCCGATCGTGAAACCGAAGGCGACATGGGTCAGACCGGACGTGCTGGCCGAGGTGCAATTCAGTGGCGTAACAGATCGCGGCGTGCTGCGTGAAGCCGTGTTCAAGGGTCTGCGAGAAGACCTCGTGGCGATCCCGGCCAAGCCTCCTGCGCCATCAAAGCGACGTGGGCCAGCCCGGGAATATGGCGTTCCCAGCGAGAACATCCTGCAACTGCTGCCCGAGGCGGTCTCGCCGTCCAAAGAAGAGCTTGCGCGCTATTGGCAGAGGGTTGCCGATCACGCACTCGTCCATCTCGGCCACCGACCGCTGAAGCTGGTCCGCCATGCTCTCGGCGCAACCTTTTACCACAAGGGCGCGCTGCCGAAGATCCCGCCAGCAGTGCATCAGTTGCGCGTTCAGAAGCGCGAGGGTGGCGAAGGTGTGCGCGTGTGGGTGGACGACCTTGCCGGCCTGCTAGGGCTGGTCGAGATGGATGCTGTAGAGCTGCATCCTTGGAATGCCACCGTTGATAACATCGAGCATGCCGACCGCATCGTTCTGGACCTCGACCCGGGTGAGGGGGTCGAGTGGGATGAGGTCATCCGGACCGCGCTAGCGCTCCGCGACATCATGGAACCAGAAGGTCTGGAGAGCTGGCCGAAGGTGACGGGCGGCAAGGGAATTCACCTGATGGCCCCACTTGCGACGAAGATCACGCACGACAATGCCCGGCTCCTTGCCCGGTCGTTCGCCAAGCGCCTCGCTGAAGCTCATCCTGACCGCTATCTGCTCTCCGCCGCACCGGCAGCCCGAAAGGGCCGCATCTTCATCGATTACCTCCGCAATGGGCGCGGCAACACGGCGGTCGGCGCCTTCTCCCCACGAGCGCGACCTGGCTTCCCAATCGCTTATCCCGTGACCTGGAGCCAGGTTGAGGCAGCCATCCGTCCAGATGCCTTCACCATCGACCGTCCGTTCAGGGCGGCCGTCAGAAAGGCAGCGTGAGGATCAAGGGCAGGAAACGAAATTCCCGGCAGGGATTTTTGTCAGCAGTCGGCGAAGACGCCTAGCCGAACAATGGATCACTCAACTATTTGCCGCAGAGGTCGAGCTCTATCCAGGCGAGCGCATGATCACTCGGCTTTTGCCAACCTCGCAAATCAGCGTCCACGCCGGCATCACGTAACCTGTTCGAAAGTGATGGGCTCACGAGGAGATGATCCATCCGGAGGCCGGAACTCCGATCATAACCGCCCCGGTAGGAGAAGTTCCAATACGTGTAGATGCCTTTCTGTGGAGGGATGCGGCGGACGGCATCAATCCAGCCGTTACCCAGCATTTCGGCGTAGGCTTGCCGGCTCTCCGGAAAGGTGACTGCGTCCGCCTAGCCAACGTCTCGGCACCACGGTTGCCACGAACGAGCTTTTATCGGCCGCACGGCCGCAAGCCGCTCTCCCATCTGGTTTAGACATTGGTCATCCTCTCGGCTCTCCCTAACCGCCGAGCGTGGGAAAAGATTCACTTCGCCGGTCTCGAGCATCGGGGATCACTTCAGGCGCCATATTCCGCGGAGTCCGTCAGGCTGGTGAACTTTTAGGGCCGGCGCTGCGTTCCGTGCAGCGAACTCGGTTGATGCACAATGACGGAATCCAACGCTCGTCCCGCGCCGCAGAAAAAGGATGCACGTGGTGCCGAGGCCCGCTTTTCGTTCGATCGAATGGCGATCGAGCGGTTTCAGCAAACCTTTCCGCGTGCCAGATGGAGCGACGAGCGCAGCAGCTGGTTCGTACCCGGCAAGACGGCGGCCCGGCGGATCGACCGCTGGCTGGCGCAAGAGGCGGCGCTACGGGCGCCCCATGACGATAGCAAGGGACGCGATGCCTTCGCCTTCGACCCAATATCGAGCCAGTATCTGGAGATCGCGGACGACCTCCGCATTCGCACCTCCTATTCGAGGACCGTGCTTGAAGAATTGCGCGCTGTTCCGTGGGCGAGTTGGGACGATGAGTTGCGGGCTTGGAGAGTTCCGTTCCGCTCATATGAAGAGCTACGGCGCCGATGGCCAAGCATCGAAAAAGCTGCGCAGCATGCCGAACCGGAGGAGAGGAAACGGCGACGAGCAGCCGCCAGGAACACCGAAGCATATAAAGCCGCACAAAAGCGGGCTGCTGAACGCCGGCGCCATCGCTATCCGCTGCCAGCTCAAGATCTACCTACTCTGGGCCGCGCTGTCGCAACCGAGCAGTACGGGATTGTCGTCTTCACTGAAATTTCCGGTGAACTGGTTGAGCTATCCGACGTAGCCGCCTTCTACCCCCGCGCAATGCCTGCGAACGGCGACTTCGTTTGGGGCAGGTGGCGTTCGGCTACGCTGGCCGAACTTGTGAGCACATGGCCCGCTCGGCTATCCGCCGGGCCGACCGAACGCTTCAGGGGCTGGTGGAGGCCAACGCTCGCCGAACTTAGAGTTGCCCGTCGAAAAGCCCGCGGCAGTGAGCGTAGTAGGCGAAGTCGCGAGCGGTAGATGCGGCGCTCACATCCGGCGTTAAGGCGGCCGCAACACACGGATTCTTCGGTCGGGCGGAGCTTGGGCAGGTCTACTGCTGACTGATGGCGACCGCCTTGGGTCCAGCCTGTGTGGAAACGCATTGATTTGGTAAAGTGATTCCCCGATCAGAGAGGGGAGTCGGGTATCGCTTGGAAGTTAACCGCAAGAATTGTCATATCGCTCCTTAGCAGCGTGGAGAAAATGTTCGTCGCTGGATACCGCCCTTACAAGGCGGAAAGGGCACCGCGGCGGAAATGACAAACCCGCCGAGCGCGAGGCGCGGCGGGCGGTCACGCGTCGCGCCAGGCTGGGCGGGGGCTTGGGGTACGCCTGGTGCAGCCCTGTTCCATGCCGGCGAAGCCGACTGACAGCGCGCGTGGTCAGGTGCCGGCCGCTGAAGGCGGCTCGAGCGTCGACGATGCGGAGACCCACACCCGTCCTTGAGGCCATGCAGCGTGCCAGTCTTAGCGACCCCCGGCCGGGCGTGCCGATCGGCGAGCTGATCGCCCGCCTGCCAGCCCGTCTCCGCGCCATGACACCTCCGAAAACAGGATCCTAACCGTCCTACAATATCCTCGGGGTGTGGGGGCAGACAGCCAGGCAGACAGCCCCCACGGGGTAGCTCACCGCCCCAGCCGGCGCAGGAGCCGCCAGCTGAAGTAGAGCAGGGCCCACACCACGGCCGAGGCCAGCCAGCTAACTGGTGAGCGTGACGGTCAGGCCGGCGAGCGTCAGCGCCGAGGCGCCGAGCACGGCGAGGAGGCCCCGGAACCCCTGCCGAACCGCGCCGACAGGCGCGTGAACCGGCCCATGTCCGCCGCGGATGTCCACAGCTTCAGAACATCCGCCGTGGCGCGGTAGCCTTGCGCCTTGGCGACGATGCCGAGGAGGTCGGCGGCGGCTGTGCGCAGGGTGGCCAACGGGGCAGGGCGCAGCACGCCCGTAAGCGTGGCGCAGGCGGCGGCGAGATCGCCGGCCCTGGCGAGAGTCACCGTGGCGCGCAGCGCCTCGCCATCGACGGCGTCGCCGGCGAGCCGCACCAATTCGCCGCGCAGCGGCTTCGACAGCCGGCCGCCCTTGCTGGCGGCCTTGAGAACCGTGGCCCCGACGCGTGCCGGCGTGGTGGCGCCGAGATGGTCACCGTGACGACCGCGATGGTGAGCCCGACGGCGGCGAGGCCGAGGATGACCGGGTCATAGGCGGCGCCGTCGAGATAGGCGCAGCCTTCGTGGATCAGGTCGCGCACGTCGCCGATGCCGGATGCATCGGTGACCAGGGCGCCAGCCAGGCCAGCGGGGATTGTCGCGTCGCCGGTGGCGGCGCCGTGCCAGGTATCCCTGGCGACCCGGCCGAGGTCGGTGGCCTGCGCCGCACGACGCGGTCGCTCAGGCTGGCGGGCAGGGGGTGTGCAGCTGGTCGGCCAAGTCGTGCAGGCTGGCGGCGAGCTCGGGGGCGTCGTCGGTGAGCGCCTGGTCGACTGAGGGCCTCGAATACATGGGCTGATTCAACAAACCCGGCCTGGATTCGGTTCCATGGCCCGCGCGTCGAAGGATTGAACCGGAAGAGTCCGGCTGCGTTGTTGGGACTGGAACGGCAATCCTCGGAGGAAGAAATGGCAAGCACTGGAACAACACGTGGACGCAATCAGGACCGTGCCAGGGTCGCTGGTGGGCAGGATCATGAAATGAAGTACGAGGCGGGCAAAACCGGCGCCAGCAAAGCTGACGTCAAATCGGCGGCGAAGTCGCTCGGCAACAGTCGCAAGAAGGTCGAAGACGAGCTGGGCAAGAAGTGAACCTCGGCCGCACAGGATGCCGGCGAAGTTGGCGATACCAAGAGCTGAGGGTTCAGCGCAACGGGATAGGCCACGCCCCCCTGCGCGCCGGTCGCCGCCAGTATCTCATGAGGGGGCATGCACATGACCCGCATCGCCACCTTCAATGTGAACGGCGTCAACGGCCGGCTGCCTGTGCTCCTGAAGTGGTTGGGCGAAACCGACTACGACATCATTTGCCTGCAGGAATTGAAGACGTCGGACGACAAGTTCCCTGTCGATGCGATCAGAGAGGCGGGTTACGGCGCCATCTGGCACGGCCAGAAATCCTCTAACGGTGTGGCAATCCTCGCTCGCCGAATCGAGCCGGTGGAACGTCGACGCGGCCTACCGGGCGATCCAGACGATACCCACAGCCGCTATATCGAGGCCGAGGTAGATGGGATAGTCGTAGGCTGCCTCTACCTGCCCAATGGCAATCCAGCGCCTGGCCCAAAGTTCGACTACAAGCTGCGCTGGTTCGATCGTCTCATCAGCTACGGCCAGCATTTGCTCGACGACGGGGCACCAAGCGTTCTCTGCGGCGACTATAATGTCGTTCCAACCCCAATCGACGCCGTGGTGCCGAGGCGATGGCTGGGCGATGCGGTCTATTTCCCGGAGAGCCGGCAGGCCTATGCCAAAATGCTCAAAGGTGGCTGGATCGATGCCGTCCGGCGCATCCATCCGGAGAAGGGCATCTACACCTATTGGAATTTCTCCTACCGGGGCGGCTTCGATCGGAGTTCCGGCCTGCGCATGGACCATCTCCTGGTGAGCCCCTCTCTTTCCGACCGGCTGCGTAATGCCGGCGTGGATGTCGAGCTTCGCGGGTGGGAGAAGCCAAGCGACCATGCGCCGGCCTGGATCGAGCTCAATTGAACCACGAGGAACACGGATGGTCGAACCGGATTATCCCGAAATGAACGAGTCAATCGACAATATCTCTCTCTACGCGGCCGGCGGCTACAGCTTTGCGGTTGAGACGCCCCAAGAAGGCCGGACGCAGAACGCCCACGATGCTGAGACCAGGATGTTGCGAGCCAAGAAACTGCTCACTTTGGGTTTCGCGTTGCCTTTTTCGTTCGGCTTCTCGGTTCGACGCAAGCTGACGAAGGTGATCCAATGAAAAATGTCGCTGCTTACGGATCCCAATCTTCCGATGGGCTCACTGCTGCGGTGCCGCGTCCTCGGAGGAATCGCGGCGGATGTGTCGAGCGGGGAACCGCCAAACGCAACAACCGCCTGGCGGCACCGCTCCTGCTGCACCAGGATCATCCACCATATGAGTTCGCCTACATGCCACTGAACAAGCTCAAGAATATCGAGGACTACTTCGTCGGCTGCCAAGTCGCCGAAGGCAAGGAAGCGAAGATCGTGGGTCATCAGGACAAGTCCGAGGCGCAGAGCATTGTCAGGGAGGCGGTCGGGCCTTGACGAAATTGGACCAAGCCCTGCGGTTTGGACCGCTTCGTGAGCGCTGGGTTCACCTCTGCGTCGACATGCAACGGATGTTTGCCGAGGCGACTGAATGGCACACGCCGTGGATGGAGCGTGTATTGCCCAATGTCGTCGCCCTCGTCGAACTTGATCCGGCGCGGACGATCTTCACCCGGTTTATTCCCCCTCAATCTCCCGACGACGCAGTCGGCGCCTGGCGGCGGTACTATCACAAGTGGGGGACGATGACCCGCGATCGGCTCGATCCTCAGCTGATTGATCTTGTTCCGGAACTGGCGCGGTTCGTGCCGCCCGCTTTGCTGGAGGACAAACCCGTCATGTCCGCTTGGCACGGGTCACTGCATGCTCGCCTGCGGTCTGCGGGCATTGATTCACTCATCGTGTCAGGCGCGGAGACGGAGGTTTGCGTGCTCGCCACTGTGATGGGGGCGATCGATCTCGGCTACCGGGTGGTCATCGTGGCTGATGCGGTATGTTCCGGAGCTGACTCGACCCACGATGCCATGCTCGCGATCTATGAGAGCCGCTACGGCATGCAGGTCGAGACGGTGACCACCGCCGACCTCCTGGCCGCGCGGCTGGACGGAATGTTGTGACATCAGGAGCACCACTGCGCATGACGGAACAGGAAATGATCATCGACGGGTTGGCGTCACTCCGAGTTTCGATGTCGCGCTGGAAGCGCGCCGGCGCGTGGACTTTCTCGTCACCTATCTTCGTGCATCGGGCCTCAGTGCGTATGTGCTGGGGATCAGCGGCGGAGTGGATTCACTCGCCGCGGCCCTTCTGGCTCAACGGGCCGTCGAGGAACTGCGAAAGGCGGGATACGAGGCAAGATTCGTGGCGGTTCGTCTCCCGTACGGCACTCAGGCGGACGAGAAGGACGCCCAGCGAGCTTTGGACACCATAGGAGCGGATGAAGTGCACCGGGTCGACATCAAGCCGGCTGCCGACGCGATGCTGGATTCGATCAAGCTGGCCAGTGTCGAGCTCGGCGATGCCGGCCGCGAGGATTTCTTGCTTGGCAACATTAAGGCGCGTCAGCGCATGATCGCCCAGTTCGCGCTCGCCGGCGCCACCCGAGGGCTGGTCATCGGCACCGACCATGCGGCTGAGGCATTGATGGGCTTCTTCACCAAGTTCGGCGATGGTGCCGCCGACATTCTTCCGCTTTCCGGGTTGAACAAGCGCAGGGTTCGCGCTTTGGCAGCGCATCTGGGCGCTCCGTGTGAACTTGTTGACAAGATCCCGACCGCCGATCTGGAGAACCTCGTTCCGCTTCGGCCGGACGAAGATGCATATGGTGTCTCGTACGATCAGATCGACGACTTCCTCGAAGGCCGAGAGATCGACGAAGCGGCGCGCACGCGCATACTTCATGTGCATTCCAGCACAGCGCATAAGCGAGCGCTTCCGGTCACAGCCATTGCCTGACTAATTCGCCATTGCCGCATCGCCAATAACTGCCTCACGATACACGGCCGACGTGCTCGCCGCAGCCACCGCGAAGCCGAGCCAGAGCCATTCCACGCGAGAATGGTAGGGCCTGCGCGAGGCTCAAGACGTCCCCCTTCGCCCGCGCCCAAACTGCCCGACGGCTAGCCGGCATCATCGAAAACAATGAGATGTAGGCGCGACTGCAGAGTGCATTATTTAATCGATTGACTCGCGGAATGCACCGGCAGTTAATTTCCCCGGTAGGGCAAAAGAGGGGCCACGAACTGGGAGCAAACGATGACTGTGCAAAAAGAAGAGGACTATCGAACCAACAGAGCCGACTATGCCATTGCTGCGACGCATAGCCGAGCGACCGCTGAAGGCGATCGCCACGATTTACTGGCAAGAAGAAAGTCGCTGTGGGTAAAAGATCGGCGATCTGCAAAATTGGCTGCAAACCCGTCGGAAAGCTCGCCAGAGCCGAAGGCCAAACCGCGCGGTTATTGAATCAACGCCAGTCACTTCGTCCTGCTATCGTCAAGCGCGCCCCTGCGGGGGGCGGCGCTTTGTAGTGCATAGCGGCCGAAATGGAAATCGGCGGATCGGGTCTCATTACGATCGTGTTGCGCGAGTGGCTGGAAACTAACGCCTAGCTGCCAAGGCGGGAGATCGACGAAAACGGATGGGGACGCGTAGACGCGTCTTCCGCGATCGCGGAATTACCTGAAACGCCAAGCTCGCTACTATTCACGTGGCGGACCCCAACCCGCCAGGCCGGCGCCGCCAAGCGTTCTTACCCCACGCCCCCAGAGGCGCCGGCCGCCTTCAGAAGGAAGGCAGCCGAGTTTGCGGGTTTCTGACACTGCATCGCCGGTCATGTCAGCAGCGTGTACTCTCATTCAGAAGAGGAAGCTTACGGCAAGTGCCACCACTCTCCGCGATTGGCTCACAGCATCCTGACACTTGCGGGTTCGGTCAGATCAGGCATGGCGCTTGAAGGGTCCGGCAACCTGTTGGCGTCTGGTCCAATCAACCAATGCGAGCCATAAGGCCGTTGGCGACCGCGACCTATAGCGTGCTCACTGGCGATGTGTTCTGTGGATGGCTCCCGTTGAAAGAGGCAATTCGTTGTTCTGGCGCATTGGTTGGGTGCCTGTTCATGCAGCCATTTGAAGCTGCTGGCCCTGATGGGGTCGGCGACGCTGCTGCTAGCCGCAACGTGCACACCGCGATCCATGACGCGCTTCGCCTATGCGCGATACTTTGTAGCGAAGCACAGGTTTGTCGAAAGGAGCGAAGTCCTTTTGCCATTTCAAGAAGCGGGAATTGCCGGAAATGCGAGTGGGCGTATAGCTACGATGCTGACCATGCCTCACCCCCTTGAAAGCCCGGGAGAGGGCCGGCAGCGGGTGGTCGCCTTTAAGGTGGCCTAAGTGTTTGATCCCGAGCTTTGATGGTGCATTCTTTTCTTCCGAATCGAAGGAGGCACTATGGGCCAGGTTCTTCACGGCAGCGCCACGACGACAGAGGCAGTCCGTCGAGCAATCAAAATAGTCAAGAGAGCCTGAGAGCGCTGGCGAAGCGCTACGGGATCAACCAGAAGACGGTCATCAAGTGGAAGGGGCGGACGTCGGTCGCCGATGTGCCGACGGGGCCGAGGAACCCCTCCTCGACGGTGCTTACGATCGAGGAAGAGGCAATGATCGTCGCCTTCCGGCGGCACACCTTGCTGCCGCTCGATGATTGCCTCTACGCACTGCAGCCAACGATTCCGACCCTGACGCGTTCATCCCTGCATCACTGCCTGCAGCGACATGGGATCAGTCGCCTGCCGGAAGTCGAAGGCGACAAGCCGGCCAAGATCAAGTTCAAGACCTATCCGATCGGCTATTTCCACGTCGACATCGCCGAGGTGCAGACGGCCGAAGGCAAGCTATACCTCTTCGTGGCCATCGATCGGACCAGCAAGTTCGCCTATGTCGAGCTGCACAAGCGGGCCACAAAAATGATCGCGGCCGAGTTCCTGCGCCATCTCACCCCGGCGGTTCCCTACAAAATCCACACGATCCTCACCGACAACGGTATCCAGTTCAAAAACCGCGAGCAGGACCGCACCGCCATGGAGCACATCTTCGGGCGCACCTGCCGGGACAGCGGCATCGAGCATCGCACGACCAAGGTGAAGCATCCCTGGACCAACGGACAGGTCGAAAGGATGAACCGAACCATCAAGGAAGCCACCGTCAGACGCTTCCACTAGGACAGTCACCAGCAGCTCGAAGCCCATCTCGCAGACTTCGTCAGCGCCTACAACTTCGGACGCAGGCTAAAGACCCTGAAGGGACTCACACCATACGAATTCATCTGCAAAATCTGGACAAAAGAGCCAAAACGATTCAGGCTCGATCCTCTCCATCAAATGCCGGGACTAAACCCTTAGGTCACCGGCGGGCGGAGCTTGCGTTTTTCTTTCGGAAGGGAAAGTCTCGCGCGAAATGAAGGCGGGAGATTTGGGATGCGCAGTCGGGTGATATTCTCTTTGGCAATTCTGGTTCTGTCCGCAGTTCCGGCAGGAAGCAGCCTCTTTGACAAGAGCACATGCATGCAAGGTGCGAGCAGAATCGCGCGCGATTTAGCTGACCATTTCAATGGCGTCAGCGAGCGCTTGGCCGCCTGTGTCAACTACATTAACGACAGAGAGGTCGAGAACCATAATAGTCAGCAGGAATTGCTCCGCGAGTTGGCGCAGCAGATTGCAGCGTTGGAGATTAGAGTCAGCGAACTTGAACAGCGCTAGTCGAATGCCCCGCCAATCTATCGCTGAAGAGCTTGAAAGCGCCGCCGACCGCATCGCGGACATCTCACGCGCGGATCTGCAGGTCATCCTGCGCCGCGCCGCATTAATGCTTAGAAACGTCTCCGGCGCCCGCAACGGAGGACGCTCTCAACTCCATCGCGGCTGAAATGAAAATCAGTAGATCCGACCGCATTCAGATCGTGCTGGAAACCAACGCCTATCTGCCGGTCCGGGCGATCGATGAGGAATGCGAGACGGACGGCAGTGCGCAGGCTGGTACGGGACCTCTATGCAGAAGACCCGCCGCTACATTTGCGAAGCGACGGGCCTCCGCCCCATTCCCCCACACTGACCTTGCAAGTGCGGTGCCAGACGCATTGACCCATTCCGGGGCACCTTATGGCTATACACAGCGGAATTTCCACCACGTACTTCGTTCGCATGTTTCGATTCCATTAGCTTGAGCGCATGTATTCGCCAGCCAGGCGAGCACCCCCGAAGGCTCGCTGGTCAGGCCCAGCGGCCTCCAGCTGCCAGTCCCCCCGCAACCAAGCCGCTGGGCCGTCCCCGTTAGGGCGAAGCGCTAAGACCTTGCTTGCACCGCTCAAATGAATGGCAATTTTCCGTCTGAATGCGTTTACGGTCCATTGTCTGCGACCAGCATGGGTGTCGCGTGGGAGGCACAGTAACTCCCCTTTTTAAAGGCGTCGAGATGCTACGAGCACCGCAAAGCCAGTTCCTGAGACCTGAAGATCGGGCGATCTGCCAGCGGGTGGTCGACCAAATAACCGCCGACGCTAAATGGTACAGCACCTCGATAGACGGTCAGATTCTGGCCTCGACGACGCTGACTCTCTTTCAATCCGGGGTCGTCAATGAAACGAATTTGCTGGCACATGTTCGCGCGCGCCGCCACGACTTCACTAAGCTGACCGGCTAGCTCTTCACCTTCGGCGTGATCTCTTCGATCTTGGCGCCGGCCCCCGATCTAGCGCGCCTCCGGCAAGTTGCTTGGACCTCTCCTGCAAAGATACTTTGGTGCAGATTAATTGAGGGAGGGCTAAAATGAAATGTGCAATTCTGGCCGTATTGGCGGCTTTGACCTTGGCTTTTGCGACCAGCGCCTATGCACACAGCGGCGGCACCGACAGCAATGGTTGTCACAAGAACCACAAGACAGGCGACTACCACTGCCACTGACTATGCGGCCCTCTGAATGACCCGCCTATCTGTTGCGGAAGAGCTTTGAAAGCGCCGCCGACAGCATTCACTTCCCTCCTCGTCATGACGAACAGTGTTCGTTCGAATGATGCTATTCCGTTGCCTTGAGCGCAAGTTTTTGGTCAGCCAGCACAGCGCCTCCTCTTAAGCTTGCTGGTGGTCAAGGCCCGCGATGAAACGGCCAATCAAATACGACCCCAAGCGCCACGTGCGCTACGATCCGGACCTGCTGCCCCGCACGGGGCACAGGTACAAGCCAGCCAAACCGGCCCACGATGCCGTATGGTGGCCCAATGTCATCTCGGCAATTGCTATTGCCGGTTTCTTCCTCACGTTCATCTGGAGCTAAGACAATGCTACCTTTTGTGCAGGCAGATGGCTCTCAGGCAGGCCGTGCTCAGCCTTTTGTGCAAGAAGTTCGTACCGCGGGTGCTCATTCCGTAGTTCCTTCGTCCCTGAAATCCTGCAACGACGCGTGCCGCAAGTCGTCCTCGCCGCGCAGATGCTTCACACGGCCAATGACTGGCGGCTGGAGAGTTTCCCGACGCTTGCGCAGGCCCAGGGCGCTGCAAGCCCGACCTCGCTTGCGGCGGAGGTCGCAGGCAAGGTCTGGCTGTTCACGCTCGGACCGAAGGATGGCTCCACGCCCGACGGAACCAAGGTCGTCGAGATCGGGCCCCTTCCTCCGATCAGCGCGAGCGAGCATTTGCTGCGCGTCAACCGCGCCGGTGGAGCGCCCGGCGCCAAGTCGCAAATCCATACACATCCGGGACCGGAGGCCTTCTACGTGCTGGCCGGCAAGCTCGGCCAGAGAACGCCCTACGGCGTGACCTATGCCGAAGCCGGCACAACCATGACCGGACACGGGGCCGACACGCCGATAGAAGTGTTCAGCGCCGGCACAACCGATCTCGATGAGCTGGCCATCTTCGTGCTAGACGCCGACCGGCCGTTCTCGTCCCCGGCCAAGTTCGACTGAGGCGAAATTTCGCGGGGTGGCGCGAATGTTCGTTCGTTGAGCAGGTTCAGCGCCCGCTTTACGTCAAGATGCAGTTGGCCGATGGCATCGTAATGCTCACGAAACGGCTTGAGGCCAACTTCGCGTCCCGCAGTTCACGCTTCAGTAGCGAAGCCTGCTTTCACCACACGCTAGCAAAGCGCGAGGCAACCAAGAAGCCCGCGCCTCTGGCGGAGAGCGCGGGCCCGATCGGGTTGCGGCCCGATCTGCAGCGGGCAGTGGAGGGAGCGTGCCTAATGGTCACAGGCAATTATTAGAAATCCCTAAAGTTCCACCCTGACTAGAGCGACCGACGCCGGCAGCGCCGAGGAGTTTACTTTGGCTTTGTCGCGCAGATCGCGAAGCGGTGCTGGGTGGCGCGTTCGAGCGCCTTGGGCCAACTCATCTGTTGAGCTTGGGCGTGATGGATCGCAACCAGTTTCCAGACGACGACGGGCTGATCGAACCCGGCTTCGGCCAGCAGGCGCCCTATCTCTTCCGCCCGTGCGCCGCCCGAGAAATAGACACCGGCAAGAATGCTCTGGTGGCGTCTGGCCATGGAGGCGAGGTCATTGTCCACGACCCGCGACTTGCCGGTTGTGAGCTTCTCCCAAAGTTCCCGCAAACTCGTCGCCCAGTTGCGGCTGACAAAATCGCCGTCGATGACCAGCAGCTTGCCGCCGGGCTTCAGCAGCGAGAACCATTCGGCAAACGCGGCCTTTGGCTCCACCAGCGTCCAGACTAGGTGACGAGTGGCGATGACATCGTAGCTCGCCTTGTCCTCGAGCGTCCGCTCGGCGTCCCCTATGATGAAGCGTATACCGGCGCCGCGGTTTTGTGCCTTGGCGCGTGCCTTGGCGAGCATGGCTTCTGAGCAGGTCGAGGTCCGCCACCACAAACCCCAGATCGTGAATCAGATGCGAAATCACGCCCGTCCCACAGGCGAGATCCAACGCCACCCGTCCGACGCCGGGTCCGAGGTGTTTGCTTATGAGCGCATCCCATGCGGCGCGCTCCTGCTCGGAAAAAATCTCGTGACCGACCTGCAGGTCGAAGGTCTCGGCGCGATCGGACCAATGGTCCCGAATTTCGTCGCGCAGCGAATAGTTTGCGTGAGCCGTCATCACCCGAAATGCTCTCCCCCAAAGCGGTACATTGGAATTGCTCTGAAAGATAATTCTTGATTACACCTCCGGTTCGCCGACAAATGCATCGTTATCGCCGAGGGCCGGATGTTCGCCTGCGGCACGCCGGAAGATGTCGTCACGCCGGCGCTCTTGCGTGATGTGTACCGCGTCGAGGCGCGGATCGAGCGCTGCTCGCGGGGCATCGGTCATGTAATGGTGGATGGCGTCGCGGACGAAACGGCAGCAGCTTGGCGGTTCCAACTTCTCTGACGGGGATTGTTAGGGCCTCGCCAGTGGGAAACGCAGGGCGCGCGGGGGGCCTCGCGCGAGCCAGTTATCCGATCACCCGCCCAGATTTTTGTCTCAAACATTCTGGCCCCCTTAAGGAACAAATCCGCTCGAGGTGCAGTTCGGTCCTTTTAAGATGTAGGCCCGAATCTGGTTGAAATCGATAAAGCCAAACAGAAGGTTATTGCCGAAGTTGTGCGGCGGTGGATCACCTCAGAGGTAATCCGCAATTACCTTCGCAACATGCTAAATCTGCCTGTAGAACGGGAGCTGCCGGCTGAGCAAAGGTATTTGCTGGAGGAACTTGATAGGGCCGACAAAGAGTGACGTATGGCTCTCCACTGGTTCAACCCTCCGGTCCCTGTCAGGACCGAGCGTCCCGGGATCATCCGCAACGTCAACAACGCCGAGAAAGCCGGCGAGGAGCTGATGAAGTGGACCAAGCGTGGGCCTTGCTGGGACCTCGCGGTGCGCGTTTGCATGGCCGTGATATTCGACGAGATGGGAGCTGAGGAGGCCCGTAAGGCATTCCTGGCTGCCGATAAGGAGGAGGGGACGTTACTTCCCCCCAACGGCAAATAGCTAAATTCGATTGCAAAGTCAGTCTCTAGCCACGAGGGCCCGCCGCCCGTGAGAAAAGCGACGGGCCCGACAGCGGGTGCATCCACGAAGAATCGACCGCTGCGAGTTCTAAACCCGCGAGGGCCTGCGTTGTTCCCTTATCAGCGGAGGCTGCAACTGGGTTGGTCAGCAGCCTCTTGCCGCTCTAAGTTCATCCTCATGGGTCCCTTCTGGTTCTCTCCACCGGTCTACGTGAAGACGAAACGTCCAGGCATTCGCCATGGGGTCAGCCACGTCGAGGGAGCCGCCGAGGAACTCATGGCGTGGGACACAAAGGGCCCGAGGTGGACCAAGGCTGTCCAATCCTGCGTCGATGCATTCGAGGGCAAATCCTCCCCCCAAGAGGTCCGTGAAGCCTTCGAGGCGGCTGCCAAGGAGGCCAACGTGTATCTCTCCCCTGAGTAGGAGGTATCATGGCAACCCATTGGTTCGTCCCTCCGGTGTTCGTGAAGACTGAAACCGGTGTCAGGCATGGCTGCAACAATGCGAGGGCAGCCCTTGAGCAGCTCAAAACGTGGACCCGGAGAGGACCCTGCTGGCATAAGGCGGTGACGCTGTGCCTGTCAGATCTGGAGGGCGATTCGATTGACCCTCAGGTGGTGCGAAAGGCCTTTGAGGCTGCCGCAAAGGAGGCCAAGATGTATCTCTCCCCTGAGTAGGAGGTGTCGTGGCAACCCATTGGTTCTCCCCTCCAGTGTACGTCAAGACCGACCGACCTACGGGTCTAACAATGTCGAGGGTGCCGCCGAGGAACTCCTGAAGTGGACCAAGATGGGACCTAAGTGGCGGAAGGCTGCACAACTATACATCGACGCGCCGTCGAGGATCGGGCGACTCCGGAGGAGGCCCGTAAGGCCTTCGGGGCTGCTGCTAAGGAGGAGGGGATGTTCGTGCGAAACGTTGGCGAATAGATTCGCTATTTCGGTGCGTTAGCCTACAGTCATGAAGTCGCCAGCCAACTGTTAGGCAGCCGGCGATTGAGAGGGTGTCGTACTCTCGCCTCGTGAGGTGAGATGTTTAAGCGTTACGTCGGCACAAGCGCATTTTATCCGAATGATCTTGCGCTACTCCAACGAGTGTTCGACGAGATATGCGCAGACGGCAACCACGATGCAAGCTCGGGCGACGCTGAGATAATCGCGTCTACGCTATTGCAATTGTTCCAAGACGGAATGACTGACGAAGCGGCCTTGCTCGCTGAGATGCGCTCACGGCAACGCTATGGCAAAGATGCGCTGTTCAGCACGGTCGAAAGGGCCCTGTTCTGTACGAGCTGTGACAGAGGCGGCCCGGTCAGGTTGGAGATCCACAAGCTGCCGAGGAACTGAAGCGCTCGCCTAGCGGGGAAGGTGGCCGGCGCCGCTGGGGGGGGCGTTGGGGTAGTTTGCCTGAATAGGCGCCGGCCGGGCGGGTTGGGGTCCGCCGCGGTGGATAGTACCGAACTTGGTGATTCAGGTAATTCCGCGATCATGGAAGACGGCCTACGCGCACCCGTCGGTTTCGCTTTCCTCGTCAACCGTCTTCACTGTGTTAAGGCCCGCTATTCCAAACATTACTGGATCAGTGAGGAAGCGCTCGTCTGGCTGGGAGAACGGACGGCACTGCACAAGTGCGCTGAACAGATCTGCCGTGGAGCATCTGGCGCGCATGAAGGAAGACGCAGGTGCCTAGCACGCGAGGGGGAAGTCGCGCGGTCGTCTATGATCTTAACTGCGCAACGACCACGCCGCGGGGCGCCCGGGTTGCGAGTTTGCCGGAGCTTGCGCAACGAGCAGTATACCAGTTGCTGCTTCTGACCTGCGAAGGGATCGCCGCATCGTGGGCTCGGAGGGAGAAAGCAAACGAACTTGGAACTGGGCTGCCTGAGTGTAACGATTAGGTATCGATAAGAGGTCATTATCGATAGTGAAAAAGCCGCCAGAGAAAATCCCCTGCAAGTCAACTTAACAGCCGGATAGCTTGACTAACGCGAATCAGGCATCATGAAAACAATGGCTTACGACATCGGTCTTTTGTCCCTCGACACCCTCATCGCGCCCGTCGCGAAGGCGACCGAGGCTTTGGCGCGGCTTGATGAGCGACTGGCGCGTTCCCCCGTCCGCGACGGTTTTGTCGAGCGCCAGCACTTCGCCGACGCAGCCGCCGCGCTGTGGATCGAGGGCGAGCTCGCCCATCTTGAGGACCTGGTCCTGCACGACGCCCATATGGACATTCGGACGCCGACCCATGAGCTCACCCGGGCCCATGCGGTGCTGCGAACCCGCCGGCGAATTTTTTCGCAGAAGCCGGACTGGGCGCTCAGCCGTGACGGTTTTTTGGCCCTGACCGGCCGGGGTGGCGCCATGTCGGAGGCGGAACAAAAAAACCGGGAAGGGCAGGGGGGTGGAAACAGCGTCGTTGAAGCCGATGTTCGGGACGATATTGAGGACGAGCTTCTGGCTGAGGAGTTTGCCGAGATCGATGCTGTCCTGGCACGCTCGTCGAAGATTCTGAGCGGCGCCGACGTGCCTGCTCGAAGAGAGGAGATGTCACTTCGTCACCGGCCGGAGCCGCAAAACGGCCTGATCTACGATCTTGACTGGAATGAAGAAGAACGGCTGGCCGAATGGCAGGACGTTATCGCGGAAACGCGGGAGTTGCCGGCGGTGTTGCGCGCGGCGATCCTGCTCGAAGCCTGGGCGGACATCGAGGTGCTTCAGCATGGAGTTTGGCTCGGGCCGCTGCTTGTTGCCGCGCTGCTGCGGCAGGAAGGCCTTGCCGCCAACCATCTGGCCTGCTTGCATCTCGGTGCCAAAAACATCCCGCGCGAGCGGCGGCGGGCGCGCAACCGGTCGGACCGGTTGCTGGCCTGCCTTTATGCTATCCACGACGCCGCGCTGGTCGGCCTGAAGGAACACGATCGGCTGGTGCTGGCAAAAGGCCAGATGGAGCGAAAACTCCGCGACCGCCGCACCAGCTCCAAACTGTCCGAGGTCGAACTCGTGCTGTCGCGGCCACTCGTCTCGGCAGGCATGATCCAGGAGCGGCTAAAAGTGACAAAACAGGGGGCGCTCAATCTGGTCGGCGAGCTCGGGCTGCGCGAGATGACGGGCAGAGGAAGGTTTCGAGCGTGGGGAATTGTGTAGTCCGCAACGCAAGGTTCTCTCCCTTACGAAGTTATCCAACTTGACGAACTTGCGATCTGTAACCATATTGGTGACAGCAGGAGGTTCTTCATGGCCGCTCCAAAACCAAGCAATCATAGCGGGTCCGCGTCGCATGCGGGAGTCGCCACCCTGAGCTTCACCACAAAGCTTCCGGCACAGGCAGACTTCAAGAAGGTATTGCTCGAACGCTATCAGGAAGCGATCGCACGCAGCCGGAAGATCGGCCACCGCGTATCGTTCCGGGTAGAGGTCGATCCGGCGGCTGATGCGCAGACGATCACGCCAGTCGAAGAGCAACCGATCGCTTCAGACGACACCTTTCCCGTCGAGGACACGGGCATGCCCGATGCCGAACTTGAGGCGGCTCTTGCCGGAGCGCGCGCGCGTGGCCGCAAGCGTGTTGCCGAAATTGTCGCCGGCGAGGGCATGCTGAGCGCGGATGCCTTTGCCAAGCTGCTCGGCACATCGCGGGTGACGGTCAACGCCAAGCGGCAAAGCGGGCAGGTGCTCGGGATCGATGGCGCCAAACGCGGTTTCCGCTTTCCTGTCTGGCAACTCGACAAGGACGGTCGTCCCTTCGGCGCATTGCCGGCGCTGCATGCCATGTTGGGCAACAGTGCCTGGGCCGTCTATCGGTTTCTGGCGTCGCGCCATGGCACCCTCGATGGGCGGACGGGCCTTCGAGCCCTTCAGCAAGGTGATGACGCCTCGGTGTTGGCCGCGGCGGAAGGCATGGCCAGGGGCGATTTCGACTGAATGCCCGGCGTTCCACCTCCACCCGATTTCGCAGCCGCAAAGCTCGAAATCGAGACCATACCGCGGGGTCGGACGTTCGGTCGGATCTACTGGAGCACCTATCCTGATCCATTGGGGTACGGGAAGTCGCCGAGCCGGTTCAGCGATCCTCGACGCCGTCTTTACGCCAACCGGTTTTGGCGTTCTTTACCTCGGTGACTCCTTGAAGGTGTGCTTCCTAGAGACCGTGCTCCGCGACCGCCGCGAAGGAATCCTTGACGATCTTCCAATAGAGGAGGTGGAGCTGACCCGACGGCGCTATGCGGATATCGCTGTGGCGGCGTTGAGGGCACGTTCCTGCTCTTGATTATCGCCTGTGAGCTGTGCGCGAAAATCGGGAATGGAAGGGCCGGAGGCAGGAAGCACGGCCTCAGTCCGAGGCGCTAATCAAGCGGGTCGGCAATGATCGCGAAAAGCTCAACACGGTCGGAAGCGAAACTAAAGAAGTAGTCGCGCGTTGGACGGCGGATAACGCTGTTTCGTCTCTGAGTATGGTTTAGGTCAGAGTGGTCAAGCCAACGTCGCGTAAGGCAATCAATGCGTCGAGCGCTAGTCAAGCGAAGTCGCCCGCTCGTGACGAGCTCACTTTAGCGCCGCCCGCTTTCCGGCCGGTCCAGCTCGCAACGCTCGTGGACACGGTCCCTGCCGGCGATCGTTGGATCCATGAGATGAAATACGACGGCTACCGTATTCTCGTTGCCGTCGGCGGTGGCGAGGCGCGAGCCTACACACGATCTGGCCTGGACTGGTCTAGCCGTTTTCCCTCGATCCTCTCCGAGGCTCGCAAGCTCAAGGTGCGCTCCGCCCTGATTGACGGCGAGGCCGCGGTTGTCGATGCGGAAGGAAGATCTAACTTCCAAGCGCTTCAAAATGCATTGAAGGGTGCCCCGGCGACTATCGACTTTTATGCGTTCGATCTGCTGCAGCTCGACGGCGAAGATCTGACAAGGCTTCCTCTTGTTGAGCGCAAGGCGAAGCTGGAGGCGATCTTGCCTGCGAAAGATCCCGTCCTTCGTTACTCCGACCATATCCTCGGCCGCGGAGAAGAGCTGCTCGATCGCTTCTGCGCAGCCGGCCTTGAGGGCGTCATCTCAAAGCTCGCGGATTCGAGTTATGTGGCGGCCCGCGGCGCAAGCTGGCTGAAGATCAAATGCATCAGGCGGCAGGAATTTGTGATTGTCGGCTGGACGCCGTCCGACAAGGTCCGCGCGTTTCGGTCCTTGATCCTTGGCGTTCATGACCGCGGCAAGCTGCGTTACGCCGGGAAAGTCGGCACCGGCTTCGATACCGCTGAACTTCTTCGTCTCTTGAAGATCATGGCGCCGCTTGAGCAGAAGGCCGCCACCGTCGACGCACCACGCGCCGAAGTGCGCGGCGCACACTGGCTCCGTCCGAAACTGGTCGCTGAGATTGCCTTCACCGAAATGACAAATGAAGGGACGTTACGACATCCGAGCTATCTTGGTCTCCGCGAAGACAAGAAGCCGGAGGCGGTCGTGCTCGAGACTGAACGTCATGCAGCCGATCTCGCCGCGTCTGCGACAACCGCCATCGCGATAAGTAACCGTGACCGCGTCATCTATCCGGAGTCCAACATCACCAAGGGACAGCTCGCCGACCATTACGCAGCGGTCGCGGCGATCATGCTTCCTTGGGTTGGCAGCCGGCCGATCAGTCTGGTTCGATGCCCACAGGGCCGCGCGAAGAAGTGCTTCTTCCAAAAACACGACGCCGGCAGCTTTGGCGACAAAGTCCACCACGTCGGCATCACGGAGAAGGACGGGCACGAGGAACCATATCTCTATGTCGACGATGCCGACGGACTGATGACTTGCGTCCAGATGGGAACGATCGAGCTGCATGGATGGGGGGCTCGGATCGAGGATGTCGAAAAGGCTGACCGCCTCGTTTTCGACCTCGACCCCGATGAAGGCCTCGATTTTGAGGCCGTCAGCGCCGCTGCCTTTCAGTTCCGCGCTATCCTTAAATCGCTGGGGCTTACGACTTTCCCGATGTTGACGGGAGGCAAAGGAGTGCACGTCATCGCGCCGCTCACCCCTGGCGCCGAGTGGCCAGAGGTGAAGGACTTTGCGTCTCGCCTGGCGCAGGCGGTCGCCCGGAGCGATCCGGCCCATTTCACGGCCGTGTTGTCAAAGACGCGCCGCAAGGGTCGCATCTTTGTGGACTATCTACGCAATCAGCGCGGGGCGACCGCGATCATGCCCTACAGCGCGAGATCACGTCCGGGCGCTCCTGTCGCGGCACCGATCACGTGGGCGGAGATGAAGACAATAGATGCGCCCTCTCATTTCCACGTGGGCGATGCTCCTGAATTAAAGAAACGCGCAGCCTCCAAAGCTCTGGCTGGATGGGGTCGCGCTGACCAATCCTTGCCCAATCTGTAGCGTACGTGAAGAGGCAGTAAAGCCGGGATTTAAAGGGCAACGCGGCGCTCATGGCCTTGCCTGATTGGAACCTGCGGAGATCGGCCTCCGTTTGGCTGAAGCCATGGCAAAAATCAATCCGAGGACCGTCGCCAGTCTTTTGAGGGAATACGCACAACGGGCGTCTATGCGCGGCGACAATCCCTATCGCATAAAGGCGTACTTGCGCGCGGCAGACAGTCTGACGGCGCTGTCGCAGCCGCTTGAT